>NZ_JBICTU010000004.1:0-352769 GCF_043197795.1 Sphaerisporangium sp. NPDC049003
CCGGTGACGATGCCCTCGACGGCCTGGTCGATCGGCGCGTCGTCGAACACGATGTTGGCGGCCTTGCCGCCCAGCTCCAGGGTGAGTTTCTTGCCCGTCCCGGCGACCTGGCGGGCGATCATGCGGCCGACGTCGGTGGACCCGGTGAAGGCGACCTTGTTCACCCCCGGGTGGTTCACCAGCGCCTGCCCGGTGGGTCCGGCGCCGGTGACGATGTTGACCACACCCGCGGGCAGATCGGCCTGGGCGCAGATGTCGGCGAACGCCAGCGCGGTCAGCGGGGTGGTCTCGGCCGGTTTGAGCACCACGGTGTTCCCGCACGCCAGGGCAGGGGCGATCTTCCAGGCCAGCATCAGCAGCGGGAAGTTCCACGGGATGACCTGCGCGGCCACCCCCAGCGGCGCCGGATCGGCCCCGAACCCGGCGTGACCGAGCTTGTCGGCCCACCCCGCGTAGTAGAAGAAATGCGCCGCGACCAGCGGAAGGTCCACATCGCGGGACTCGCGGATCGGTTTGCCGTTGTCCAGCGACTCCAGCACCGCCAGCTCGCGGGCGCGTTCCTGGATGATACGGGCGATCCGGAACAGGTACTTGGCCCGCTCCCGCCCCGCGAGCCGCCCCCAGACCGACTCATAGGCCGCGCGGGCCGCCGCCACGGCCCGGTCGACGTCGGCCTCACCCGCCAGGGCGAACTCCGCCAGCACCTCCTCGGTGGCCGGGTTGATGGTCTTGTCCCGCTCACCGCCCAGCGGGTCGACCCACTCGCCGTTGACGAACAACCCGTAGCAGGGCCGGATGTCCACCACATCGCGCGACTCCGGAGCCGGTGCGTATTCGAACATGGGGCCCGCCTCAGTCAAGGGTGAAATAGTCAGGACCGGCATACCGCCCGGTCGTCATCTTCTGACGCTGCATCAGCAGATCGTTCAGCACACTGGAGGCACCCAGCCGGAACCACTCCGGATCCAGCCAGTCCGGGCCCGCGGTCTCACCGACCAGCACCAGGTACCTGATGGCGTCCTTGGTGGTACGGATCCCACCGGCGGGCTTGACGCCCACCATGCGCCCGGTCTGGGCACGGAAGTCACGCACCGCCTCCAGCATCACCAGCGTCACCGGCAACGTGGCGGCCGGGGCGACCTTCCCGGTCGAGGTCTTGATGAAATCAGCCCCCGCCAGCATCGCCAGCCACGACGCCCGCCGCACGTTGTCATAGGTCGCCAGCTCACCCGTCTCCAAGATCACCTTCAGATGCGCGTCGCCCCTGCCCCCGGCACCCGCGGCGTCACTCCCACGAGCGCACGCGGCCTTGATCGCGACGATCTCCTCAAAGACCTTCCGGTAGTCACCCGACAGGAACGCACCCCGGTCGATCACCATGTCGATCTCATCGGCACCCGCCCCGACCGCCAGCGCCGTGTCCTCCACCTTCACCCCCAGCGAGGACCTGCCACTGGGGAACGCGGTCGCCACACTGGCCACCCGCACCCCCGAAGATCCGAGCGCCCCCACCGCCTCGGCCACCAGATCCGGATACACACACACCGCCGCCACCCCCGGAACCGAGGGATCCCCCGGATCGGGCCGCACCGCCTTGGCGCACATCGCCCGCACCTTGCCCGGCGTGTCCGCGCCCTCCAACGTGGTCAGATCGACCATCGAGATGGCCAGATCGATAGCCCGCGCCTTGGCGGTCGTCTTGATCGAACGGGTACCCAGCATCGCGGCACGCTGATCAGCGCCCACGCGATCGACGCCGGGAAGACCATGCAGAAACGCTCGCAGCGCCCTGGAAGACGACGTGACGCCGTCCGGGTCGAAGCGGCCCGCGCCCGTGGTGGTGTCGCTCATCTGGATCGTGTCTTTCCCACTCGTGGAAGGGTGGCTGCTCCGCCACCGGGCTTGCGGGGCTGCGCCGTCGAGGCCCGGTCGATGAGCTTGGTGCCAAGGACGATGCGACGGGGGATGTCGTTGTGGTACTCCGAGTCCAACCGGCGAAGGAGCAGCCGCATCGCCAGAACTCCTTGCTCGATCATCGGCCGGTCTATGACGGTGAGCGGTGGCCGGAGCAGAGGGCCGGTGTCCAGGTCGTCGAAACCGATCAGGCTCACCTGCCCCGGTACGTCGACCCGCATGTCGTGGAGGGCCTTGAGGGCGCCGAGGGTCATGAGGTTGTTCGCGGTGAAGACGGCGGTGGGGGGCTCCGGCAGCGACAACAGGGACAAGGCGAGCTGGTAGCCGCTCTGCTCGCGGAAATCGCCGATCAGGTCGTGTTCGGGGGAGACGTCGACGCCCCCGGCCGCGAGCGCTTCCAGGAACCCCTCCCGGCGGCAGCGGCCGGGCGTCGTGTCCGGCGGGCCGCTGATCGCGGCGATCCGGGTGTGGCCGAGCTTGAGCAGGTGCTCGGCCGCCTGCCGGCCTCCGTCGGCGTTGTCGACCAGAACCGCGTCGAAGTGCTCACCGCCCTTCAGATCGCGGTCGATGAACACCAGCGGCACTTCGGCGTCCCTGACGTTCAACGGGCTCCGGTCCCGTTCCGTGGCGGGTGCGAGGATGAGGCCGTCCACCCGGCGCACCATGTCGGCGAGCACGTCGTCCTCTCGCTCGCTGCTCTCGTCGCTGTTGGCGAGCAGGATGCGGTACGACTCCGCCCGGGTGACGGACTCCATCCCCTTGACGACGGCGGCGAAGTAGGGGTTGGTGATGTCCGGGACGACGACCCCGATGGTGTAGGTGCGCCCTGATTTGAGGGACTGCGCCGCGGCACTCGGCGAGTAGCCCAGCTCATCCACGGCCGCCTGGATGGCCTCGGACGAGCGTACCCGCCGGCCACGCAGGAAACGTGAGACGGTCGCGGCGGAAACACCGGCGTGAGCCGCTACGTCATGGATGGTGATCAAGTGCGCTCCCGGTGAAACCGTTGTCACGCAATGGTTGCACTCCTGTCGGTGGCAACGTCAACAGCAAGCAGTCCTCCTGTTGCCGACTTGTTATTCGTCCCGGATCCTCCGAGCTCGGCGCCCGTGGGAGGACGGAATCCCCACCGGCCGGTCCGGATGGCCGCCGATCATGGCCCAGCGAGTGAAATCGATGTCATTACCGGCGTGGCCAGCGGCTTCGGCTCTCGGAGCCCCGTCCCGGCAGTGGACGGACATGTCACGAATTTGTGTCGTTGTGTTACTTCCACTGCCACCCCCTTGACAGCGGATCGACATCAAGGCAATCGTCCTACCTGCAACTATGCGGAGTACCGCCTCATTTCGGGCGGGCATATCTTGCCAAAGGAGTCTCGGTGATCGGTCCTGAAGGACGACGCAGGCGTTGGCGTCTGTCCAACGCCCGGGGGAAACCGTTGTCAGTTTGAGCTCATCACGCGCCGAGACGGCCCCTTCTCACATTCGCCAGCCGGTGCTGTAGCGAGCGCCGCATCGTGCCGGCCTGCCGCACACAGGACGGTTTCGGCCTACCGGCCCGGTCAGGCCAGTGGGCACCGCCGACCGGCACGGGGTTCACGTCCCCTTCGCCAGGTCGTCCGCTCAACCCCCAGAAAGGCTCCTGCCATGCACTCGTCCTTCTCTCGTCGCGCCTTCCTGTCCGGCGTGGGCGGCGTGTCGCTCCTCGCCGCCGGGACCGCGCTGAGCGCCTGCTCATCCTCCTCCACCACCACCTCCGCATCCGGCCCCGCCAAGGTGAACTTCCAGCTCGGATGGGTGGCCAACGTCGAGAACATGGGCCTGTTCATGGCCGACCACGCCGGCTACTTCACAGACGAGCAGCTCGACGTGACGCTGACGCCGGGCGGCCCTTCGGTCGTCGTCGAACCACTCGTGATCAGCGGCAAGGCCATGGTCGGCCTCGACTCCGTCGACACCATCGCCAAGGCGCGCAACGAGGGCGCGGCCCTGAAGATCGTCGCCGCGACCTTGCTGGTCAACCCGACCGCCATCATGTCTCTCGCCTCGGCTCCCGTGAACACGCTCAAGGACCTGGTCGGCAAGCGCCTGGGGGTCCAGCAGAGCGGTGTGGAGATCATGAACAGCGTGTTCAAGTCGAACGGCATCGACCCGGCGAGCGTGACCCTCGTACCGGTGCAGTTCGACCCGTCGCCCCTGGTGGCCGGGGACTGCGACGCGTTCATGTCGATGCTGGTGAACCAGCCGATCCAGCTCGAACTCCAGGGCGTGCAGACGACGGCGTTCACGCTGGACAAATACGGTTACAACGTCTGGGCCGACGTGCTGGTCGTCCGCGAGCAGACGCTCGCCGACAAGGCTCAGCGCGAGCAGATCGTGAAGATCGTCCGTGCCACCGCGCGCGGCTGGCAGGACGCGCTCAAGGACACCGACGCCGCGGCCAAGCTGGTCGTCGAGAAGTACGGCAAGAGCCTCAACCTCGATCTGGAAGCGCAGCAGAAGACCGCGAAGGCGTTCCGATCGGTCATCGAGACCCAGGACGCCAAGGCGAACGGCCTGCTCACCATGAGCCCCGACGGCATCGCGGCCAACATCGCCACCCTGACCTCGCTGGGCGTCAAGGCCACCGCCGAGGAGCTCTTCGACACGAGCGTCCTGCGCGAGGTCTACGCCGGCAAGACCCGCCTCTGAGGACTCCTCACCCGTTCTGACCACCGTCCATTTCGAACAGGAGCGCACCGCAGTGCCTGTCTCGCACACCGAAGATCCCTGGACTCGGGTCACCAGCCTGCGCGGATTCCCCGCCGACGAGCTGATCTCGACCCTGCAGAAGTCCGTGCGCCGCGGCCTGATGGAGAACGCGCTGCTCGTCGCGCGTGAGATGTACGAGAGCAGCGCCGAGCTGGAGGAGGTGATGTGGTCGCGCCTCCTTGTCATGTCGTGCGAGGACACAGGGACCGGCACGTTCGCCGAACCCGTCGTCGTCGACGCCCTGTACCGCATGCACCAGCGCATCTCGCGGGAGTACGGCGACAGGTGGCTGTTCGCGGTGCACGCCGTGCGGTTCCTGGTCAGCCGTACCAAGGACCGCACCACCGACGAGCTCGGGCAGTGGGCCGTCCACATGCTGCGCAGCGGGGAACGGCTCCCCGAGATCCCCGAGTACGCCCTCGACATGCACACCCGCCGAGGGCAGGAGATGGGCCGCGACGTCGCGCACTTCATGCGGGAAGCCTCGAAGGTGGAAAACGAGATCCCCGGCCGCGACACCTCCTATCGCGAGCTGCTCCTCGACATCGTGGCGGAGGGGAAATGGGAAGGGTGACGCCCGCCGCGCACGCGGCCGCCTCGCCTCCCGGCGGTCGGCCGGGCGCGGAGGGCCTGTCCGCGACCGCCGTCAGCAGGACCTTCAACGTCGGGACGACCGAGGTTCCCGCGCTGCGGGACGTCGATCTGCACACCAGGCACGGTGAGTTCACCGCCCTGCTCGGCCCCTCCGGATGCGGCAAGTCGACGTTGTTGCGCATCTTCGCCGGTCTGGAGCGGCCGTCGTCCGGCACGGCGTACGTACACGGCCGTTCTCCCGACGACCTACGGCGCGAGCATCGCATCGGCGTCGCCTTCCAGGACGCCGCCCTGCTGCCCTGGCGCAGCGTAGAGGCCAACATCGCGCTGCCCTTCGAGGTCGCGGGCCGGCCGGTGAGCCGTACGGCCGTGGCCGACCTGGTGCGCCTGGTCGGGCTCACCGGCTTCGAGAAGGCCCGTCCCGCCCAGCTCTCCGGCGGCATGCGTCAGCGGGTGGCGCTCGCGCGCACCCTCGCCGGAGAGCCGGAGGTCATGCTGATGGACGAGCCGTTCGGCGCCCTGGACGAGATGACCCGCCAGCGGCTCAACCTGGAGACGCAGCGGATCTGGCTGGAACGTACGACCACGACCCTCCTGGTCACCCACTCGATCGTCGAGGCGGTGTTCCTGGCCGACACCGTGGTGGTGATGGGCGCACGCCCGGGGCGGATCGTCGACACCGTACGGATCGACCTGCCGCGGCCGCGAGGCGTCGAGGTGACACGCTCGGCGGAGTTCCACGCGCTCTGCGACCGCCTCAGTGAGCGGCTCTTCGGCGAGGGGGACCACGGCGGGGACGACTCGGACCGGGCCGGCTCCCACGAGGACGTCCGGTGAACCAACTCGTGGCGACCCGGCGCGCCGCGTTCACCGCGGGTGCTCGCACCGGTGTCCGGCGCTGGGCGGGCACGGTGTCCGCGATGGCGGGGCTGCTCATCGTCTGGGTGATCCTCGCGCGGGTCTTCGCCGGCCTGCGGGTCGTTCCCTCGCCGTGGGCGGTCCTCCAGGCGATGGGGGACGACCGCCACGTCTACTCGGGCAACGTCGCCACGACGCTGTCCGAGGCGGCCATCGGGTTCTTCTGGGGGAACCTGCTGGCCGTCGTGCTCGCCGCCGTCTTCGTCCAGGTGCCGACCGTGGAGAGGCTACTGCTGCGCATCGCCGTCGCGAGCTACTGTGTACCGCTCGTCGCCATCGCGCCCATCCTCGTCATCGTGCTGCCCGGTGACGTCCCCAAGGAGGCGCTGGCCGGGCTGTCGGTCTTCTTCACCACCTTGACGGCCGCCGTACTGGGACTGCGGTCCGCCGACCGCAGCGCGATCGAGCTCATCCGTTCTTTGGGCGGCGGCTCCTTCATGGTGCTGCGCAAGCTGCGCCTGCTCGCCGCGCTGCCCAGCCTGTTCGCCGGGCTCAAGATCGCGGCACCTTCGGCGCTGCTCGGCGCGATCATCGGCGAGTACCTGGGCTCAAGCAGCGGGCTCGGCGTGATGCTGGTGCAGGCTCAGTCGTCGTTCCAGGTGGCGCGCACCTGGGCGGTGGCGCTCGTCATCTCGGCCCTGGCGGGGTTGGGCTACGCGGTGGTCGCGATCATCGCCCGCCGGTTCACCCCGTGGGCGGCCCGGGACGTGAGCGTGGGCGTGGGCGCCGTGGCATCGCGGGCGTCCGGCGGGCGCCTGCGGTCCCTCCTCACCGGGGCGGCCGGGCTGGCCGGCTCGATCCTCCTCGTCGTGGCCGCCTGGTACGCGGTCGTCCGGGGTTTCGCCCTCGATCCGTACTTCGCCAAGACCCCGGCGGACGTCGCGGCCCACCTGTTCGCCGGTGACGACGCCGCCGAGCATCGGCACCGCCTGCTGGCCGCGCTGGGCACGACGCTGCTCGACGCGGGCGTCGGCTACGTCGTCGGTATGATCGCCGCCTCGCTGGTCGCCGGCGCCCTGGTGGCGTTCCGCGGCGCCGAACAGGTCGTCCTTCCGATCGCCATCGTGTTGCGGTCCATCCCTCTGGTCGCCCTGACGCCACTGCTCGCCCTCGTCTTCGGGCGCGGGCTGCTCGGCGTCACGGTCGTCGTCGCCGTGGTCACCTTCTTCGCCACCCTGGTGACGGTCAGCCAGGGACTGCGCGCGGCCCCCGTGCTCGCCTGTGAGGTCATCACGTCGCTCGGCGGCGGGCAGCTCATGGTCACCAGGAAGGTACGGCTGCTGTACGCGCTTCCCTCGATGTTCGCCTCCGCGCGCATCGCGATCCCCGGGGCGATCGCCGGCGCCACCCTGGCGGAGTGGCTCGCCAGCGGCACCGGGCTGGGCAGCCTGCTCGTCGCGGACTACACCGCCTCCCGCTTCGCGGCGCTGTGGTCGGGTTCCGTGATCATCGTCCTGGTGTCCGTGGCGCTGTACGCCCTGGTCGCCGCCCTGGAACGCCCGGTGGTCGCGCGATACGCGCCGCAGCGGGTGGATTGACCTCCCCGGGAGGGGGTGGCACCGCGACGACTTCGGCTCAAAGGACCGGCCGGACCCGCGGGTCCGGCCGGTCCCTGGGTGCCGGTTCACCCCTGGGCTCTGGGGTCCCGGCGGGCCTTACCGGCCTTTCCGGCCGGAACCTTTGAGAGCGCCGGGCTCCTTGTGGACGATGCGCACGGCATCCTGGCCCTTGGGTCGCTGCGGCTCGGCCTTCTCCGGTCCTGGATGGAGCCAGCGGCGCGCGTCCCGGATGAGCGCCGCGCGGGCCTCGTGGTAGCTGTGGAATCTGCGCAGGTGCCGCGTGCGGTAGAGGTCGTCGGCGAAATGATTGTTGTGGTGGTGGCCGTGGTGCCTCCCGTGGTGTCGGTAGCCGCCGCCTCCGCCGTGCTCGGGCGAGACTTCGACGCTCTCTTCCGGGTATTCGTAGTGCTTTTGTGGACGTTGGACGACGTAGCGTACTCGGCGGTGTTTCCGGATTTCCTTTCTGGGCTTCTTCGCGGAGGGAGCCTCTTCTTCGCCGCCTCCGCCGCCTCCGCCGCCGGGTGCCGACGGGAGCAGGAAGAGGGCGTGGGAGCCGTTCTTCGTGGTGCCGGCGTGAGACGCGGCCTGCGCGGGAAGCGCCGGCGCCATGAGCGCCCCGGCGGTGACCGCCGCGCCGATGTAGGCGAACAGGGACCGGTCGTTGATCATTCGCGTCAGAGACTGCCTGCCTCTAGGTGGATGAATCACCTAAATACCCCCCGTTAGTAAATGCAGAGAATCGAGCGCTGTATCACCATAATGGCGGCACATAGGTGAACTACCCCGTATTGGGGCGGCAACACAGATGATTAATCAGGCAAGTGTGGCGACTGCCGGTTAATGCGGCAAATGGGATATGGCCCCGACGGGCCATTTGTGCGGTATATCGGATGAAGCGCTTTATATCCCCATAACTGGGATGATCTCTCTGAAACGGCCCGGAACTCCTATAGCTCCGGGCAGCCGCCAATCGGTTGATCAGTGGGTACGGCGATGGGGTGCCAGGACCTCGGTGACCTTGGCGATGGCCTCAGCGCCGGGTTGACGTAGCGCATGGCGGTGCGGGGTTGGTGGAGGTCGAGCCCGGCGTAGGTGTCGAGCAGGACACGGGCGCGGTCGTAGCCGAGGCGGGCGTGGCCGGTGTGCGGGCGGATGTCGGCGGCGGCCGGGCGCCGGGCGCCGCTCGGACAGGTCCTCGACGTTCAGCGCCAGGATCTCCGAGGCTCCGGCCGCCGTTTCATAGAGCATCCGCCACAGCGCCTTCTCGCGTAGCCGGATGTCGCGGCGTGACAGTAGCTGGTGGATCGTGGTCTTGGCCACGGCGCTTGTCTCGCCGGCGTTTCCTTGCGGCGTTCGGCGTCGGCCGGGACCGACGGCGCGGCCCAGTGCTTCTTGGCCTGGCACCCGGATAACGTCCCGGCGTCGGCCCTGACCACATACCCTCCCAGGGCTCGTTGCCGGGGCCGTGGACCCAGACCTTGTCCTGCAGGGCACAGCAGCAGGAGGTGTCGTTCTCGGTGAAGGTGGCCGGCCCGGCCTCGGTGAGCCGCTGGGTGGCGGCGGCCGAGGTGGTCCATGCGGGTGTCCTGACCCTCCTCGCCCTCGATGAGCACCAGCTTGAGCGGGCGCTCAGCTCAGGCGGTAGGGATGATTCCGAGCTGCTGAAGGACCTTCACACCGTCGTCGAGCCCGAGCTCCTCGACGATGAGACCGTCCTGGATCTTGAGCACCGTCGTGCCGGTGAAGCGGAGCGTCTTGCCGGACGCCGCCGGCGCGGAGCCGATGGGAAGGTCATCGAAGATGATCGGCCCGGTGTGCGTGCCGCCGCCCTCCCACTGGCCGACGACGTAGTCGCCCTCGGCGATGAGGTCCGCGGTGCCCCAGAAGTTGAGGTCCGGGAACGCGGTGCGGAAATTGGTCGCGAACTCGCGCACCTCGTTGCGACCGCGCATGGGCTTGTGCAGCGAGTACTCGAACCGGATGTCCGGAGCGGCGAGCTCGTCGATGATGTCGGGGTTGAAGGGGTTGCCCCAGAACTCCGTAAACCATCGGCCGACAATGGCCTTGTTCTTCTCGAGCGACATGGGTTTGTCCTTTCTGTCGGTAGCCGCCACCGGTCCGCCAGCAGGCGTGGTGACATTTTGAAGACGCTGGTCGAAGCCGATACGTGAGATTGGCGGTGAAGATACGAGGTGCCGAACGCGGTGCTGAGCATTCGCGAGTCGGGCCGCTGAGCGACCACGGATTGAAGAGGCGAAGCCTGCTGCGACAGGAATCTCCTCTTGGAGGTGCAGACGCGTCCGGTCTAATCCGGTGGGGGCGTGGGCGTCCGTGATGCCTCGGTCATGCGGTCACCTCGGGGGGTGCAGGCCAAGGGCCTTGGAGATGGCCTCTGTCGCCGTGCCGTCCCGGACGATCACTCGGTCGATGCCCGCCTCGCGGGCGTTACGCAGAAGTTCGATCTTGAGCACCTGCTCTCCGACACCGAGCGGACGACCCCATCCTCGGCGAAGGTCATCTTCACCCGTGCAGGGCCTCCTGCGTGGGTCGGAAGCCGGGTGTAGGTGCGGCCCGGGATGTCGACTTCTTCGGCTCCTGGGATCGCGTGGGCAGCCAGCATCCGTAGAGCGATCTCAAAGTCAGTGGGACCGTTCGGGATCAGGTGGAGGAGGGTCACGATGTCCAGATTCCAGAGCTGCCCCGTCGATGCGAGCCGAGCAGATGGGTGTCGACGATGCCGATCGCCTCCATGAGCGCGTACATGGTGGTCGGGCCGACGAAGGCGAATCCGCGTCGGCGCAGCTCCTTTGACAACGCGACCGACTCGGCGGACTTCGTGGGGATCTCTGCAAAGGTCTGGGGGCAGGGCGTGCTCTCGGGTCGGAAGGACCACACCAGCTCGGCCAGGCCCATCTCCTCGCGCAGCGTGATGGTGGCGCGGGCATTGGTGATGGTCGCCTGGATCTTCTGCCGGTTGCGCACGATGCCGACGTCGGCCATCAACCGCTCGACATCGGTCTCGGTGTAAGCAGCGATCGCGTCCGGGAGGAAGTTGTCGAATGCCGCACGGAATGCGGGTCGCTTGCGGAGGATCGTTGCCCAGGACAGTCCCGCCTGAAATCCTTCGAGACTGACGCGCTCGTAGACGCCGCGTTCGTCCGTGACCGGCATGCCCCACTCTGTGTCGTAGTAGTCGCGCAGCAGAGGGGCAGCGGCTGCCCATGCGGGCCGGGCGAGCCCGTCGTCCCCGACGACGACGCCGGGGTCCGGCGGTGGTGGTGCTCGCATCTTGTGTCATTCGATCACCCGTCAAGCCCGGTCATGCGCTGTCATCGCTGGCCCTCCGTGTGTGTGAGGTGCACGAGGGAATCGTGCGCAACGAGCCAGGAGGTACCGTCTGCGTTTGCGCCGGTCAGGCCGTCCAGATCGGTCAGTCCGACGAGTGCGAGAGTGCGCAGGTCGCCGATTCCGGCGGTCGCGAGGGTGCGTGCGGGGCTCCAGGGAGTCGACCACAGCAGCCGCCGGGTCATCTGCGCCCAGCCGGTTGCCGGCCCGACCATCACCCACAGGTCGGGGTCGGCGGCGGCGAACCGTGACGCGTGACGCAGCCAGGAGGCCCCGGTCTCGGGCCAGGTGATCGTATCGAGAGTTACGCCTCCTGTGCGATCCCAGGCCGATTCGATCAGGCGTGAGGTCGCAAGGGCGTGAGGGGTGCGGCCGGAGCCGATCACGATATTGCGTGCACGGCGGTCGCGAGCAATTCTGATGACGGTCGCTACCTCGGCATCCGTAGCCGTCAGGTCCGCGTCATAACTCGCTGACGCCTTCAGTAAGGGGGTGGTCAGGGCTTCCATCGTTCGCCGTTCTCCCGGGTGGTCCTCCACGTCTGATAACGGTCCCTGCAGCAGGCTCCGCAGGGGCGGAACCCGGCGGCGACCGCCGTGGCCTCGTCAGCGAAGAAGACCCGGTGCTTCACGTAGCCGCCGCGAGCGATGGCGCGCAGCGCGGCGGGACAATCGAGTCGTCCGTAGATCTTCGAGCACTGATGGCCGCCCCACAGCCCCTTGACCGCGGACCGATAGGGACGCCGTCCGCCCCCAGAAGGGTGTACGTCTTCGTTGCGTCGCTCATGCGGCGTCATGGAAGACGAGAGCGAGGGTGTGACGTTCGCCGGAGCGGATGGCGGATACGCCGTGCCGAACCGGCGCGGCGGACCATCCGCGGGCGGACTTGACGGGTCGGTCGCGGGTGGTGAACAGGTATCCGTGACCGTGCGGCAGCAGCGTGGCCGTGCCCCGAGACTGGGCACGCGGGCGCTGTTCCAGCAGCAGGAACTCGCCACCCGTGTGATCCACGCCGGGCTCGTTGAGGTTGATCACGACCTGCAACGGGAACACGAGGTCGCCGTACAGGTCGCGATGCAGAGCGTTCCAATCCTTCTCGCCGTAGTGGAGCAGGATCGCCGAAGACTTCGTCTGGCCGGCGTCGTGGCACATCTGAAGCCACTCATCAAGCGAGTCCGGCCACGGTGCGGGCCGGCCGAGCTTGGTCCACCAGTCGCGGGCGATGGGAAGCAGCCGCGGGTACAGCGCCTGCTTGAGCCGCTCGATCGGTTCTGGGTACGGGGCGTTGAAGTATCGGTACTGGCCCTCACCGAAGCGGTGCCGGCCCATGTTGACGGTGCTGCGGAACAGGCCGTCCTGCTCGTACAGCTCCCTGATCTCCACGGTCTCCTCCGGGGTCAGCAGTCGCGGCAGCAGTGCGCCGCCATACTCGTTGACCTCTGTGGTGATCGCCTCCCACTCGCCGGACTCGACACGGCTGTACCACCGATCCGTCTTCCTCCCGGTCGCCTTCGCGATGCTCATGCCGCGGCCTCCAGGTTCAGCAGCATGGTCTTGGCCTCGAGTCCGCCGATGTAACCGCCGAGCGTGCCGTCGGTACGCAGCACGCGGTGGCACGGGACGACGATCGGCAGCGGGTTGGTCGCACAGGCGGTGCCCACCGCTCGGACGGCCTTGGGGTTGCCGACGAGCTCGGCCATGTCTCGGTAGCTGCGGGTCTGGCCGTACCCGATCTCGGGCAGATGCGTCTGCACGAGGCGCCGGAATCCGCGAGACAGGGACAGGTCCAGTTTCAGGTCGAAGACCTCGCGGTGCTTGGCGAAGTACTCGTCGATCTCGCGAGCCACTTCGTCCAGCCGCTTCGGGGCGCGCAGGATGCGCGGGCTAAGCTTCTGGCCGAGGGCTTCCAGAACTCGATCGTGGTCCTCGCTGGCGTACGCCACGCGGACCAGCCCCTCCGGGGTAGCGGCGAGCAGCAATCTGCCGACAGGTGAGTCGATGGTGGTGTAAGCGACATCGACGAGATCGGCTCGCTCTGCCGCCTGCTCCAGACGGCGGTGGAGCCGACTGAGAGTGCCGGCGTCCACAGGCGTCGACAGCAGGACGGCCATGTCGTCATCGTGGCGGATGTCGTTCATGATGATGCTCCTCTCGTGATCGCGCCCGGATATTTCTTCCTGAGATTCTTGAGCCCGTCCGCGGCGGCTCTTCGGGCCGCCTCAACGGTGCCGCCGAGGATCTCCGCGATCTCGGCGTATGCCAGCCCCGCCACATAGCGGTAGGCGACAGCCTGGCGTTGTTTGCTCGGGAGCCCTTTCACCGCGGCCCAAAGGTCAGAGTCCCCAGAGTCCGGGATGTCCCGCCCCGTCGGTGCTTCCGGTACCTCGTCGACGGGCAGAGGATTCCTTTTCGCGACACGCAGCACGTCGATCGCCCTGCGATGCGCGATCGTCACGAGCCATGCCTCCACGTTCGCCGTCTCAGGCAGGTCGGGATAGGCGCGCAGGGCGGAGAGGAAGGTCTCCGACCATGCGTCGTCCGCGTCGTGCGGGCCGAGGACGACCCGGCAGACGCGCAGCACGGTTGCGCCGTGCTGCGCGACCACGTTCTCGAACGGTTGTTTCATGTCCATCCCATTGACGACATACTTTCGGTGACAAACGTGAGGTTTACGGTCAGAACAACCGTCCAGCGCTGACCGCAGGCGGCTCCTCAAGCTCCAGCAGCGCCTGCTTGCGTTCCAGTCCGCCGGCGTATCCGGTGAGGGAACCATTAGAGCCGACGACGCGGTGGCACGGCACGAAGACGCACAGCGGGTTCGCACCCACGGCCTGTCCGACCCGTTGCGCGAGACTGCGGTCTCCGACCTGCTCGGCGATCCGACCGTAGGTGGTCGTGTCACCGCACTGAATTCTCTTCACGATGTCCCAGACGGCGTGCTGGAACGCGTCACCCTCGGCGGCGAGCGGAAGATCGAACTGCCTGCGCCGACCCGCCAGGTAGTGGCGCAGCTGTCGGGCAACTTCGTTCAGCAGCGGGTCCGTGGAGCCGGCCACCTCGGGGCCGAACGTCTCCTGCGAGGGCCGGCGGACGTGGTGCCTGAAGTACAGGCCGGCAATCGTCTCGCCCTTTGCGACGAGCGTGATCGGTCCAAGGCGGGTCTCGATCACGATGTGTCGAGTGCTCATCTGCGTTTCCCTTCTCCTGGCTGGTAGACGTGCGCCGCCCGTAGAACGTGAGATTTCAGATGGTGTCGTTGCCGGTCGCCGTGCTAGGCGGCTGCAGGAAGCCTGCGGAGCTTCTCGTGAAGAAGCGTGCTCGACACGCCCGCGGCGTAGAGGGAAGCAGACGACTCGCACACTGATCTCGGCGAACAGCGACTCGTAGGCATCCCAGCCCGCCGTGCCCTTCCAATCGCAGAATGCGACGGACCAGCCGCTGCCCCGTGCCCTACGAGAAGCTGTACAGGACGGCGAACGACACGCTCGTGGACTTGGTCTCCTGGCCCTTGAAGGTCACTTGGCCCTCAGGGCTCGCCGGGGTGGCGGCTCCCCGTGGCTACAGGAGGTCCAGGCCGAAACGGCAGCGTCGTGGTGCTGGGCCGGCGCGACCGCGATCGTGGTCAGCCGGTCTTGACGGCGAACGGGCCGCCGGCGACGAACGCGAGGCGCGCGAAGTTCTCGCCGATGCGGCGGTGTCCTGCGGGGTCAGGGTGGACCTCGTCGGGCAACGGCAGTTCGGCGTAGTCCTGCTCGCCGTAAAGGTCGCGGCCGTCGAGGTAGTGCAGGTCCAGGTCGTCAGCCGCCCGTTGCCTGACGATCCGGGCCAGTTCGTCGCGGATGACGTTGAGCGTCAGGCGCCCGGCGGCGCGTTCGGCCGGGTCGCCGGTGGCCTTGAAACGCACGGTCCCGCCGTCGAAGTCGGGCGCGAGGGGGCCGGGGGTGTCCTCCTGGACCGGGCACAGGATGGAGGACACGACCAGCAGCGGCGTGCTCGGATGCCCCTCGCGGATGGTGTCGAGGAAGCCATGGACGGCAGGGGTGAAGGCACGCAGGCGCATCACGTCGGTGTTGACGACATTGATGCCGATCTTGACGCTGATCAGGTCCGCGGGCGTGTCCCGCATCGCGCGGGCGGTGAACGGGTCGAGCAGCGCGCTGCCCCCGAACCCCATGTTGACCAGTTCCACTCCGCCCATCGCGGCGGCCAGCGCCGGCCAGATGGCGGTCGGGTGGGCGGCGTTCGAGCCGTGGCTGATGGAACTGCCGTGGTGCAGCCACACCCTGCGCCCGCTGTCCGGCGCCGGCTCGACCGGGGCGTCGGTACGCAGGGCGATCAGCTCGGTGATCTCCGTATGAGGGAGCCAGATCTCGACGTCCTTGTCACGCGCGGGCAGATCGGTGAACCGGGCGGTGCCCGGAGGCCCTTCGCGCAGTTCTACGGACTGGGTGGCCATGTCGATCGTGCGGACCCTGCCGCCGGTCACCGTGGCCTGGGCGGCGAGACGGCCGTCGACCAGCAGGTCGTATACGCCGTCCGCCGGGGCCGGGAGACCTCGGTAGGCCCTCTTGGTCGGCAGGGTGTCCAGTTCGATGGCGGTGGCCCGGGTGCGGAAGGCCAGCCGCACGCCGGACGGCTGGGCCTCGGCCAGGGCCAGTTGGTCGTCAGGGATCTGCCGGCGAGCCCGAGCGGGCAGCCGGTGCGGCAGCAGGCCGTGCGCCGTGCGTTCCACGTCGAGGACGCCGCGCAGGAGGTCCGCGGTGACGGGTGTGGTGATCCAGTCGTGGTCGGTGTTCATCGCCTCAGCCTGTCGATCAAGATTTCCGGGTCGTTCAGATGCGCCGGTGCCCGGCCCGCTGATGGTCAGGGCGTGGTCCAGCTCCGCAGCAGGACGTCGAGGGAATCCACGATCCAGGACCAGGATTCCTGCGGGTCGACGGCGGTGTGGCTGAAGCCTCCGCCCATCTCCAGGCTGACGTAGCCGTGGAAGACGCTGCCCAGCATCCGGACCGCGTGGGTCTGGTCCGGCTCCGTCAGGTCATAGCCGCGCAGGATCGCCCGCGTCATCTGCGCGTGCCTGACGCCGGCGCTGGCGGCCGCCGTCGTGGGGTCGAGCCTGAGCCGGGCGGCGGCGTAGCGGCCAGGGTGCTCCCGGGCGTAGTCGCGGTAGGCATCGGCGAAGGCGGCCAGGGCATCCTTGCCGGCGCGCCCGGCCAGGGCGGCGGCGACCCGGTCGGCGAGTTCCTCCAGGGCGAACAGGGCGATCCTGGTCTTGAGGTCCTGGGAGTTCTTCAGGTGCGAGTACAGACTCGCGACCGTGACGTCGAACCGCCGGGCGAGCGCCGAGACGGTCACCTGGTCGAAGCCGACCTCGTCGGCCAGCTCGGCCCCCGCCCGGGTCAGGCGCTCCGGGGTCAGCCCTGCTCGGACCATAACCTTCCTCCCATATAGCGACAGTCATTATGCGTTTGCCTAATGGCTTTAGGCAAATCGAACTGTGGTCAGCGAAGGCACCGGATGAGCAGGAGGTCCGTACCACGTTCGCGTGTCACCGGGGCCGGCTCGCCCCGGTACCGCATTCGGCCGCGTGATCCCCTACTATTCCGGGCTGGTCAATACTCCGGCTACGGTCGCTGAGGTTGCTGCGGGGACAGGGGGATGTGAGCAGTGAAGGCAGGCGGGGGCGGCGACCCGGGCGCGGGACCCATGGACGCCCGGTGGGTGGTGTGGGCGCGGAGGGTGTCCGCCGTGCTGGCCGTCCTGGCCGTGCTGTCGGTCTCGCTGACCGTGGCCGGCACCGCGATCCAGTTGTCGGTGCCGGAGGAGTGGGCGCCATGGCCGCCAACGGCGCCCGACCACGGCGCGGGCCTGACCTTCCCACTGATCGGCGCGTTCCTGATCGCGCACCGTCCCCGCCTGAGGCTGGCCTGGCTGATGTGCGCCGGCGGCCTCGGCTGCGCGGTCAACGTGATGGCGACCGGGCTGCAGTTCGCGCAGGCGTCGACCGGCGACCTGGAGAGCGCGGGGTGGCTGCGCATCCTGGCCGTCGTGGGCTGGACGGCCGGGGGTTGCACGCTGGGGATCCTCATGCCGCTGCTCTCGCCGGACGACCACCTGCCCTCCCGCCGCTGGCTGCCGGTGGCGATCGGCGGCGTGGCCGCGACCGTCATCGACGGCGTGCGCAACATCGTGCGGCCGACGCCGCCCGCGAGCACGTACCGCTGGCCGGAGGTCATCCCGAACCCTCTGGCGATCGAGGCTCTGGCTCCCTACCACACGGTGCTGACGGGCTCACTGGCCCTGCTGATCAACGCCTGTATGGTGCTCGCGGTGCTCTCCCTGCTGGTACGGCTGCGGCACGCGGACTCGACGGCGCGCAGGCAGATCGCCTGGCCGCTGTCGGCGTTCGTCATCTATGCGGCGTTCGTGCTGCTCGGCGAGGACTACTGGCTGCCGGTGACGATCTGGGCCGGGGTGATTCCGGTGGCGATCGCGTTCGCGGTGCTGCGCTACCGCCTGTACGGCATCGACACCGTCATCGGCCGGACCGTCATCGCCACGGGCCTGATCGCCGCGGTCGGCGCGGTGTACCTGGGCACCGGCACCCTGGCCGGGCTGCTGGCGGCGGGCTACGACCAGGTCGCGGGCCTGGCCGCCGCGCTGGCGACGGGCGTGTTCTTCCAGCCGCTGCGCACGCGCCTGCGCCGCCTGACCGACGTGATGCTGTACGGCGAGCACGGCCGGCCCGAGGAACTGGCCAGAAGGCTGGCCCGCGAGGCCGGCGAGACCGAACCGGTCAACGCGCTGGCCGCCGTCGCGGCGGTGGTCCACGACGGCCTCGGCGTCACCGGTGTCCTGGTCGAGGTCGGCACGGCGGGGCTGCGGGTGGAAATGGGCGCGGCCGGGCCTGATCCGCGCGTCGTGCCGCTGGTGTGGCACGGCGAGCCGGTCGGCCGGATGCTGGTCGGGCCGCCCGGACCGCGAACCTTCTCCACCGCCCACACCGAACGGCTGATCGCGGCGGCGACCCCGTACGTCGCGGACGTCGCGCACGCCGTGCTGATGGCGGCCGACCTGCAGCGCTCCCGCGAGCGCATCCTGAGCGCACGCGAGGAGGAGCGGCGCAGGCTCCGCCGCGACCTGCACGACGGCCTCGGCCAGGCGCTCGCCAACATGTCGATGTCACTGAACATGGCCCGGCTGCGCCTGCGCGAGGCGCCGACCTCGGCCGACCGGATGCTGCGGGACCTGCGCGGGGGCATGGACTCGGTCAGCAAGGAGGTCCGCGAGCTGGTCTACGGTCTGCGCCCGCCAAGCCTGGACGACCTCGGCCTGGCCGGGGCGGTGGGCGCGCTCGCGGCGGAGCCGGGGCCGCCCGTCGAGGTCGAGGTGGAGGGCGAGACCGGCGACCTCCCGGCGGCGGTGGAGGTCGCGGCGTACCGGATCGCGCAGGAGGCGCTGACCAACGTGCGCAGGCACGCCGAGGCCACCCGGGCCACCGTCACGCTGGCCCGCTCGGAGCACGTACTGGTCGTACGGGTGCGCGACGACGGCAAGGGGCTGCCCGGGCACCGGCGATCCGGCGTCGGCTTCGCCTCTATGCGCGAGCGCGCCGCCGAGCTCGGCGGCACCTGCGTGATCACCCCGGCCCCCGCGACCGGCACCGGCACCGACATCGGCACCGGGCCCGGAACGCAGGTGGAGGCCGCGCTACCGCTTCCCTAGACCGATCCGCCTACCGATTCGGCTGAGGGTCGTAGGCGAGGTTGGGGCGCAGCCAGCGCTCGACCTCGGGAAGAGGGACACCGCGCCGCAGGGCGTAGTCCTCGGCTTGGTCCTGGCCGATGCGTCCCACACTGAAGTACCGCGACGAGGGGTGAGCGAACAGCAGTCCGCTGACGCTGGCGGCGGGGGTCATCGCGAACGACTCGGTCAGGCCCATGTCGAGTCGCCCGGCGTCGAGCAGGTCGAACAGGTCCCGTTTCTGGCTGTGGTCGGGGCTCGCGGGGTAGCCGAAGGCGGGGCGTATGCCGCGGAAGCGCTCAGCGTGCAGGTCCTCGATCGAGGGATCGGCGTCCGGCTCGTACCACGCACGCCGCGCCTGGAGGTGGATGTGCTCGGCGAACGCTTCGGCGAGTCGGTCGGCCAGGGCCTTCACCATGATCGCCCGGTAGTCGTCGTGCCGCTTCTCGAAGATGGGCGCGAGTTCCTCGGCGCCGTGCACGGCGACGGCGAACCCGCCGAGGTGGTCTCCCGCCGGGGCCAGGTAGTCCGCGAGGCACCGGTTGGGCCGGCCCTCGGGCTTGGCCGACTGCTGGCGCAGCATCGGCAGACGGAGAATCCGATGGTCGCCCGCGCCCTGCGGGGCGGTGGTGACCATGATGTCGTCGCCGTCGGAGTGGGCGGGCCAGAAGCCGTAGACGCCTCGGGCCTGGAACGACCCGTCCGCGATGATCTGGTCGAGCAGGATGTTCGCCTCGTCGTAGAGCTCGCGGGCCTCCGGCTGGTCGAGTATCGCCGGGTACTTGCCCTTCAGTTGCCAGGCGATGAAGAAGAACTGCCAGTCGATCATCGTGCGGAGAGTGGCCAGGTCCGGCTGGACGACGCGGGTGCCGGTGAAGGGCGGGACGGGCAGGTCGTCGAACGGAACCCGCTCATGGTTGGCGCGGGCCCGCGCGAGCGTCAGCAGGGGACGACGCTCCCTGGTCGCGTGCTGCTCGCGAAGGCGCTCCTGCTCGGCGCGGTTGCGCACGTCCAGTTCCTCGGCCCGCTCGGGATCGAGCAGGTCCGAGACCACGCCGACGACGCGGGAGGCGTCGAGCACATGGACGGTGCTGCGGTCATAGGCCGGGGCGATACGGACCGCGGTGTGCTGACGCGACGTCGTGGCGCCGCCGATCAGCAGGGGCAGCTTCAGCCCGCGGCGCTTCATCTCGGCGGCGACGGTGACCATCTCGTCCAGCGACGGGGTGATCAGGCCCGACAGGCCCACGGCGTCAGCGCCCTCGGCGACCGCGGTGTCGAGGATGACGGAGGCGGGGACCATGACGCCAAGGTCGATGACCTCGTAGTTGTTGCAGCCGAGCACGACACCCACGATGTTCTTGCCGATGTCGTGCACGTCGCCCTTGACGGTGGCGAGCACCACTTTCCCGTTGCCGCGGCTGATCTCCGCGCGACCTTCCAGCCGCGCCCGCTCCTTCTCGGCTTCCATGTAGGGCTCAAGATAGGCGACCGCGCGCTTCATCACCCGCGCGCTCTTCACCACCTGCGGCAGGAACATCTTTCCGGAGCCGAACAGGTCGCCCACGGTCTTCATGCCGTCCATGAGCGGCCCCTCGATCACTTCGAGGGGACGCGCCACGTTCAGCCGGGCCTCTTCGGTGTCGGCCTCGATGAAGTCCACGATGCCGTGGACGAGCGCGTACGCCAGGCGCCGCTCGACCGGCGCCTCGCGCCAGGACAGGTCCACCGTACGGCGGGTGCCCGTCCCGCTGACCGTCTCGGCGAAGGCGACGAGCCGGTCGGTGGCGTCGGCGCGACGGTCGAACAGGACGTCCTCGACCAGTTCGAGCAGGTCCGCCGGGATGTCCTGGTAGACCGCGAGCTGTCCCGCGTTGACGATGCCCATGTCCAGCCCGGCCCGTACGGCGTGGAAGAGGAACGCCGAGTGCATCGCCTCGCGCACGACGTCGTTGCCGCGGAAGGAGAACGACAGGTTGGAGATGCCGCCGCTGGTCCGCGCTCCCGGGCAGCGCTGCTTGATCAGCGGCAACGCGTCGATGAACGCCTTCGCGTAGCCGTTGTGCTCGGCGATGCCGGTGGCGACCGCGAGCACGTTGGGGTCGAACACGATGTCCTCGGCAGCGAATCCGGCCCGCTGGGTGAGCAGGTCGTAGGCGCGGGCGCAGATCGACACCTTGCGCTCGACGGTGTCGGCCTGCCCCTGCTCGTCGAAGGCCATGACGACCACACCGGCGCCGTAGCCGCGGATGAGCGCGGCCTGCTCCAGGAACGGGCCCTCACCCTCCTTGAGGCTGATCGAGTTGACCACGCCCTTGCCCTGCACGCACTTGAGCCCGGCCTCCAGCACGCTCCACCGCGAGCTGTCGATCATGATGGGGATGCGGGCGGCCTCCGGCTCGGTCGCGACCAGATTCAGGAACGTGGTCATGGCCCGCTCGCTGTCGAGCAGGTCGGCGTCCATGTTGACGTCGAGCAGGTTGGCCCCACCGCGTACCTGCTCCAGCGCGACGTCGACGGCGGCCTGGTGGTCGCCCGCCTCGACCAGGCGCCGGAACCGCGCCGACCCCGTGACGTTGGTCCGCTCGCCGATCATGACGAATCCCGTGTCCGGGCCGATCTCGAAGGGCTCCAGGCCACTGAACCGGGTACGCGCCGGGGGCGCCGGGACCTGGCGCGGCCGCAGATCGGACACAGCGGCGGCGATCCGCGCGATGTGCGCCGGTGTCGTGCCGCAGCACCCGCCGACGATGTTGACCATGCCGGACGCGGCGAACTCGCCGAGCAGTCGCGCGGTCTCGTGCGGCGTCTGGTCGTAGCCGCCGAACGCGTTCGGCAGCCCGGCGTTGGGATGACACGCCGTGTACGTGCCGGCGAGCCGTGACAGCTCGGCCACATGCGGGCGCAGTTCCTCCGCGCCCAGCGCACAGTTCAGGCCGACGACCAGCGGGTCGGCGTGCTCGATCGAGTTCCAGAACGCCTCGACGGTCTGCCCCGACAGCGTGCGCCCGCTCAGGTCGACGATCGTCACCGAGATCCACAGCGGCAGATGCGGAGCCACTTCGCGTGCGGCGGCGATCGCGGCCTTCGCGTTGAGCGTGTCGAAGATCGTCTCGATCAGCAGCAGGTCCACCCCACCGTCGGCCAGTGCCCGAACCTGCTCGGCGTACGCGGCGCGGACCTGGTCGAACGACACCGCCCGGTACGCGGGGTCCTCCACCCGCGGGGACAGCGAAAGCGTGACGTTCAGCGGCCCGATCGACCCGGCGACGAAACGCCCGCCCACCTCGTCCGCGGCCTGCCGCGCCAGTTGGGCGCCCCGCAGGTTCATCTCCCGCACCAGCGGCTGAAGCGAGTAGTCCGCCTGGCCGATGCTCGTGGCGGTGAAGGTGTTGGTCGTGGTGATGTCCGCGCCCGCCGCGAGGTACTGGCGGTGGACGTCGAGGATGACATCCGGCCGTGTCAGGTTCAGCAGGTCCGGGTCGCCGGCCACCTCATGCGGATGGTCCCGGAACCGCTCACCGCGATAGTCGTCCGCGGTCAGCCCGGCACCCTGCAGCATCGTGCCCCAGGCACCGTCGATCACCACGACCCGCTGGTCGAGAAGCTCCCGCAGGGCCTGGGTCCCCCGGCCCGTCGCGTCGGGTACGGCCACCCGCCCCTGCGCGTCGCCGTGGTCTGTCAGTCTGCTCACCCGTGCACCTCCCGTGATGGAAGGCGCCCTTGGAACATTCGCGGCCGAGCGTGGCGGACCCGGGTCCGTCGCAGCGCCTCTCGGCTTGCTACCGAGGATATAAGAGCGAACGGGCGCGACTCAACGCCCCGTCCGCTTCACAACCGGAATGGGCGAACGCTCGCCGTGACGGGTCGCCAGGAAGCCGTAACAAAATGATCTAGGAATACCGATGATCATCTACAGGTTGATCACCTGTGTGAGGAAGGGCGAGCAGCCGCCGTGGGTCATTCCGGATGAGCTGTGGGCGCGGATCGAACCGTTGTTGCCGGTCTTGCCACTGCTGGCGACGCCTCGTCCACTCAACACTCTTCGTTCCGATAGGACTTCTCATGGCGGTCGGGCCCGCGCGGCCTCACAGCCGGGATCTCAGCACGTCGATCTCGCAGCCCGGGGCGAACGGGTCGAAGCCGTGCTCGACCAGCCAGCGAACCACCAGCAGGCTTCGCAACGACCACCACGCGCGGATCACGTCGAGGTCGACGTCGGTGCCATAGCCGGCGACGACGTCGCCGAGGTGCTCCTCGTGTCCGAGCGTCAAGGTGGCGAGGTCGAACAGGGCATCACCTTGGCCCGCCTCGGACCAGTCGATGATGCCCGTGATCCCGTCGCCGTCGACGAACACGTGAGCGATCTGCAGGTCGCCGTGCGTGAACACCGGAGCCCACGGCCGGAGCGCGGCCTCGGCGACCTCGCGGTTGCGGGTGACCAGGTCGGCGGGCAGGACGCCGTTCGTCACGAGCCACTCGCACTCGCCATCGAGATCCGCCGCCCACTCGTCGAGGCCCCGGCCGGCCCGGCCGGGCCTGGGCGGCAACGGCGCGTCGTGCAACCTCCGGATGGCGGCGCCCGCCGCGGCCCACGCCGCCGGGGACGCGGTCGACGGCTCGCCGAGGCGGCCGAGCGCCGTCCCCGGGACCGCGGCGATCGCGAGCACCGGCGGCTTGCGCCACAGGACCTTCGGGGTCGGGACCGGCGCCAGGGCCATCGCCTCGACCTCGACGTCGATGCGCGCCTGATCGGCGTCCACCTTCAGGAACACGTCGCCGACGCGCAGGGTCGCGCGCTCGGAATGGGCGACGATCATCTTGACCTCATCCATGGGCGACCAGTATCCCGGGGATGACCGTCGACGTCGCCGGGTTTATCGCGTGCGATCGCGCGGCTGACCGCGTCCCGCTACACGGCGGCCACGCGCGCGACACCGACCGTTGACCAGGTCAAGTCCACCACGTTCGTTAGGAACCCCAAGCGCCTGGACCGTTTCGCGGCGCCGCCCCGGCCGCCGACCCCTCATGGTCCCGGCCCTGTGCGCGACCGTTCGTCCTGCTCACCGCCCGCTCATGTGGGCCGCGTCCGCGCAGTGGGTATGCCAACTCGGAACCACCTGCCGGGGCGTCGAGCATTTGGTGCGCCCGGAAATCGGTTGATCGGGGAGCGACTGCCTTGGAAGGTGACGGTAACCCCTGCCGCTGTGGCGTCCCTCGTGCGCCCCCCGAGGCCCGAGTGCGCCTTCCCTCGTCCATCGCGCCGACTCGTAAGGAGTGCCCTGCTTCCTCATGCCTCCCGACGGTAAGGACTCCGGCCCTGCCCCCGATTCCGCTGACAAGCCTCGTAGGGGGAGGTCGCGGTCGCTGCGGCGGCTCACGCCGTACCTGCGCCCCTACGTCTCCCGCCTGCTCCTCATCTGGCTCGCCACCATGGCGGGCATCGCCACGAGCACCGCGATCCCGCTGGTGGGCAAGGAGATCATCGACGGCCCGGTCGGCCACGGCCGCGACACCGCCCTTCTCCCGCTCGGACTGCTCGCCCTCGCCCTCGGCGTCACCGAGGCGTTCCTGATCTTCGTACGCCGGTGGATGCAGACCAAGGCCGTGCTCGGACTGGAGACGGCGATCCGCGACGACCTCTACCGGCACCTGCAGCGGCTGCCGATGAGCTTCCACGGCGACTGGCAGTCGGGGCAGTTGCTGTCCCGCGCGACGACCGACCTGTCCACGATCCGCCGCTTCTCCGGGTTCGGCCTGCTGTTCCTCGTCATGAACATCCTGCAGCTGGTCACGGTGACCGTGCTGCTCCTGCGGATGTACTGGCCCCTCGGGCTGCTCATCGCGGCGGCGGCGGTGCCCATCTTCGCCGTGTCGCTGCGGTTCGAGAAGAAGTACCGCCGCATCTCGCGTGAGGTCCAGGACACGCAAGGCGACATCGCCACCTACGTCGAGGAGGCGGCGCTCGGGATCCGCACGGTCAAGGCGTTCGGGCGCAGGCCGCATGTGTTCGCCGAGTTCGACGCCGCCGCGCGCAGGGTCTACCGGGTCTCGATGGACAAGGTGCGGCTGGCGTCCCGCTTCTTCACCTTCCTGGAGGTGATCCCGAACGTCACCCTGGCCATGGTGCTCCTGCTCGGCGCGCTGGCCGTCGGAGCGGGTTCGCTGACGCTCGGCACCCTGGTGGCCTTCACCACGCTGATGCTCCAGCTCGTGTGGCCGATCGCGTCGCTCGGCTACATCCTGGCGATGGCGCAGGAGGCGATGACCTCGGCCGACCGGGTCATGGAGGTGCTCGACACCGAGCCGGAGATCGTCGGCGGCGCGGAGGTGATCGAGCGGCCGCGCGGGCACCTGCGGTTCGAGGGGGTCGGCTTCCGGTTCCCCGGCGGCGAGCGGCCCGTACTGCGGGACGTCTGGCTGGAGGTGCGGCCGGGGGAGACGGTCGCGATCGTGGGGGCCACCGGCTCGGGCAAGACGACGCTGACCGCGCTGGTGCCGAGGCTGGCCGACGTCACCGAGGGCCGGGTCACGATCGACGGGCGGGACATCCGTGACCTGACGCTGCCCGCGCTGCGGTCGGTGGTCGCCACCGCCTTCGAGGAGCCGACGCTGTTCTCGATGAGCGTGCGGGAGAACCTCACACTCGGCCGGGGCGAGGCGGCCGAGGAGGAACTGCGGGAGGCGCTCGAAATCGCCCAGGCAACCTTCGCCTACGACCTTCCATGGGGGCTCGACACCCGGATCGGCGAGCAGGGCATGTCGCTGTCCGGCGGCCAGCGGCAAAGGCTCGCCCTGGCCCGCGCGGTGCTCAGCAAGCCGAGGATCCTCGTGCTGGACGACACCCTGTCGGCTCTCGACGTCGAGACCGAGGCCCTGGTCGAGCAGGCGCTGCGCGGGGTGCTCGCTGACGCGACCGGCCTCGTCGTGGCGCACCGCGCGTCCACCGTGCTGCTCGCCGACAAGGTCGCGCTGCTCCGCGACGGCACCATCACGCACGTCGGCCTGCATCGCGACCTGCTGTCGAAGGTCCCCGAGTACCGGGAACTGCTCGCGCAGGACGCCGGCCTCGACCACGAGGAGGCGCTGCGATGAGCCGTACGGCCACCGGCGCGAAGGACGGCGCGCGAGCGAGCACGGCCGGCGAACCGGGACGTTGGCGCGGCGTCGCCGCGGAGAGGCAGGAGGACCTGCCGGACAAGGTGTCGGTGCTGCTGCGCGCGCGGTCCCGGCGGCTGCTCGGCGACCTGCTGCGCCCGCACCGGCGGGCCATCGCCCTGCTGATCGCGATCATCGTGGTCTCGAACGCGGCCGGCCTCGCGATCCCGTACCTGGTGAAGGTCGGCATCGACACCGGCATCCCGCCCATGCTGCGGCACGAGGACGCCGCCACGCTGCTCGTGGTCGTCGCGGCGATCCTGGCCGCCACGCTGACCCAGGCGCTGACCCGCCGGGTGTTCCTCCGGATTTCTGGGCAGATCGGGCAGGACGTCCTGCTGGAGCTGCGCCGCCGCGTCTTCGACCACTTCCAGCGGCTGTCGATCGGGTTCCACGAGAGGTACACCTCGGGGCGGGTCATCGCCCGGCTCACCTCGGACATCGACGCGATCGCCGAGATGCTGCAGTCGGGCTTCGACAGCATCGTCACCGCCGTCCTCACCCTGTTCGGCACCGCCGTCCTGCTCCTGGTGCTCGACCTCCCGCTCGGCGCGGTCGCGCTGGTGCCGCTGCCGATCCTGCTCCTGTTCACCCGGTGGTTCCGGCGTGAGTCGAGCGTCGTCTACCGCCGTACCCGTGAGGCGGTGGCGCTGGTCATCGTCCACTTCGTGGAGTCGATGACCGGGATCAGGGCGGTCCAGGCGTTCCGCAGGGAGCCGCGTAACCAGGCGATCTTCGAGGAGCTCAACACCGGCTACCGGGACGCCAGCGCGAGCAGCATGTACCTGGTGGCGGTGTTCATGCCGGGCATCAAGCTGATCGGCAACGTCACGGTGGCGGCGGTCCTGGTGTACGGCGGCCGGCTCGCGCTCCACCACGCGGTCACGGTCGGCGTGCTCGCCGCGTTCCTGTTGTACCTACGGCAGTTCTACGAGCCGATGCAGGAGAACTCCCAGTTCTACAACACGCTCCAGTCGGCGGGCGCGGCGCTCTCCAACCTGTCCGGCGTGCTGGAGGAGCGGCCCGTGGTGGCCGAGCCCGAGCATCCGGTGCCGCTCGCGCGCCCGCGCGGTGCGGTGCGGTTCGAGGGGGCCGAGTTCTCCTACATCGACGGCGTGCCGGTCCTGCCCCGGCTTGACCTGGAGATCCCCCCTGGGCAGATCGTCGCGGTCGTCGGGGCGACCGGCGCGGGCAAGACGAGCGTGGCGAAGCTGATCGCCCGCTTCTACGACCCGACGGCGGGCCGCGTGCTGCTCGACGGCGTCGATCTGCGCGACCTCGACGAGGCCACGCTGCGGCGGGCCGTGGTGATGGTGACGCAGGAGAACTTCCTGTTCACCGGGACGGTGGCGGACAACATCAGGTTCGGCCGTCCGGACGCCACCCCGGCCGAGATCGAGGAGGCGGCCCGCGCGATCGGCGCGCATGAGTTCATCGCGGCGCTGCCCGACGGGTACGGGACCCAGGTGGGCAAGCGCGGGGGCCGCATGTCGGCCGGGCAGCGGCAGTTGGTGGCGTTCGCCAGGGTCTTCCTCGCCGATCCGGCCGTGGTGATCCTCGACGAGGCGACCTCCAGCCTGGACGTCCCCAGCGAACGTCTCGTCCAGCGCGCCCTGCGCACGGTCCTCGCCGGCCGCACCGCCCTGATCATCGCCCATCGTCTGTCCACCATCGAGATCGCCGAACGGGTGCTCGTCATGGACGCCGGCCTCATCGTCGAGGACGGCCCCCCGGACCGCCTCATCGGCGAAGCCGGCCGTTTCGCCGGCCTCCACCGCGCCTGGCTCGACAGCCTGGCCTGAGTACCGTGACGATCCGTGACCGGGGGATACGGCAACACCGGCGTACCCGCCCACCAGGGGGGACGCGAGCTCACCATCGGCCGTCCTGACGACCCGGACGAGGCCATGGCCGACATCTGCGCGGGCGAGTTGATCGCTCTCATCCAGGGTGGGCGATCCTCCGCCGGAACGGCCCGGGCGCGGCTGGCCCGCCGCGCGCACGAACGCGCCCGGGGCGGACGCGCCCTCGTCCTGCAACGGGCGATCGGCCTTGAGATCGAGATCCCCGTCCCCATCGACCAGCTCACCCCGGCCCAGCTGACGCAGCTCAAGTTGGAGGTCGCCCAGGAGTACGTCGCCGGACTCAAGTTCAAGCAGGGGCACCGGATGACCGCCGTCGGTATCCGCGACACGGTCGGCGGCGTCGCGTACGGGCGGATCCAGAATCCCGCCAACGGCTTCCGGGTCGACGCCGATCATGACAACCGGGTGACACCCGCGAACCCGATGACGACAGACTGGCCGGTCCGCCAGGGCAGCCGGGACTCGATCATGGAGATCGTCATGGAACCCCCGGCGACCACCCAGGCGTCCCTCACCGCGACCATGAACAACATCGACGCCTTCGTCACCCAGATAAACGCGCAGACCAACAACCTCACCACCCGCTGGGTCAACGCGTTCCCGTCGCTCGGCACGCCCACGATGCCCCTACCGGTCAGCGTGGGGCCCGTCGACTACACCGACACCGGCACGCACCCGCCCCTCCGGCTGCCCCTGCACAACTTCCAGGGCAGCATCCAGGTGAACATCGGCATCGACCTGCGCGAGTACCACAGCCTCCTGAAGTGGTACGTCGAGTCCGACTACGCGACGGCGGCCCGGGTGCCCGACCCGCTATCTCAGGCGATCTACCGCGACATCAAGGAGCACATCCGCGAGGCGATCGAGATCGGGCGGACGCTCACCGACCAGGCGTACTCGGCCGCGACCACGGCGGAGCGCCAGCAGGCGGGCAACTTCCGCGGCCTGCGCGGATGGCTCACCCACCTCGCGCTCTATCTTCGCCGCGGCGCCCTGTCGATGGCCAACCTTGGCGGTTCGGCGAAGAACCTCGCGCCGGTCCTGATCAAGAGCCCGAACTCCGTCATCACCACATACGGCATGACCCTGGCGGAGCGGAACCACTTCATCAACAACAAGACCACTCTGATGAACGCGCTGTTCAACGCCACGGGACGCCCCGGCGACGTCGGGCAGCCGCTCGCCGCCATCGACGTCTTCGCCGCGTCGCCGGGCGACACCGACGCCGACGCCCTGACGGACCTGACGGCCGGAGCGGCCGACGTCGCGCTGACCGGCAAACCCGTGCCCAACCCGACCGGAGTGGGCGGCACGCGCATGGGCAACGCCGCGGTCCAGGGCCTGCCCGCCGTCCCGCCCGGCAACGTGGGCGGCGGCGCGAACACCCGCGGCGGCCTGGTCGCCGAGTTCCGGACGCTGCCCGGCTTCTACGACGGCCCGGCCCAGTGGCGAGCCGTCGCGCAGGCGTTCTTCGACGCGGCGGAGACCCGCAACGCCCGCGACGGCATCTCCGACAACTGACGACCCACCCCTCCCTCAATGGATCCAGAGCGCCGGGCGACCCCTCCCCGGCGCTCTGGAATCAAGCGGACGGGCAGACCAGTCCTCGGGCCTGGTGGTTCATATAGGTGAACTGCTTGACAGTATATGGAACCAGGCTGAGAATGGGCCCCGACGTCCGGTGAGAGAGGGGGAGTCGCCGTGCCGGCTCATGTCAGCCAGACGCCCGGCGCGGGCCCCGCCGCCGGTCTGAGTTTCGAGACCCTCACCCCGACGGCCCTCCTCGACAGGGCCGCGGCGGTCCACGCCGGCCGTACGGCGGTGATCGACGGGCCGCTCCGGCTGACCTACCGCGAGCTGCACGATCGGTGCCTGCGCCAGGCGGGCGCGCTCGCCGGTCTGGGCGTGCGGCCGGGCGATCGTGTCGCCGTGCTCGCCGCCAACAGCCCGCTGCTGCTGGAGTCGCATTTCGGCGTGCTGTACGCGGGGGCGGTGCTGGTCACCCTCAACATCAGGCTCTCGGCCGGGGAACTGCGTCACATCGTCGAGCACTCGGGCGCCAGGCTGCTGCTTTTCGACCCCGAGTTCGCCGAGCTCGCCGCGGCGGTCGCCGGGCCGCTGGACGGGCTGCGGACCGTGGGCCCGCGGGAGTACGAGCGGCTGCGCGCCGGCGCCGCGCCGCACCAGGTGCCCGTGGCGGACGAGCGCGCGCTGATGGCCCTGAACTACACCAGCGGAACCACGGGTCATCCCAAAGGGGTCATGTACCACCATCGGGGCGCCTACCTCCAGGCGCTGGCGATGGTCGGCCACTTCCGCCTCACGCCGGAGGCCGTCTACCTCTGGACGCTGCCGATGTTCCACTGCAACGGCTGGGCGTTCCCCTGGGCGGTCACGGCCGTCGGCGGCGTCCATGTCTGCCTGCGCAAAGTCGACCCGCCCGAGGTGTGGCGGCTGATCGCCGCCGAGCGGGTCACCATGCTGTGCGCCGCGCCCACCGTGCTGATCTCCCTGGTCGAGGCCGCTCCCGCCGCGCTGGACGGCCACCAGGTGACGGTCGCGGTGGGCGGCGCGCCGCCGTCGCCCACCCTGCTCGAAGGCTGCGCCCGGGTCGGCTTCGACGTCACCCACCTGTACGGCCTGACCGAGACGTTCGGCCCGGCGGCCATCTGCGACTGGCGGCCGGAGTGGTCGGCCCTGCCCGCCGGCGAGCAGGCGCTGCTGCGCGCACGCCAGGGCGTCTCCAACCTGGTGTCGTGCGCGATGCGCGTCCTCGGCCCCGAGGGCCTGGACGTGCCGTGGGACGGGGAGACGATCGGCGAGGTCGCGCTGCGGGGCAACACGGTGATGCTCGGCTACTACCGGGACGAGGAGGCCACCCGGGCCGCCGCGCCCGACGGCTGGTTCCGCACCGGCGACCTCGGCGTGCTGCATCCGGACGGCTACCTGCAACTGCGCGACCGCGCCAAGGACATCATCGTCTCCGGCGGCGAGAACATCTCCTCGATCGAGGTAGAAGCGGCCCTGGCGAGCCATCCGGCGGTCCTGGAGGCGGCGGTGGTCGGCGTTCCCGACGACCACTGGGGCGAGCGTCCGGTGGCCTTCGTGACCCTCAGGCCTGGCACGGAGGCCTCGGCGGAGGAGCTGCGCGCGCACGTGCGCGGCCGGCTCGCCGCGTTCAAGGCACCGGACCGCATCGAGTTCGGGGAACTGCCCAAGACGTCCTCCGGCAAGATCCGCAAAGTGCCGTTGCGGGCCCGGGCCAATGCGCGCTAGCGCCGCCGGTCATGGGCGTGGACCACCGCGCGTGGGCGGTCGGGCGACCCTTGCCGGGTCTTCCTCCGCGCGTCAGCGAAGCGGGTAAGGTACCTCTAGCCGAACCCCGGTTTATCTACATGAACGGCCTTCCATCCTCATGAACCCACTCGTCAAGTCGGCGGACCGCACCCTCGCCATTCTGGACCTGCTGACCGACCATCGCGACGGCCTGACCCTGACCGAGATCCAGCGCCTGCTGGAGCTCCCCAAGAGCAGCACCTACACGCTGCTGGTCACGATGGCCACCCGGGGGTTCCTGGAACAGGACGCCGAGACGCGGCGCTTCCGCGTCGGCATCCGGCTGTGGCAGGCGGGCCAGAGCTACGTCGCGGTCGCCGACCTGGAGAAGGCGGCGCTGCCGTACATGGAGGAGCTGCGGGACACCTTGAACGAGACCGTCCAGCTGGCCACGCTCGACGGCACCGACAACGTCTACATCGCCAAGGTCGACCCCGACCACCAGCTGCGGCTCGCCTCCCGTGTCGGCGTCCGGCTGCCGGCGTACGCCACCGGCATCGGCAAGGCCCTGCTCAGCCAGCTCGGCGACGAGGAGATCCGGGAACGGTTCGCCGAGGTCCGCTTCGTGCAGTACACCCCGCAGACCATCACGTCGCTGCCCGACCTGCTCGCCGCCGTGCGCGAGGTGCGCGAGAACGGCTACGCGACCGACAACTCCGAGTACACCCCCGGTGTATTCTGCATCGCCGCCTCCTTCAGCGGCCACCGGGGCGGCGGCCGCGCCGCGATCAGCGTCTCGATCCCCGAGATGCGCAAGACGCCGGCGCTCATCGCCACGACCATCGAAAACGTCCGCTCAACCGCCCACCGGCTCTCGTCGCGCATGGGCTTCCAGGATGGCGCGGGCGGCAACACCTAAGGACTGACATGGAACTCTTCCGGTTCGGCCCCGCCGGGTCAGAACGCCCCGCCGTCCGGCACGAAGGCCGCGAGTACGACCTCACCCCGCTGACCGCCGACCTCGACGGCGCGTTCTTCGCGGCCGACGGCATCGAGCGGGTCGCGGCCGCACTGGCCACGGGCGAGCTCGCGGAGACCGGCACGGCCGGGCAGCGCATCGGCTCGCCCATCGCGCGGCCGGCCGCCGTGGTGTGCATCGGGATGAACTACGCTGCCCACGCGGCCGAGTCCGGCGCCGCCCCGCCGGAGCACCCCGTGGTCTTCCTGAAGCACCCGGGCTGCGTGGTCGGCCCCGGCGACGAGGTGGTCCTGCCCCGCGGCTCGGTCAAGACCGACTGGGAGGTCGAGCTCGCCGTGGTGATGAAGCGCACGCCGCGTTATCTGAGCGACCCCGCCGAGGCCCTCGACTACGTGGCGGGCTACGCGCTGTCCAACGACCTGTCGGAGCGGGCGTTCCAGATCGAGGTGTCGGGCGGGCAGTGGTCCAAGGGCAAGTGCGCCGAGACGTTCAACCCGCTCGGCCCGGTGCTGAGGCCCGCGGCCGAGATCCGGCCCGACCGGCTGCGGCTGCGCTCCTGGGTCAACGGCGAGCCACGGCAGGACTCCAGCACCGCCGACATGATCTTCTCGGTGCCCGAGCTCATCGTGCATCTGAGCCACCACATGCTGCTGCTGCCCGGCGACGTCATCAGCACCGGCACGCCCGAGGGCGTCGGCCTCTCCGGCCGCTTCCCGTACCTGAAGGCCGGCGACGTGGTGAGCATGGAGATCGACGGGCTGGGCCGGCAGGAGCAGAAGGTGGTCGACTACCAGCCCGCGCCCTGAGGGGGAGCCGCGCCCGTGAGCGGCCGGGACACGCGGACCAGCCGCGGCCCCGGCCGATTCCGGTCACCGACCGGGGACCGCCGCGACGACGCCGTCCGGGTAGCGGGTGAGCTGGCCGGCGTCGTACAGGGTCAGCGGCACGTCGGCCACCCTGCGGACCCGCTCGTGGGCCGCCATCGCCTCGTAGATGTTCTCGCAGATCCCGATCGGATGGTCGGTGTCGAGGTTGCGGCGGGTGAAGTAGGCGTCGGTCACCGTGACCACGCCCGCCGTGCTGTCGATCTCCACGGCCATGGAGGCGCGGTGGTGCGAGCCGGTCCACCAGGTGCGGATCCCCGGCACGACCTCGTCCTCGTCGGCGAGCAGCCGGACCCGGTCCCACGCGTCGTGGGTGAGATAGCTCAGCACGTGCGGCGGCAGGCAGGCCCACCGGTCGTCGTGCGGGTGCCGCTTGGTCCGGTGGAAATGGGTCCAGCCGCGCTCGGTCAGGCAGAACCGCGCGTTCGGGAACAGCGGGATGTTCGAGGTGGTGTAGAGCTGCAACGGCGTCAGCAGGACATGGGTGACGTCCTCCAGCGCGACCCCGTGCGCGGCCAGCTGGTCGGGCAGCCACTGGCCCTGCTCGCGCCGCATCGCCGCGCGCTCGCCGAGGAAACCGGCCCACTGCTCGTTCATCGGGCCGAGGTCCTCGGCCGGCCCCGTGCCGACGAGCGCGGTGACCCCCTCGCCCTGGATCAGGACGGCCTGGAAGGCCAGCCGGTACCACTGGTCCCAGTCGGACATCCAGTAGACCTCGGGCCCCGGCACGTCTCCGTCGCCCAGATGAAGCAGGCGTACACCGAACATCTCACTCCTCTCCCCACGGGCGCAGCAGCGCCTTGACGACATCCTGGCGACCCCCCATGAGCTCCCCGAAGATGGCCGCGCCGTCGGCCAGGTCGAAGCAGGACGTCCAGTCCAGCGCGAGGTCCCCGGCGAGCCGCACGGCCTGGGCGAACTCGGCGGCGGTGTAGCAGTACGAGCCGACGACGTGCTTCTCCTCGCGGACGATCTGCTGCCCGTCGAAGGCGGCGTCGCTGCTGAGCAGCCCCACCCACACGGCGGTCCCGCCCGGCCGAAGGTGCTGCACCGACATGCGGTGCGTCGCCGCCGCGCCGACGGCGTCCACGACGATGTCGAACTCGCCCCGCAGGGACGTGGTGACGCCGGTCGCGCCCAGCCGGCCGGCCACCTCCAGCCGCTCCGGCGACAGGTCGCAGACCACCACCTGGTCGGAGAACCGCCTGGCCACGAGCATGGAGACCAGGCCGATCGTGCCGGCGCCCAGCACCGCGACGCGGGCCCCCTCGGCAGGACGTGCGAGGTTCAGCGCGTGCACGCCGTTGGCCAGCGGCTCGATCACCGCCGCCGTCTCGAACGACATGGACGGCGCGAGCGGATGCAGGGCCTTCTCCGGCACCGAGACGTACTCGGCGAACGCCCCCGGCCGGTGGATGCCCAGGATGGCGCGCTCGCGGCAGAGGTGGTCGCGGCCCATCAGGCACAGGTCGCACGCCCCGCAGCTCAGCAGGGGGTTGACCGTGACCCGGCGGCCGTCGGGGGTGGTCCCGGCGAACTCGTGGCCCATGATCAGCGGTGGCCGCCGGAAGCCGCTGTCACGGATGCCGTGCAACTCGCTGCCGCAGATGCCGACCGCGCGGACCTTGACCAGGACCTCTCCCTCGACCGGCTGGGGATCCTGGACGTCGAGCAGCTCGACGGTGCTCGGCTTGGTGAAGACGAGGGCGCGCACCGTCTCAGCCCGCCGTCGTCAGCAGGTCGCGCATGATCTCGGCGGCCCGCCGCTGGAGCATCGGGAGCGACCGCGTCGAGAGGTAGGCGACATGCGGGGTCACCAGCACGCGGTCGTGCCCGGCCAGCTCCGCCGAGACCCCGGACGGCGGCTCCCCGGCGAGCACGTCCAGCGAGGCGAAACCCAGCGTGCCCGCGGAAAGCGCGGCCAGCAGCGCGTCCTCCTCGACCAGGGCTCCCCGGGCGGTGTTGACCAGATGCCCGGCCGGGCCGAGCGCGTCGAGCACCGTCCGGTCCACGATGCCGCGGGTCTCCTCGGTCGAGGGCACGTGCAGCGTGAGGTGGTTGACGGCCGCGGCCAGTCCGGCCAGCGTCGCGTGCCCGGTGACGCCGGGCGGAAGGTCGGCCACGTACGGATCCCACACGTGTACGGGGAAGCCGAGCGCGGCGGCGCGGCGGGCGACCTCACGGCCGATCCGCCCGAACCCGGCGATGCCGACCGGGTCGTCGCCGGGGAGCAGCGGCGCGGCGATGCCTTCGGTCGTCCATCCCCTGACGCGGTAGGACCGGCTCGCCGAGGTGAGCCTGCGGCTGTGGGCGTAGACCGAGGCGACCGCGTGGTCGGCCACCTCGGCCAGGCAGTAGTCGTCCACGTTGCGGACCTCGATGCCCAGCCCGGCGGCGGCGGCCAGGTCGATGTTGTCCAGGCCGATCCCGTACCGTACGACCGCGCGCAGCCGGGGCAGACCCGAAAGCACCCGCGCGGTCAACGGGGCCCACTGCACGAGCAGGCCGTCGGCGTCCGCGCCGACTTCGAGCACCTCCTCCTCGGTCCTGGCGTCGTGGTGGCTCACCTCGAAGGCGGGGACCAGGACGCCGCGCTCGATGGAGCCGTCGCCCAGGTTGGTGTCGGTGATGACGATGTGCGTGCTCAACGCGGGTCCCTCGAATCGCTGTCGGTGCGCGTCGCCGGAGCGGATCCGGCGAAGCTGGAGTCCTCGCCCAGGCCCTCGGGGCCCATGGCCAGGTAGCCGCCGTCCACGGGCAGTTCCACGCCGGTGATGAAACTGGCGTCGGAGGAGCACAGGAAGGCGATGGCGCGGGCCACCTCGTCCGGCTCGCCCAGGCGGCGCAGCAGGTGGAAGCGGCCCCAGACCGGTTCCCAGGCGGCCCGGTCGCCGTGCGCGGCCCGGCTCACCTCGGGCGTCCAGATCCATCCCGGGCTGACCGCGTTGACCCGGATGCCGTCCGGGGCGAGGTCCATCGCCATGCACTTGGTCAGCGTCAGGATGGCACCCTTGGTGGCGTTGTAGGTCCACCGCGCGGGCTGGGCGACGTGGGCGGAGACGCTGGCGGTGTTGACGATCGCGCCCCCCTCGGCGCGGGCCAGCAGCGGATGCGCCGCCTGCACCACGTTGCTGATGCCCTGCACGTTGACGCGCAGCACCCGGTCCCAGTCGGCCTGCGTCACGTTCAGGCCCCGGGCCAGGAAGTTCACGGCGCAGTTGACCACCGCGTCCAGGCGGCCGTGCGCGGCCCCGATGCCGGCGACGGCCCGGCGCACCGCCTCACCGTCGCCGACGTCGACCACCTCGGCGGTGGCCGTGCCCCCCGCCCGCTCGATCGCCTCGCGGGTGGCGGCCAGGCCGGCCGCGTCGACGTCGAATCCGATCACGTGCATGCCGCGCGAGGCGAAGCGCAGGGCCGTGGCGGCGCCGATCCCCGACGCGGCGCCGGTCACGACGCCGACACGATCCGTCCAGTCCATGATTGTTCCGCCTTTCGGTCCGGCGTCCAGGTCAGCCGGACACCCACGCGTTGAGGAAGCTCGGCACGCTGTAGCGCAGCCGGGCAGGCTCGTCGAGGTCGATGCTGTGCACCCGCTTGGACCAGATGAAGCCGATCGGCGCGCTGGTCGTCCACACCCACGGGAGCTCGCTGGTCAGGACGGCGTCCGCCTCGTTCCACAGCTTCTTCTGCTCCTCCGGGGTCTTGGCGACGCGCGCGGCCTCGGCCTTCTCGTCGAAGGAGGCGTCCTTGAACCCGCCGGTGTTGAGGTCACCGCCCGAGTGCAGGAACCGGTACGGCAGCAGGTCAGGAGTGAGGAATCCGGCCATGGTCCAGCAGATCGACGCGTACTTCTTGCCGAAGAACTGCGCCAGCCAGGCCGAGCTCTCCAGCGCGTCCAGCTTCACGTCGAACCCGGCCGCCTTGAGCTGGGAGACGATGACGTCGGAGGCCGCACGGGCGTTGTTGCAGGTGTAGGTGAAGGATGCCTTCTTGCCGGTCTCCGTCTCGTACGCCTTGATCAGCTCCTTGGCCCCCGCGAGGTCGTACTGCGGGTCGGCCTCGGCGCCGTGGAAGGGGTTGCCCTCGGGGAAGAGGCTGACGGCGGGCCTGCCCAGGCCCTCTGTGGTCAGGTCGGCGATCTCCTGGCGGTTGAGCGCCTTCGACACCGCCTGACGTACCCGCTGGTCGTCGAAGGGGGGCCTGGTCACGTTGAGGATGATGCTGTCCTGGTCGCCGCCGACGCCCTGCACGAAGCCGACCTGGGTGTTCGCCTTGGCCGTCTTCATCAGCGTCGAGGAGGTGGTCGCCATCAGATCGACGTCCCCCGCGAGCAGCGCCTGGTAGGCGCTCTGCGGGTCGGCGATGGTCTTGACCACGACCTTGTCCAGGTAGGCCTGCTTGTCCTTGTTCCAGTAGTCGGGGTTGCGGACCAGCTCCACCGGGCTGCCCGGCGACCACGACTGGAGCTTGTACGGCCCGACGCCGGCGGCGTGCGCGGTGTAGTCGTCGCCGTACTGCTTCAACGCCGTCGGGGAGGCCACGTATCCGGCGGTGCCCGAGCCGTCGTAGGCGAACGCGTACGGCAGGTTGCTGAAGGGCTTTTTGACCTTGATGACGACGGTGGTGTCGTCCTTGACCTCGACCGAGTCGACGGAGGACAGCAGCGCCGCGGCCGTCGAGCCTGCGGCCCTGTTCCGGTCGAGGTTGAACTTCACCGCCTCGGCGTCGAAGGGCGTCCCGTCGCTGAACTTGACGCCCGTGGGCAGCGTCATCTCCCAGCTCAGCTGGTCGGCGCTCTCGACCAGCGACTTGGCAAGGTTCGGCTGAGGCTGGTCGCCGATCTTCGGCACCGTCATCAGCGTGTCGTAGACCGCCGAGCCGATCAGTGCCATCGTGTTGGCCGAGCCCTTGGAGGGATCCAGGGTGAGCAGGTCGGCCCCGGCGGCGACGGTCAGGGTTCCCCCGGCCTTCGGTGCCGCTTCGGTGGCGGAGGCGCCGGGAGAGGTGGTGGTGGTGCCGCTCTGCACCGTGCAGGCGGCCATGGTGACCACCGCGGGCGCGAGGAGGAGGGCGAACGCCCTGCTCACGCGGCTACGCCGATATGGGACGCGCATTGACTTGCCTTCTTTCTCGGGGGGTGGTGAAGCCGATGTCAGCGGACGGCGGGCTCGAACGGGTGGTAGCAGGCGACCTCATGCCTCGGGGACAGTTCCTCCAGCGGGGGAGGAGCGGCCGTACACGCCGGGGTGACGGACGGGCACAGCGCGGCGAAGCGGCAGCCCGGAAGGAGCCGGCCGTCCACGTCGTCGGTCGCAGTCCTGGTGCGGATCCGGGGGGTGAGGTCGTCGGTCAGGTCGAGTGAGGGCACGGCGTCCTGGAGGGCGACCGAGTAGGGGTGGCGGGGACTGTTGGCGATGTCCGGCGCTGCGCCCTGCTCGACCACCCGCCCGGCGTACATCACGGCGGTCCGGTCGCACAGGGACGCGACGACGCCGAGGTCATGGGAGATGAACAGCATGGCCAGGCCCTGCTCGGTGCGCAGCTCGGCCAGAAGCTCCAGGATCTGCGCCTGGATGGAGACGTCCAGGGCGGAGACCGGCTCGTCGCAGACGAGCACCTCGGGGCGCAGGATCGTGGCCCGGGCGATCGCGGCGCGCTGGCACTGGCCGCCGGAGACCTCGCTCGGGCGGCGGCCGGCCATCTGCTCGGTGACGCCGACCCGGCCGAGCTCAGCCAGCGCCCGCGCGCGCCGTTCCCTCGGGGTGCCCTTGCCGTGAACCCGCAGCGGTTCCGCGACCGAGTCGAGCAGCGACCGCTTCGGGTTGAACGACGCGGCCGGGTTCTGGAAGATCGCCTGCACCGAGGCCCGCAGCCGCCGGTCGTGGACGCCCACGGGGGCGCCGTGCAGCGTCAACCGGCCGCCGCTCAGCGGGACCAGGCCGAGCATCGCCCGGGCCGTGGTGGACTTCCCGCATCCGGACTCCCCGACCAGGCCGAGGATCTCCCCTGGGTAGAGCCGCACGGAGACTCCCGAGACGGCTTCGGGGCCGCCGCCGTACCGCACGGAGCCGTTCTCCAGCGTGAAGATCGGTCGCTTCCGCTCCGTCATCGGCTCGCCTTTCCTGGGTGCCAGCAGGCGTACTCGTGGCCGGGGGCGTCGCCGAGCGCGAGCAGCGGCGGCTGCTCGTCATGGCAGCGCGCCGTGGCGTGCCCGCACCGGGGCCCGAAACGGCAGCCGGGGGGCGGGGCCAGCAGGTTGGGCGGCTGCCCGGGAATGGGACGGGGCAGAGATTGCTCCGCCGCCCGGTGCCGCGGGATCGCGGCCATGAGCGAGCTGGTGTAGTGCATGCTCGGCCGGGCGAAGACGGCCCGCACCGGGCCTCGTTCGGCGATCCGCCCGGCGTACATCACGGCGACGTGGTCGGTGTGGCGGCCGACGACGCCGAGGTCGTGGCTGACCATCACCAGCCCGATCCCGAAGTTCGCGCACAACTCGTCGAACAGGTCGAGGATGCGGGCCTGCACGGTGACGTCCAGGGCGGTGGTCGGCTCGTCGGCGAACAGCAGCTTGGGACGGCAGGCGACGGCCATCGCGATGGCCACCCGCTGGCGCATCCCGCCGGACAGCTCGTGGGCGCGGGCGTGGACCCGACGGGAGGCCTGCGGGATGCCCACGGTCTCCAGCAGTTCGACCGCCCGCGCCGAGGCCTGGCGGCGGGTCGCCCGGGGGTCGCGGCGGACCGCCTCGGCGATCTGCTCGCCGATCGGCGTGATCGGGTGCAGCGCGCTCAGCGGGTCCTGGAAGACCATGGCGACCTCGCGTCCCCACAGCGCCCGGCGGCGGCGTTCGCCGAGCTCCAGCACCGAGTGCCCGGCGATCACGACCTGGCCGCTGATCCGGGCCGAGCCCGGCCGGGTGAGCCCCATCGCGGTGCGGGCCAGCACGCTCTTGCCGGAGCCCGACTCCCCGACGATGCCGAGGCGTTCGCCGTGGCCGAGTTCGAGACTCACGTGGTCGACCGCGCGGACCGTACCGGCACTGGTCGGGAACTCCACGACCAGGTCCCTGATGCTCAGCAGCGTGTCGTCGGGGGAGGAGGTCATCGCGCACCTGCCGTCGCGGCGTCGGAACGGGACAGGAAGCGGTCGGCGATCAGGTTCAGGCCGAGAATGGTCAGCAGCATGAACATCGACGGCACCGCGACCAGGCGCGGATCCTCGCTGATGAAGATCCGGCCATTGTTGATCATGCTTCCCCAGGAGGGCCGCTCGGGTGGCACGCCCATCCCGAGGAAGCTCAGGCCGCCCTCGATGAGGATCGCCGAGCCCACGCTGACCAGCGCGTACGCCAGGATCGGCTGGAGGATGTTGGGCAGCACGTCGCGCACCACGATCGACCACGTCCGGGTGCCGATCACCTGACTCGCCTCGACGTACTCCCGGCCCGCCACCGACATCGTCTGCGCCTTGGCAAGGCGGACGAACACCGGCGTCATCGGCACCAGGATCGCGATCATCACGTTGCTGATCGAGGCTCCGAGGAACGAGGCCAGCGCCAGTGCCAGCACCAGCCCGGGGAAGGCGAGGATCACGTCCACGACGAAGGAGACGACCCCGTCCACCCAGCCCTTGAGGTAGCCCGCGAGCATGCCGAGCGGCACGCCGATGAGGGCGGCGGCCGCCACCGAGCCGAACCCGATCCCGAGCGAGATCCGCGCCCCGGACAGGGCTCGGGCGAGCAGGTCGCGACCGTAGTTGTCGGTGCCGAGCCAGTGCTGGGCGGAGGGTCCGACGAGCCGTTCGGTCGCCGACATGGTCTCGGTGTCGAGGTGGAGGAACAGCGGCAGCGCCAGAGCGGCGAGGCCGAGGAGCACGAGCCACGTCAGGGACAGCGCGTCGGTGAGCCGCCAGGCGCGCAGCCGCCGTCGCCAGGTGGCGCTCGCGGCTCCGGCCGCCGGGAGGAGTCCTGTGCTCACGCGACCGGCACCTCGCGCCCGCGCCTGACCTGGCGGCCCACCATCCGCGTCTTGCGCAGCCGGGGGTCGATGAAGCCGTACAGCAGGTCCACGACCGCGTTGATCAGCACGAACGAGGTGGCCGCCACCAGCACGACCCCCTGCACGGTGACGTAGTCGCGGGCGCTGACCGACTGGGCCAGGATCGACCCCAGGCCGGGCAGGCTGAACAGGTTCTCGATGATCACGCTCGACCCGATCAGCACGCCGACCACCACGCCGAGTGAGGTGGTGAGCCCGAGCAGGCTGGGCCGGAACGCGTGCCGCACGGCCATCCGCAACGGCGAGATCCCCTTGGCACGGGCGACGTTCATGAACTCCTGTCCGTACGTCTCGACCAGGTCGGCTCTCAGCACCCGCTGGTAGAGCGCGGCCGGACCGGCCGCGAGCGCGAGGGAGGGCAGCAACAGCGAGCCGAGGTTCTGCCCCAGCCCGGCGCCGATCGGGATGAAGCCGTTGGCCGGGTACAGCCCGAGCTTGATCGCGAACACCCAGATCAGCACGAACGCCAGGACGAAGGAGGGCACCGACACGGCCACGAACACCAGCGAGCTGATGCCGCGGTCCACCGCCGTGCCCCGCTTGATCGCGGCGACGGCGGCCAGGGGCACGGCCACCGCGAGCGCGATGATCTGGCTGAGGACGATGAGCTCGACGGTGACCGGGATCCGCTGGAGGATGATGTCGGCGACCGGTTGCCGGTTGGCGTAGGAGCGGCCGAAGTCACCCCGCAGGATGCCGCCCAGCCAGGTCACGTAGCGGTCGGCCAGCGGCCGGTCCAGCCCGAGCTCCCGGTGCAGCGCCGCCACCGCCTGGGGGGTGCCCGCCTCGCCGAGGATCGCCCGTGCCGGGTCCCCCGGCAACAGGTTGAGGCTCAGGAAGCACAGCATCGACACCACGAGCAGCACGGCCGCCAGGCGGGCCAGCCGCAGCATGACCGTCCGCGTCCTCATCGCGGGCCCAGGTGAACGCGGACCGTGTGGCGGCCGGGACCGAGCCTGACCTGCCCGGCTGCCGCCGAGCCCCCCGCCTCCAGAGCACCCTCGGCCTCCAGTGCGGCGCCGGTCGGCGCGTGCACGGTCGCGTACGCGGCGCCGGGCACCTCCAGTTCGTGCTCGACGACTTCGCCGGACCATCTCCAGTGGCTGCTGATCGGGCCGGCCGGGCTGTCGTAGGCGGACCTGACCCAGTCGAGGTCGCGGGTGTAGGTGGCGCGCACGGCGATCTCGCCGGTCCAGGTGGTCTCCGTCGCGTCGATTCCCGCCACACCCTCGAACAGGTGGCGGCCGACCGCGCCGAGGGCGCAGTGGTTGAAGGAGTTCATCTCGGCGGTGGCCAGCGTCCCGTCCGGCTCGATGCCGTTCCACTTCTCCCAGATCGTCGTCGCGCCCTGGCCGACCATGTAGAGCCAGCTGGGCATCTGGTCGCGGAGCAGCAGCCCGGCGGCGAAGTCCGCATGCCCGTGGGCGCTCAGGACGGGCAGCACGTGCTCGACGCCGTGGATCCCGGTGGTCACGTATCCGATCCGCTCGATGCTCTCGCGGAGCCGGTCGGCCATCGCCCGCGCCGCCTCGCCCCGCACCAGGCCGTACCCGACGGCCTGGGCGTAGGCGGTCTGGGTCGCCTCCTTGATGCTGCCGTCGGGCAGCAGGAACGCCTCCAGGTACGCGGCGCGGATCCCCTCCGCCCTGGCCGCGAGCCGGTCCGCCTCGCCGTCCTCGCCCAGCCACCGGGCGATCTCCGAAAGCTGGACGAAGGAGCGGTAGCTGTGCCCCGTCCCGACGATCGGCCGGGGAGTGGTCGAGTACGCGCCGGTGTACTCGAACCCGGTGTGCCGCTTCAGCCCCTCGCGCTCCGGCAGGGACAGCCAGTCCCCGAAGTCCGCGCCGGTCTGGTTGACGCGCAGGCCATCGGGGTTGGCGCGGTCGACGTGGCCGAGGAAGCGCACCATGGCAGGAAGCAGCCGCCGCGCGGCGGCCAGCTCGCCGTACCGCTGGACGAGCAGGTGCACCAGCCGGATGAAGCCGTCGGACCAGCCGGGCGCCCCCGGGCTGAGCGAGCTGGGCGGCACGGCCGGCGCGTAGTTGCGGATGACCCCCTCGGCGTCCTGGGTGTCGGCGGCGTCCTGCGCGAACTTGGCCACGAACGCGGAGACGTCGAAGTGGTAGGCGGCGGTCGGGGCGATCACGCCCGCGTCGCCCAGCCAGCCGTGCCGTTCGTCCCGCTGCGGGCAGTCGGTCGCGGCCTCCAGGAAGTTGTCCCGTACGGTCCACTCCACGTTGCTCGCCAACCGGGTCAGCCGGTCGTCGGAGCACTCGAACCAGCCGGTCCGGGTCGGCAGCCCGGTGACCGAGCGCGCCTCGATGGAGGTCTCCGGCAACACCTTGTACCCGCCGTGCGGCGTCGTCGACGGCAGCCCCCACACCTCGGCGTAGCGGAAACCGTGCATCGTGAACGAGGTCGAAAGGCTATGCGGCCCCCGGTCGGGAACGGTGTAGCGGTCCTCCTGGAAGGCGCCGCGCAGGTTGTCGCGGTAGACCAGCAGGTCCGGCGTGAGGATCTCGCCGTGCCGCACGATCAGCTCGACCGAGGGCGCGCAGGGGGTGGTGAGCCTGGTCCAGCCGACCAGGTTCTGCCCGAAGTCGAAGATGGCCGGGCCTCGCGCGTGCTCGTGGACCAACCGGCCGGGGTGGACCTGGTAGCCGGTGATCGAGTCGTGCGGCTGCGGCAGCACCAGCTCGGGCGCCCCGGCGAACGGCCGGGCCGGAGCCCAGGCGCTGTCGTCGAACCCGTTCAGGTGCCAGCCCCCGGGCTCCTGCCGCAGGTCCTGGATCTCGCCGCGCAGCAGGTCGGATGCCTGGAGGGCGCCGTGCCCCGTGCGCCATCCGCCGTCGGTGGCGACGACGGGGACACCGTCGACCTCCAGTTGCGCCAGGAAGGCCGGCCGGTCGCCGTAGTGGCCGGGCTCGTTGAGCAGGCCGAGGCGTCCCGCGTACCAGCCCTTGGCCAGGACGGCGGTGAGAGTGTTGCGCCCGGGCCGCAGCGCCGCCGTGCCGTCGAAGGTCTGGTGGTGGACGCGGATGGCGTAGTCGGTCCAGCCGGGCCGGTACAGCTCGCCGGAGGTCAGTTCGACGCCGTTGAGCCAGAGGCGGTAGAGGCCGAGCGCGCTCGCGTACACCCGGACCGTGCCCACGTCCTCGACGTCGAACTCGCGCCGCAGGTACGGGCAGGGGTCCAGACTCTCACGCGGGAACGCCACCGGCTCGGCGGCGATCCACTCTGCCCGCCAGTCGGCGGGCGAGGTCAGCCCGACCTCCCACGACGCGACCTCGCTCGCAAGGCGCAGGCCGGAACGATCCACGGCGGTGACCATCCAGTGCAGCCGCTGCCGCGCGGCGGGCTCCGGCCCGCCGTAGCCCACCCAGGGGCGCTCGCCGCCGCCCGACCACAGCACCGAGCCGTCCCGCAGCGCGCGCTCCGATTCGGCGACGGACACCTCGAATGAGGTGCCGGGATCTATCCGGGCCTCCGGCGCGACCGACCAGGACAGGCGCGGCGGCGTGCCGGGCATGCCCAGCGGATCGACGCGCCCCCCGGTGCGCAGCGAACCCAACGCCGAGCTTGTCTGCTGCCTCATCATCGCGAACTGCCCTTCTGGTTTTCGGCCCTCCGGAACGCGCCTCTGTAACGCACCGTTCACACGAGCGGAATCGTGCGCCACCTCGCATCGACCTGTCAAGGATGAGAACCGAAGTTCACATGGGTGAACTTTCCGTAGAGATTTGATCTACTATTTAGATCTTTGATAGCTAGTTTCACATATGTCTGATTTTGGTGTTAAGTGCATGATTAGGCGAATTCGGTTCATGTACATGAACATGGGTCCAACCTCTTGACCCTGCGCCGCACGGTGGGGCAGCATCGCGCCATTCGTTTCGATTACGGCGCGTCCGTCTGTGCGCGCGCCCCCGGTGCCCGGGGGCGCCAGGCCCGCCGGCGGCGCGACACGAAGATCACATGGTTCGGCACTCGGCGTCATGGGTCGAACGCGGATAGTAACTTCGTCGTGAAGTTGATCTATGAGGACGTCCCTCAGAGTGGGAGTTCAAGATTGATGTCACAACGATCCAGATCCGCGATCACCGCCCTGGCCTGCGCCCTGTCGGCGCTGCTGGCCGCATCGGGGACGCAGGTGGCGGCCGGTACGGGCGCGAGCGCCGCCACGTCCGTACGGCAGGCCGTCACGCGAGCCGCGGCCGCGCCGTGCGTCCGGCCGGGGCAGGCGACCTACCCCGTCAGCTACTACTGGAAGAACGCACTCGGCATGCAGCTGGGCAGCGGGTCGGTCTCGGTCGACACCTCCCCACCCCTGTGGGGCGGGCAGATCACGCCGGGCGGCACGTTCACCCTCACGCTGACGCACCGCACGGCCCGGTGGCCGCTACTGGTCAGCCGATACACCACCATGTGGGACCTGTCGTCACTGCTGGCCAACGCTGACGTCGTCAGCCAGTCGGGAGCCGGCTCCATCAGCGGCACCACCCTGTCGATCCCCTCGCAGGGCACCAAGACCGACCCATCCCCGAAGGTCATCACCTTCCAGGTGAGGCAGGGCACCATCGGGGGCTCCATGACCATCCGGCCGACCGGGATCAGCAGCGTCATCGCCGCCCCGGGCCAGCTCGGAGCCAACACCCCCGCCCCGCCGATCCAGATCGCCGGCGGGCAGTCCATCTCACCCACCAAGGCCGCCGACGACACCTCCACCACCACGCAGGGCACAGCCGTCAGCGTGCCAGTCCTGGCCAACGACACCGCGAACTCGCCGACGATCAGCGGTGTCACCAAGCCGGGCAACGGCACCGCGACGATCTCCGGTGGCAACGTGATCTACACACCCACCGCGGGCTTCAGCGGCCCCGACACCTTCACGTACACCATCACCACCGCCTGCGGGACCAGCACCGCCACGGTCACCGTCACGGTCACCTGCGACTACACACCGGTCAACCTGGTCAACGGAAGCTTCGAGTCGCCACCCGTGGCCACGATCAACAGCTCCATCCCCGACGCCTCCATCAACCCGAGCGTCGGCTGGCACACCACCGCCACCGACAACAAGCTGGAGTTCTGGCACAGCGGCCAGACCGGGGGCGGGAGCATCGCCGTCCCGGCGGCGGACGGCCAGCAGTTCGCCGAACTCAACGCCAACCAGGTCTCCACGCTCTACCAGGACCTTCCCACCGTGCCGGGAACACCGATGACCTGGTCGCTGTACCACCGAGGCCGCGCGGGCACCGACGTGATGCGGGTGCTCGTCGGCGCACCGGGCGCGACCGTGGCTCAGGTCCCCACCGGGGCCGCGTCCCCGGACATCTCCGACGGCAACACCGCCTGGGGCTTCTACACCGGGGTGTACATCGTGCCTCCGGGACAGACGACCACCCGATTCGCCTTCGAATCGGTGTCGGCGGCGGGGGGCAGCCAGGGAAGCGGCAACTTCCTGGATGGCGTGGTGTTCGGAACGCCGCCCTGCCTGTACCCGACCAAGAAGGCGGCGAGGACGGGCGGCTCCCCGGGCGCGCGCCTCAACCCCGGCGACGACCACTAGTAAGGCGGTCCGGGGACCACACCGAAGTGGGGTCCCCGGACGTCCCCCCGTCGCCGTCGTCACGCATCCGTCACCGCCAGGCCGAGCCTGGCGGTGACGGATGGGGACCGGAGGTCGTGCCTACGGCGTCCAGGGAGAGCTGACGACCCAGCTCACGTCGGCCGCCCACGAGGTGGCCGAGTCGAACGCATTGGAGCCGCCATTGCTCGCGATGTACACGGTGTCGTTGTAGTGGCGGATGAACCTGGTCGGGAAGTTGTACGACGCGAACGAGGTGCCCTGGCCGCTCTTGCCGGCCTGCGGGCAGAACGTCGCGTCGGAGCGGAACAGCGCGGTGCCGTCCATCGGCTGCCTGAACAGCTGGTAGTTCGAATGCCGCAAGAAGTCACCGGGGAAGTTCCTGGACTCGAACGACACACACGAGTTGTTCGCGAGGCCGCGGCGCACGATCCACGACGCGTCGCCCTTGTCGACGGCCGAGCTGCCGGACGTGATCACGGACGTGACCGCGTTGTTGTTCTGGTGGCGGATGTGGCGCGTCGTACAGCACGCCGTGGTCGCGCGCAGCGAGATCGTCGATCCCGGGTTCAGTGTGCCCCCCGCGACCGGGCTCGCCGCGCCGTATCCGACGGAGACGATGTTGGCCTGCACCGAGTTGTCGGCCGCGTCGGTCGGCAGACCCGCCGTCATGACGCCTTCGAAGAAGGATCCGATGGACCCGTTGCTGTTGTCGCCGCCCGTGCCGAGGACGATGGAGCCCTCCTGGTGCATCGGGGAGTAGCCGCCGCGCGTGGGCTCCGGTCCGGAGTACCGCGTCGTGAGGCCGCCCGATTGCGCGTTGCCGTCCTTGAGCGCGAAGAAGTTCTGGCCGTTGTTCTTCAGCAGCGCGGTCACGAACGGAGCGCTGTTGCCCGTGTTCGACGAGTTCTGGCTGGGGCCGGCGCTGGACTGGAAGAGGCCGTTCTCCAGATCCGCCTGAACCCAGGGGCCGGCTCCGTAGCACGGCGCGAACCAGCATTCCGTACCGAAGTTGATGGCGTCCATGTGGCCGTTGCCGGTGTCGGCGATCTGCACTTCCACGTTGCCGTAGTCGAAGCAGCACCTGTTGTTCACGTGGGTGCCTGACGTCACCATGTACATGCCTTCCGGCTGGCCGTTCACGGCGACGCCCGACGCGGCCGTGTGCCGGTAGCCCATGAGGCCCGAGAACGACGCCCCGTAGACCGTGTGCCCGCCGGCGGTCACCGGCAGCGCGTCCGCGGGGACGCCGGAATTGGCCGGCCCCGCCGTACCCGCAGGCTCGATGAACAGGTCGTTGTGGCGGGCGGTCTGGTCGTAGATGACCGTGATGACGCACGCCGTGTTCGCGCAGAACGAGTCCTGCGCGGCGGCGTTCGCGTAACCCCCGGCCGCCAGTAGGCCGATGTTCTGCGTGGCGTTGTCCGAGGAGCGCCGCACCTGGTAGAGATTGCCGCCGTAGGCCGCGAAGAGCGCTCGCGTGGTGCTGTGCGCGGCCACGCACGGCGTGCCGGCGGAACCGTAGATGTCGCAGGGGAGTGGCCCCGCGGCCTGGGAGACGCCGGGTAAGCCGACCAGCGTGCCGGCGATGAGCGCGACCGCCGTGGCCGCGAGCAGTAAAGCCTTTCTCACGCGCTGAAGTCGAGACCGAACGATCGTGACCATTTCCGCTCCTGTGGGGGGTGACACGTGAATGCCTGAAGCGCGGATCGGCGATCGGCAATTTGTTAGCGCTAACAAATATGCCGTCGATTCGTGGAGTGCCGATGTCCGTTCGACTAGATCATCCCGCGCTTCTCACGGGGTAGGGGCTCGTCGGAGGTATTCCGGCTGGCGCTCCGTCGCGGCCCGCGATCACGAAGAGAGGGGCGAGCGCGCCATCCGAGCCCGGAGTGAACGCCTCCGGACCTCATTAATGTTTGCGCTAACATTTCACGGCGTCCATTGGGCATTTTCCACTCCTCCGGATCCCGGCGATGGTAACCCCGGTATGAGACGGCCACAAGTGCCATGCCGCGAACCCGCCGCCCGACTCTCGCCACGGCACGCCCTCGCGCTGGCCCGGCCATGTCCGGCTCCCCAAGACGCCCACCCGAGCGGATGTAACTTTCACGCCTCTGCCCACCGCTTGGCGCGGTCGCCGCGGCCGGTCCGCGCCGCCCGTCCCGCGCCGCGTCCTCGCGGCGCGGGAGCAGTGTGACCCAGGTGGCTGACTGCGAAACGTGAGGAGTCAGATCAACGGAAGGCGGCGTATTCCCGTCATGGTCGGTGCGGGCATGAACTCCACGGGGTCATCCGGATCGGTGCGCAGGGGATCGAACCGGTCGAGCAGGATGTTCAGCGCCACGCGTCCCTCCAGCCGGGCCAGGGGCACGCCGAGGCAGAAGTGGATGCCGTGGCCGAAGGCGAGATGCGGGTTGGGGGCACGACCGGGGTCGAAGGCGACGGGGTCGGGGAACTGCCGAGGATCTCTGTTGGCCGATCCGAGCCAGACCATGACCATTTGATCGGCCGGTATCGTCACGCCGCCGAGCTGGGCTTCGCGGGTGGTGGCGCGGCCGAGCAGGGCGAACGGGGTGAACAGGCGCAGGGATTCCTCGATGACGGCCGGGATCGAGGCGCGGTCGGCCCGCACCCTGTCCTGCTGCTCGGGGTAGGCGTCCAGGCAGAGCACGGTGTTGCCGAGCAGCATCGTGGTGGTGATGTGCCCGGCGAGCAGGAGCACGATCGCGAAGTTGACCACCTGGTCGCCGGGCAGCCGTTCGCCGTCCACCTCGGCCTCGACCAGCCGGGTGAGCAGGTCGGTGCGCGGCTGCCGTTTGCGTTCCGCGGCGTGGGCGGCGAGATAGTCGGCCATTTCCTTCCACGGTCCCAGCGTGGCCTGGACTTCCGCCTTCTGCGCGTCGGTGGGCTCGGCGAGTGAGACCTTGGTATCCCGCTGGAACAGCGCGTCGGCCCATCGCTTGAACAGGGCGCGATCGCTGCTGGGCACCCCCAGCAGTTCGGCGATGACGATGACGGGGAGCGGGTAGGCCAGATCGGTCACGAGTTCGAACCGGCCGCGATCGCGCGCCGCGTCGAGCAGCTCGTGGGTGAGGGCGGCGATCCTCGGCTCGAGATCCGCGACCACCTTGCGGGTGAAGGCGCTGCTGACCAGCTTGCGCAGCTTGCCGTGCTCCGGCGGGTCGATCTGGGTGATGAAGCCGTCGAGCGAGAACTCCTCGCTGTCGGGCTTCATGCTCTCGGGGACCACGCGCAGGGTGTCGGAGGAGAACGTCGCGGGGTCGCCGAGGACCTCCTGCAGTTCGGGGTAGCCGTAGACGTTCCACATCCCGGCGCGGGCGTCGAACTCGACCGCCGGGCCCGATCGCGGACCGCGCAGCCAGAAGAGCTGTTCGGGGATGTTGTAGCGCTTGACGATGTCGGTCATCGTCTCTCCTTGGTCGTGATTTCACTGCGGCAGAGCACGCGCTCGGAACATGACCCGGTACCCCGTGGCCATGTTCCGCCGCGCCGGCAGAGCTTGGAAGTCGACCCTTTTCCGCGTTCATTCGGCGCTCCGGTTGTCGTCTCCCTTCTTGCGGTATTCATGCCAGCGCTGGAGGAACTCGTCCGCGTCGCGCTCGGTGAAGGCGAAGAACTCCTTGGTCTCCTTCAGCCGCTCCCGCTGCTCGGGCCGAGCGTCGCCGATGACCGACATTCCGAACTCCAACGCCTCCAGGGCCGGTCGCAGGGCGTCCATCTGGACCCGCATGACGTGCGCCCATCCGCCGCTCACCACCTGGTAGCGATGCTCGCGGTTCGGCGTGGGGACGCGCTCGATCATCCCGGCCATCTCCAACTGCCGGGCGACCATGCTGATCGCGGTCTTGCTCACGCCGAGCTGTGCGGCCAGCTCGGTGAGCGACTGGTGGGGCGGCTCGCAGATCAGCAGCCACGCGTGCAGGCGGCCCATCGTCCGCGTCGCGCCGAGACGATGAGGGCCAGGAGCGCCGCGACGATCCAGGAGGAAATCTCCATGAGGGACGCCTCGGAGACCAGTGACCTGGCGCTGGCCACGGTGGTTACCAGTCGTAAGTAGCCTCATGATGCTTCACTATTGACCCCCACCGGCAAGAGCCTCATTCCCCCCGCGCTGGCCCTCGCCGGCTGGGCCATCGAGCACGTCGCGCACATCGAGGCCAGCCGAGAGGCCTACCAGGCCCGAAACCGATGACCCGATGCCCGTGCCCAGCCAGGGCCGGTATGACGGTGGCGGTCATGGCGCCCGTTCAGCGTGATCGCAGAAATGCCAGTGTGCGGTGCAGCAGCAGCGTGGCGGCGCCGGCGTCGTAGGACGGCAGCGAGCTGTCGGCGAAATAGTGCTGGTCGCCGGGATAGAGATACAGCTCGGCGTCGGGGGCCTCCTCGACGAGCGCGCGGGCGGCCTCGGCGTCGCCCTCGTCACGGAAGACGGGGTCCGCGTCCATGGCGTGGATCCGTACCGGGACCTCGGCGGGCCACGGCCCGAAGTAGGAGGTCGGAACGCACGAGTACACGAGCACGGCGCCGCGGGCGCCGGGCCGCGTCTGGGCCAGTCTCTGCGCGTTCAGCACCCCGAGCGAGAACCCGACGAAGACGACTTCGGCCGGTAGGCCCGAGACGGCGCGGGTGCCGCGATCGAAGATCTCCTCGACGCCGAGCTGTTCCGAGTACGCCACGCCGGCGTCCAGCGTGTCGAAGGTCCGGCCGTCGTACAGGTCGGGCGTATGGACGGTATGTCCCTCGCCCCGGAGTTCCTCGGCGAAGCCGATCACGCCCGGGGTGAGGCCCTGGGCGTGATGAAACAGGACCACTTCGGCCACGGTGACCACCTCCATGACGGCATCCGAGGATACCCGCCTGGCACGTATCGCCGCGGGACCGGCCCCGTCAGGCGGCGCCGGTTCGCGCCGCGGTGACCACCATCGCGGTGTAGCGCATCGTGAAGCGACCTCCCACGGCGTCGACGGCGGCTCCGATGCCCGCCAGCACCTCCGCCTGACTGGCAGGCGGGAACTGGGAGTGGACACCGGAAGTGGGCAGCTGGTCCAGCCACTCGTCCCGGGTGTAGGACCGTTCCCAGTCGAATAGCCACTCCTCCGGGTCGCCGAACGCGCCCGTCGCCCGTACCCCGTCGGCCGCCCTGGTGCTCAGCACCGAGTACCCGTCCGACGCGGCCTTCATCCGGGGGGCGAGCGAGTCGGGCATCACCCGGCGGTAGACCTCGGAGAAGGCTTCCACCAGGTTGGGCGGGGGCTGGAACGCGTTCCAGAACACGGCCAGCCGGCCGCCGGGCCGCAGCGCGTCCGCCGCCTTCGCCGCTCCCGCGACCGGGTCCACCCAGTGCCAGGCCTGCCCGGAGACGACGGCGTCGAACAGCCGGCCGGCGGGATCCCAGGCTTCGAACGCCGCGACCTCGACCTCAAGCCCCCGCTGTCGCGCCCATTCGGCCATCCGCGCGTCGACCTCGACCCCGAGCACCCTGCAGCCGGCCGCCTGGAACTGCCGGGCGGCGATGCCGGTACCGCAGCCGACGTCGACGACGTCGGGGCCGGGGCTCGCGGCGACGACGCGGTCCACCATGGCGCCGGGATAGCGGGGCCGGGTCCGGTCGTAGCGTTCGGGGTCAGAGCCGAATGACTCTGCCAGCTCACGGGCCTGATGAGGCTCGCGCTCGGAGAAGGGCACTCGTTCCGGAGGTACAGTGGGCATGTGCCCACCATAGTGGGCAACCGCCCACTCGACAACCGGGTGTGCCTTGGCGACGAAAGGGATGGATGCACGGTGCCGACAGGGGTGGCCATTCGCGACGCGCGCGAGCAGCTGTTCGACGCCGCCGAGCGTGTCCTGCTCCGGGACGGGCCGAGCGCGCTGACGAGCCGGGCGGTCACCACGGAGGCGGGCTGCGCCAAGGGCGTCCTGCACCGGCACTTCGCCGACTTCGACGGCTTCCTCGCCGAGCTCGTGCTGGACCGCATAGCCCGGATCGACCACCAGGCCGCCGCGCTGCGCGACTCCGCCGGGACCGGCACCGTCGCCGGCAACCTCACCGGCGCGCTGACGGACCTGTTCGGGTCGGTCGCCGTGGCGATCGTCGGCCTCGTCATCTCCCGGGACGACCTGCGCGCCCGGCTGCGCCAGGCCAGGCCGACCGGCGTCCCGCTCCTGACGGAAGCCGCGGCGATGATCGCCTCCTACCTCAGCGTCGAGCGCGAACTGGGCCGCATCGCGGCGGACGCCGACGTCGACACGCTCGCTCCCGCGCTGATCGGCACCGGGCACCTGCTCTTCGCCGACCGCAAAGGCACCCCGCCGGAGCCGGGTGCCGTCCACAAGGCCGTGGCCACCGTCATCGCCGACGTCGTGCAGAGACGGCTTCTGTGAACGGTCCAGCGGCTGGGAACCGGCCGCGCCCAGGAGCGGCGGGCGTGGAGGTCCGCTGAGCCTGCCTTCCCCCGAGGGCATGGGCGAGGTCACGCCGGGTGGTGACCCCGAGCTTGGTGTAGATCTTCTGCAGGTGGTTGTCGACGGTGCGCACCGAGAGGACCAGGGTCTGGGCGATGTCCTTGCTCGGGGTGCCGCCGGCGGCCAGAAGCGCGATGTCACGCTCGCGCGCGGTCAGGGGAACGGCCTCGTGGCCGGTGGCCAGAAGAGGTGTGTCCGCGCCTTCGCAGCGCGCCCTCAGCTCCGTGGCGCGTGCGGCCGTCCCGCCAGCCATTCCACACGTGCCCGGCTCAGCGCGTTCCACGTCGCCCCCTGGCCTGCGGCTCGCCCGGTGAGCAGGCCGGCGGTGCCGCGCGCTCCGATCTCACGAGCCAGCGCGAGCCGGCCGTCCTCCGCCGCCGCGTGCGTGAGCGGGAGCACGTAGGTGAACGCCGGGGAAGGCGGGGCCTGCTCGTCCCGCGGATGCGCCCGGTGGGCGCGCTCGGCCGCCTCGGCCAGGGACCACGCCTCACGGGTACGGCCGAGCAGCGCCAGCGCGGTCGCCTTCGACGAGGTCGCCCACAGCCACCCGTTCACCTCCTTCGCCCGGAGTTCCTCCCGCGGAAGCGCGTCCAGCAGCCGCACTCCCTCGGCGGGCCGGCCGGACATCGTGATCATGGTCGCCCTGTCGATGAGCAGGAGTTCGCGGTCGGCTCCATGGGGGACGCGGGAGAGCGCCTCGTCGTTGAGTTCGAGGGCCTCCTTCGTCCGCGCGCCCATCCAGAACAGGTTGTGGGTGCGCAGCCTGGTCGCGACCCGCCGTTCCCGTTCCGTGGACGCCTGCTCGTACGCGCCGGCAAGCACCGCCTCGGCCTGCCGGCACTGGCCCGTCTCCATGAGTGCCTCGCCGTACAGGAGCCGGGATCCGGTCGTGTGATGTTCGGTGTCCACCGTGCTCAGCAGGGCGAGGACGCGGGCATGGTCGCCGGCGCGGCGAGCCGTGGCCGCACCCCGTACGAGCAGGGCGGGGTCGGCGGTGCCGGTGGCCGCCAGCCGCCAGGAGGCGATGCGCAGCGCGTCGTCGTCGCGGCGGGCGCCATGAGCCTCGATCCGCTCGGCCTGGCGCAGCAGCATGGCCCGGCGCCTGATCAGGGGGGTCTGCGCGCGCAGAACCTTCCCGTACAGGGGGTGGGCCAGGGTCAGGCTGACACGCCGCCCGTCACCGGACGCGCGGATCACCCCGGCCCGTTCGAGGTCGATCAGGGTCTGGGGGAGGGCGTCGACGTCGAGCGGTCCCAGCGGCTCGCACAGCGCGAGAAGCTCCAGGAACCGACGTCCCGTGCCGCCGGCGCACGCCAGCCGCGCGTTGATCAGCTCGGTCAGTCTGGGCGTGTGCGTCGGCGAGCCCGTGGCCAGTTCCCACAATGTCCCCTCGCTCGCGAGTGCCCCGGCGCGGAGGGCTCCGAGGACCAGTTCGCGCAGGTAGAGCACGTTGCCGCCGGACGCGGTGAACAGCTCGTGCAGCGTGCGCCGTCCGACGGGTCCGCCGAGCACGGTCCGAAGCAGCTCCTCGACGGTGTCCTGGTCGAGTTCGGCCAGGTCGACCCGGCGTACCGAGTCCTCCCACCGTATGAGTTCCATGGCGCCGGTGACGGGCCCGTCCGTACGGATCGTCCCGATGAGGAAGATCAGGCCGACGTCCATGAGCTGCCTGGTCAGCACGACAGAGGCCGGGTCCAGCAGCTGCAGGTCGTCCACCAGCACCACCAGCCTGTTCCGCGCCGCCTCGGCCGGCGCCTTGGACACCGAGACGAATCCCGCCACCGGGCCGGCGGGGTCGACGTCGTACGGGAGCAGGTGGGCGATCGTCCCGAACGGGATCCTCGCCGCCGGCGCGCTCGCCGCCGCTCGCACCGCCTCGTATCCCTGGTCCACCGCCGCCGTCACGCACTCCTCCACCAGCCGTGACCTCCCGACGCCGGAGGGTCCGCACACCACGAAGCCCTGGATCCACGGATCGGCGAGCACCTGAGCGAAGCGCGTCAGCTCGTCGTGGCGGCCGACGAGCGGCCAGCGCCCCGTCAGCGGGTACGGGCCGGTGGACGTCTCGCCCATGGCGGCGGCGCCGGTCCATCGCCTCGTCGGTCCGCCGTTCGACCCTCGGCCTGCCGGAACGCCGGGACGCCGAGGGTACGTGACGTTGATCATTACGCTCCGCCTTTCCACGGTGGACGTTCCCCACGATGCGAAAGGCGGATTGAAGATTTCTTGCCGTTCCCTTGGGATCCGGTCCACGGGCCTTGAACATTGATCCCGCATCCGCCCCCGGTCCTCGCAGCCTCCTTGTTCACTACTCTGTGGTACCGTGTAGTGGTACTCGGTACTACAAAGTACCAGGAGATCGAAGAGGACCCACGATGGACGACCTGACGGAGATGCTGAAGGGCACGCTTGAGGGCTGCGTGCTTGAAATCATCGGCAGCGAGGAGACCTACGGGTACGCCATCACGCGCCGGCTTAACGAACTCGGCTTCGCCGACGTCGTCGAGGGGACGGTTTACACCATCCTGCTGCGACTGGAGAAGAACGGGCTCGTCCAGGCGACGAAACGACCGTCCGGGCTGGGCCCGCCGCGCAAGTTCTATGCGCTCAACGACGCGGGGCGCGAAGAACTCGCAACGTTCTGGGCCAAATGGGAGTACGTCACATCACGGATCGACAAGCTCAAGGAGGGCGGGAGATGAACTTCTGGGAGACCATGACAGGCAGCGATCTCACCAGGGAATGGAAGGCGTTCGAATCCCGGGCCGAGGCATTGCCGGCCGGTTACCGGGCGGCGTGGGAAGAGATCAAGGGCCATCTTTCTCCCTACTCGGACTTCACAGGTCGAAACCTGATGCCAATTCTCGACGGTGCTCTGGGGCTGCTCGAAGAGACGGCGGCCGATGGGCGGGGCATTCACGAGGTGCTGGGTGACGACATCGAGGGCTTCTGCGCGGCGCTGGCCGGCGGAGAAGGGGCTCAGAGCTTTCGCGACCGGTGGCGCGAGCAGTTGAACAGGAACGTCGCAAGGAAATTGGGCCGGCTAGGAGGCTGACGTGGGCATCCAAGACATCATCGAGGGCAAGAAGCAGTGGCGGGCGCACATGGCGCGGGTCAAGGCGCTCCCGCCGGACTACCAGATCGTCTACAAGGAGATTCAGAGGTACTTCTTCAAGGTCGGACCGATCGAGTTGCTTGACGGGTCCCTACTCTCAGGGATAGTCGATTTCTTCGAGGAGGGCGTCGCGGCAGGCAAGGGGGTCCTGGAACTCATCGGCAACGATGTCGCTGCCTTCTGCGACGACCTGATCAAGGACTCGCGCACCAACGCGGACATCTATCAGGAGTCCATCAGCGGGAAACCCGGCACGGCCGAGAAGTAACATCCGTCGACCCGGCCTTATACCATTTGATCAGCGCCAGCGCCTGCATCAACGGAATACTGAATGACAGCCGATGAGGTCCGAGGGCCTGTGATCCACATGCGGGGCCTGCAGAAGTCGTTCAAGCAGCTGCGGGTGCTGCGCGGCGTGGACTTCGGCGTGGCGCGGGGCAGCATCTTCGCCCTGCTCGGCTCCAACGGGGCCGGCAAGACCACGGTCGTGAAGATCCTGTCCACGCTGCTCAAGGCTGACGCGGGCACGGCCGGTGTCAACGGCTTCGACGTCGCCACGCAACCGGCGAACGTGCGGGAGTCGATATCGTCGCGTTCGCCTTCGCCATGAACACCTACCGCCGCAGGACCGCCTAGGTAGCTGTTCGGCGCGACCTGGCTCAACATGATCGATGACCAGGCGACGGGCCTGGGCGGCACTGACGTCCCCTTCAGCGACTCAGAGGCCTTCGGGGCCCTGGCCCGCCATCCACGACAGGTTCCAGTAGGAGCGCACCGTGCGGAAGTCGGTGAAGAACAGCCTGGTGGAACAGCGGTTGGACCGGTAGGTGCACGTCGCGGGTCGGCCGTCGTCCCCGCCAATGATCACTCCGGCCGCGAGGACGCTGCTGAAGTCGCTGGTGAGGGTGAACACGGGTCCGCCGCTGTCGCCGCTTCCGCTCGCCAGCTCCCCTTGAAGCTGGTCGCCGATGGACACCGCCCGGGAGATGTGGGTCCCCCAGTCGAGCGTCGAGTCGGTCTTGGTGATCTTGATGTCGCAGTGGGCGCCGCTCCACGCGCCCGAGGAGCACACCAGCGAGCCCTTCCGCGCGGCCGAGGTCCCCACGACCGGCTTGGTGAACTCCGACCCGTCCAGCACGCCGCCGTCCCACATCCAGCCGGTGACGAACTTGCCCGAGTCCACCGCGATGAGCGCGGAGTCCAGCGCGGGATTGACCGCCTCGACATGACCGATCACCACCGGGCCGCCCGTGGCGGAGTTCCCGGTGCGCACCTGGTCTCCGACGGAGTAGCAGTGCGCGGCCGTGATGAGCTTGGCGGGGTAGACCCAGTCGGGGCCCGCCGGGGACATCAGCCCGCCGAAGGACGTGCTGCATTCGCCGATCTGGATGCCCCCCTCGAACGGAGAGGCGCCGCCCCATCGGCCGTCGTAGGGAGTGGGCGCCGACTCCACTTCGGTGTTCACCACCATGGGATCGGCCGGGGCATTGCCGGCGGCCGTCCCCGCGGCGCGGGTGACGCCCAGTTCCAGGCCGCTGCCGTCCGCCAGCGGCGTCACGCGATGGACGTCGCCACCGGCGCTCAGCCCTCGACTGCGGATGATCTCATCGGCGCGCTCGCGCAGCTCGTCGGCCGAGTACGCCGCCGGGTGCACCCGCACGCGGACGCCCCGCGGCGCCTTCGCCGCCACGGCGTCGACCGCCTTGGGCGCGGCGCCCTTCCAGTACAGGTGGACGATGCCGTCCGGCACGTCCAGCACCACGCCGGCGAAACCGGTGCCCGCGGCCCGGCCGGAGGCCTCCAGGTCGTCAGCCAGTGCGAGCATCGGCGCCTGCCGGCGAGCCAGCTCCGTATCGCGGGTGGAGGACACCGACCGGCCATGGCCCGGATCCGCGTCCGCCGGCGGCAGGGGGAGGAGAAGGGTGGCACCGGCGGCGACCAGCATCGCCATCGTCAGCCTTGTGCGCCGGGCCGGCCAGGGAGTAGGACGTGACATCTCTCGCCTATCGTGTGGTGAGGCGACGCCCGGATGGCGTCGACGACGGGAAGAATCATCGCCGCCGACCCGCCACCGCCGGATGAGCAATCACTACTCAACGTCCGGAGGACCCTGGTATGCGGAGCATGACCGAGGGCCCTTTCTGGACACCACGATTCCCGAACCGTCGATGAGACGACGGCCATGAAGCCGCCGATCGTCGACGACGAGCCGGCGGGCTGGGTCGCGGTCGAGCCGCGGACGGCGTACCCCAATGATCGTGTTGTCGGTGGGGCCGGTCACCGCCTCACCCCTCGGTGGAGGTGTCCGGGCCATCCGGCGCCGGCGGTGGCGAGGAGCCGAGGTTGACCTGGCGGAAGTCGCGGCCCTGGATGACCGGGCCGTAATGGGTGCCGCCGTGGATCTCGTTGCGCACCGATCCGGTGTCCTGGGCCGTCGAGGGCCGCGGTGACGGCGGGCCGGTCCGGCGGTCGGCGAGAAGCCCGTAGATCGCCAGGGCCAGGCCGGCCAGCCCGATGAACACGCCGATCACGCTGGCGAGCTTGTCGGCCTTGTCGAGTCCGACCGTGGTGAAGTAGACGCCCAATCCGATCACGGCCACCGCGACGAGGGCGCCGCCCACCCATCTCGCAACACGTCCTGACATAGCCCAATCATGCAGCCACCGTAAGGTCGCGAAAGGTGATCGGGGCAATTGGTCAGGGCGGCGCCGCGCGGCGCGTCGCGGAGGCCCGCGGGGCACCGCCGCCGCACTGATTCGGCACGCGGTGCGAGCGCCCCAGACGGGGATTCGGACGTCCGTTCCGCTGATTTCGGCACACGGAACATTCCGGACATTTGGCGGTAATTGATCGTCTATACGGTCACGGGCATTACCAGGTTCCTCAAGGAGCGTGTGGTGCCCAAAATCCGCTTCACCGTCACAGCTCTTCTCGCCCTCTCCCTCACCGTGACGCTCACACCGGCGGCCGCCACGGCCAAGGACCACCGGCCGCGCGTACTCGACCTGGAAACGCTCACCGGCGCCCAGGCCGAGGCCATGATGGCCAAGGGACAACTCACCTCCGTTGAGCTCACCCAGGCCTACCTCGACCGGATCGCGGCGCTGAACAAGCGCGGGCCGGGGTTGAACGCCGTGACCCAGATCAACCCGGACGCACTGAAGCAGGCGGCGCTGGCCGACCGCCAGCGGAAGGCGGGCCAGGTCCTCGGGCCCGCGCACGGGCTGCCGATCCTCCTGAAAGACCTCATCGACGTCACCGGCATGTACACCTCGGCCGGCAACTACTCCCTGCGCAAGTCGTACCCGGCGACCGACGCGGGCATCACCAAGAAGCTGCGTGAGCGCGGGGTCGTGGTCCTCGGCAAGGTGGGGCTCTCGGAGTTCGCCAACAGCTTCGGCAACCAGCCGTCCGGGTTCAGCAACCTCACCGGGCAGGTCGTGAACGGCATCGACGCCGACCAGAACCCCAGCGGTTCCTCCTCCGGAACCGGCACCGCCATGGCCGCGGCGCTTTCCACGCTCGGGATCGGCACGGAGACCTCGGGCTCCATCATCAGCCCGTCGAGCACGCAGAGCCTCGTCGGGCTGCGGCCGACCGTCGGGCTCGTGCCCGGGTACGGGATCGCGCCGATCAGCGCGTCGCAGGACACGGCGGGGCCGATGGTGCGCAGCGTGTCGGACGCGGCGATGACGCTCGCCTCGATCGCCGGTCCCGACCCGGGCAGCGACGCGGAGTACAGCGCGATCTTCGGACCGGACTACCTCGCCACCGGCGTCATTCCGGCCCCGCCCGCGCGGTTGCCTGACTACATGGCGGCCCTGGACGTCGACTTCGTCAAGGGCAAGAAGATCGGATACAACGGCACGCTGACCGACGGCACCCCGCTCAAGATCGCGTACGACGCGCTCACGGCCGCCGGCGCGATCATGGTGCCGCGTCCCACGGCGACCGTAGGCACGCTGCCGAACCTGCCGAGCGGGTACGAGCAGCACAAGACCATCGACGAGTACTACAAGCGCCTAGGCTCCAAGGCGCCGATCCAGTCGCTGGTCCAGGAGGTGGCCGACAACCAGGCCAACGAGCAGCAGGCCCTGAAGTTCGGCAACAACAGCCACCTCAACGCGTCGCTCGCCGACATCACCCCCGGCGGGGCCAACGAGATCGCTTACCGGACGAACCTGCCCATCCGCAAGGCCGCCTGGCACAAAGCCATCGACGACATGATGACCTACACCAACTCCGACCCGGCCCAGCCCGCCGACCCCGTGATCGCGATCCTCGGCAGCGTCCCCAGCGGGCCGCAGGCCGGGTACCCGACGATGACGATCCCCATGGGGTACGCCGCCACGACCCGCCGCGCGGTCAACGTGCAGGTCCACGGGAACGCGTACGACGAGTACAACATCATCGGCGTCGGGTACGTCATCGAGCGGGCCACCCGCCTGCGCCAGACGGCCGCTTCGGTGAACCCGAGCATGTACCGCTGCGCGCACACCGTCCCGGCGCCGCCCTTCGCCAGGCGCGGGCACTGCAACCCCGACTACGACACGATCATGGACCTGCTCGGCCGAGCGCCGCAGCCGCTGCGGTTCTCGCTGGAGACCGAGTCGGCGCAGAGCCTGAGCGCCCGGCTCGCCGCGGGCACGCTCACCTCCGAGGAGCTCGTCAAGGCGTACCTCTACCGGATCGCGCTGACCAACGCCGAAGGCCCGGCCACGCAGGCGGTCCGCTCGATCAACACCGACGCCATCAAGGAGGCCCGGGAGCGCGACCGGGAACGCGACAAGGATAAGCGGGATAAGAATGGCCAAAAGCCTCCGCGCGGGCCACTGTACGGCCTTCCTGTGCTGCTCAACGACGGGTTCGACGTGGACTCGCTGGCGACGACGGGCGGCTCGATCGCCCTGCAGGACCTCCGGCCGTCCGGGGACTCGACGGTGGTGGCCAAGCTCAAGGCCGCCGGGGCGATCATCCTCGGCAAGACGAACATCTCCGAGCTGAACGGCGTCTTCGACACGAACATGCCGAAGGGGTACTCCTCGCTCGCCGGTCAGGTGCTCCTGCCGTCCGACACCGACAAGACTCCGGCCGGTTCGTCCGGCGGGTCGGCGGCGGCGACGGCCTCGGGGCTCGCGGCGTTCACCATCGGCATGGAGACCTCCACCGACTCGGCCCAGCTGGTGGCCCCCGCCGACGCGGCGGGCGTCGTCGGCCTGAAGCCGACGGTCGGCCTGGTCAGCCGCACCGGCGTCCTGCCCGTCGCCCGGTCACAGGACGCGCCCGGCCCGATCACCCGCACCGTGTACGACGCCGCGAGCGCGCTCACGGTGATCGCCGGACCCGACCGGGCCGACCCGGCGACGGCGGGCGCGCCCGTCAGGAACTACACCGAGGGCCTGTCCGCGACCGCCCTGCGGGGCAAGAAGATCGCCGTCGTGGCGAGCACGGCCGCGCCGTACCCCGCGATGGTGACGGCCCTGCAGTCGCTCGGGGCCACGACGACCCAGGTGACACCCGGCACGCCCAGCCCCGACCCGGCGAGCGTCGTGCCGAGCGAGTTCAAGCGTGACCTCGACGCCTACCTGGCCGGCATCCGGCGCGGACCAGGAGCCCGGTCGCTGCAGGCCCTCATCGACTACAACAACGCCAACCCCGTGGAGGGACTGAAGTACCAGCAGGGCCAGCTTCTCGCCGCCCAGGCCGTCGACCTGTCCGACCCCGCCACCAGCGCGGCGTACAAGGCCGACCTGGAGGCGGGCAAGTCGTCCAACCGGGCGTTGATCGACGGAATCCTCACCAACGGAACGCCGGACGACAAGTCCGACGACTTCGACGCCGTCATGGTGCCGAGCGGCAGCGCGCTCGTCGGATACGCCGACCGCGCGGGTTATCCGGCGCTGACGCTCCCCGCCGGGTACGGCGCCACGGCCAGCTCGGCGGGCCACAACCCGATCGGCGTCACCCTCGTCGGCACGGCCTTCAGCGAGGCGACCCTCCTCGCCGACGGCTACGCCCTCGAACAGGCGACGAACGTCCGTCTCGCCCCCAGTTACACCAACCCGAGCATGTGGCGGTGCGTGCCCGGCAGCACGTTCTTCACCGGGGAGCTGTGCAACCCCGGCGACCGCCTCCTCACCTCCCGATCCCGCCACTGACCTCCACCCAAGGGGCCCGCGCCGCCGACCGGCGCGGGCCCTGTAATCGCATCCATGAGTAGTGAGGAGTGGTGGCCGCGCCGCACCGTACTGGGGCCTCGCCCGCAGGGGGGCGGGGGGCGGAGCGTGCGCGAAACAGCATAAGCAGCTTAAATAAACGTGCGATATGTTTCGGGGTGTGGACGACAACGCGAGCGACGACCTGGATGTGGACGCCTTCGCCACGGCATTGGAGAACTTCAACCGCTTCTACATCCGGCTCCCGACGCTGGAGAAACTGTCGTTCACGACGCTGTCGGTGCTGGACACCCTCGCGGCCGGAGGCAGCCCGATGCGGCAGAGCGACCTGACCAGGACCGAGCAGGTCAGCCAGCCCGGCATCACTCAGCTGATCACCCGCCTGGAGCGCGACGGGCTGGTGGAGCGCCGCCCCGACCCGAGCGACGGGCGCGCCGTCCTCGTCCACATCACCGAGGCCGGCCGGCAGGTCGGCCGGTCACGCCACGACGACCGGACCCGCCACCTGGTCCCGCTCATCGCCCGGCTGACCACCGAGGAACGGCAGGCGATCGCCAGGGCGCTGCCCGCCCTGACCCGCCTGGCCGAACTCGGGCGAGACGGCTCGTAGACCGGCCCCCTTCGGTCTCACTATCGACCTCGCGGGCGGCAGGCCGGCACCGGCAGGACCATTCGAGAACCCGGTGGGCAGGAGATACGTCTAGATGGATGTGCATCGCGCCCTGAGGATCTCCGTCCTGCCCCTTGTCGTCGCCTGCCTGGCGGGATGCGGCGGCACCGCGCCTTCCGGCAGGCCCTGCACCCTGATCGGCACGCGGGTCGGGGTGGCCCTGCTCGTCGAGGCGCCGCTGGCCGCCAAGGTGAAGCGGGCCACCATGCGGGTCTGCTGGGACGGCTCCTGCCACGACGCCGAGCTCGTGCTCGCCCCCTCCACCGTCAGCGTCCCCACGCCGAAGACCTGCGGATCGGACCCCGGGGAGACCTGCGGGGCGCTCCTCACGCCCGACGGCGGGTCGCAGGCCTTCGGCGACGTCCCCGGCCTGCCCAAGAAGGCGGTGCGGGTCGGTGTGGCGCTGTTCGACGACCAGGGCGCCTCCGTGCTCGACCGGGAGATCGAGGTGACCCCCAAGGGCGCCTTCCCGAACGGCCCCGACTGCGGCGAGGGCGGCCCGCAGGCCGGCGTCGTCGCCGACGAGACCGGGCTGCGTGAGCGCGCCTGAGCGGCGGCGTGCCACCACTGCCGGGTCGCCGCTCGCGGCCATCCTGATGACCCGGTCCGCGAGGTCGTCTTCCGTGCCCCGCTCCCAGTGATCTTGCCGAAAAAGCATTTTTGCATTTTTGGTAAGATTTGCTACGGTGGTGGACATGACCGCTGGAGACAATGCCGGTACCGGGCTGCGGGAGCGCAAGAAGCGGGAGACCCGCGTCGCGCTGAGCCAGGCCACGATCCGCCTGTGCGTCGAGCGCGGATGGGGCGACGTGACGATCGAGGACATCGCCGCGGCGGCGAACGTGTCCGTGCGCACCTTCCGTAACTATTTCTCCAGCAAGGCCGAGGCGATAGCCGCCGGCCACCTGGAGCGCGCGCTGCGCATCGCCGACGAGCTGCGAGCGCGGCCGGCCACCGAGCGGCTGTGGGACTCGATCGTGAGCGCGGTGCAGGCCCATTTCGCGCCGGACGAGGGCCACGGTGGCGGGTCTCCCCACGACCAGCGCTGGCGAGACGGTCTCCGGCTGCTGCTGGCCGAGCCGGCGCTGCAGGGTGAGGTACTCAAGGCGAACGCGGCCGCGCAGGACGAGCTGGCCAAGGCGGTCGCCGAGCGCACCGGCACCGACGTGGCACATGACGTCTACCCGAAGCTGGTCGCCGCCGTGGTCGGCGCGGGCAGTGCCGTGGCCGTGGAGCACTGCATGAGCGCCGATCCGCCGATTCCGCTCGCGCCGCTGCTGCGCGAGGTGTTCGCCCAGCTCACCGCGGGCCTTCCCGTCCCATAGGAAACCCGCGCGAACCGATCACGCCCGGCCGGCGCCGGGCCGATCCGTCCTGCCCTTTTCCGTGCGAACAAGGAGAATCGATGATCGCAGATGTCGTCATCGCCGGCGGAGGTCCGAACGGGCTGATGCTGGCCTGCGAACTGGCCCTTGCGGGGGTCCGGCCGGTCGTGCTGGAGCGGCTGCCGGAGCCGAGCCAGGAACCGAAAGCCAACGGACTGCTCGGCCAGGTCGTGAGAATGCTCGACCGCCGCGGCCTGCACGAACGTCTCAGTGGTAGCCCGGAGCCACCACGGCCGAACTCCGCGTACTTCATGTTCGGCGCGATGGGCCTGGACCTGAGCCTGCTGCGGGACAGCCCGATCTATGCCCTCCCGGTGCCGCAGCGACGCATCGTGCAGGTCCTTCAGGAGCGCGCCGTCGAACTGGGCGTGGAGATCCGGCGCGGACACGAGGTCGCCGGCCTGTCGCAGGACGACGACGCGGTCACCGTCGACGCCGCGGGGCCGGGCGGGACGTACCACCTGCGGGCCCGGTACCTCATCGGCGCGGATGGAGCGCACAGCACCACGCGCAAGCTCTCCGGCATCGGGTTCCCCGGCGTCACCTACGACCGGATGACGGTCCGCTCGGCGCACGCGTCGATCCCGGCGGACTGGGTCGACCCCGCGACCGGTGCGCTGAACGTGCCCGGCCGGGGCGCTGTTCTGCCGTTCCTGCCCCACCGCACCGAGCACGGCGGGTTCTCCTACGCGCCGATGCCCGGCCACCCGCCGCTGGTCAGCGCCTCAGAGTGGGACCAGCCCGAGACCGGCGCTCCGATGAGCCTCGACGAGCTGCGGGCGAGCGTCCGCCGCGTGCTCGGCGTCGAGGTGCCGCTCGGTCCGCCCGACGGCGAAGGTCCGCACGTGCTGCGCCGGCTGACCGGCGGTAACACCCGGGTCGCCGAACGGTTCGCCGACGGCCGGGTGTTCCTGATCGGCGACGCCGCCCACGTGTACGCCGCCACGGGGGGCGGGCCCGGGCTCAACCTGGGCCTGCAGGACGCGATCAACCTCGGCTGGAAACTCGCCGCCGAAATCCGCGGCAGCGCCCCGCCCAGACTGCTGGACAGCTACGAGACCGAGCGGCGGCAGGCCGCCCAGCGCATGGTGATGAACGCGCGGGCGCAGTCGGCCCTGATCGCCCCCGGCGGCGATGTCACCGGACTGCGCGAGGTGTTCACCGAACTGCTTCGCGACACGAGCACCGTACAGCGCCTGGCCGAACTCACCGCGGGCGCCGACGTCCGCTACGACATGGGCGAACCCGAGGCGCACCCGCTGGTCGGCCGGTTCGCCCCCGACATGGAACTGCGCACCCCGGCCGGGCCGGTCCGGCTGGCCGAGCTGACCAGGACCGCACGACCCCTGCTGCTCGACCTCACCGAAGACGCGTCCCTGGCGCGGACGCTCGCCCCGTGGCACGGCCAGGTCGATGGCGTCACCGCGCGCGCCCCGCACCCCGCGCCCACCGCACTGCTCCTTCGGCCGGACTGCTATGTGGCCTGGGCATCCGCGTCGCCCCAACCAGATCCCACCGAGCTGGAAGCACTCCGGGCGGCCTTGCGGCGGTGGTTCGGTGTAGTCGAACCCGCCCGCACCTGACTGAGCCCTGCGGGGCGCGGATTCTGATACCACGATTTCGCGTCGCCCGCCATTCGCGTCGAGAGCGTCTCCATGGCCAGGACAGGCGTACGCTCCTTCGATGATCGCTGCTTGGGAGCCCACGATGGCGGGCGTGCTGCGCCTGCCCTCGGGCCGGCTCGTTCGCGGCCGTGGACTGCGCCGCCCTCTTCCGGTGGGGCCGGCGCCCGCCTTCGCGCTGTACCTGCTGGGCCACGAGCCGCCCCCGGTGCCGTGGGAGGCGCGCTGGCTTCGCTGGCCGGACTTCTGGCTGCCGTCCGACCGGGTGGCCACCGGGGACGCGCTGCGCGAGGCATGGGCGCGTGCCGAGACCGAACGCGTCGAGATCGCCTGCGCCGGCGGATCCGGGCGAACCGGTACGGCGCTGGCCTGCCTCGCCGTGCTGGACGGGGTGCCCAGCCGAGAGGCGGTCGCCTACGTCCGGAAGCACTACTCCTCACACGCTGTCGAGACCCCCTGGCAACGCCGCTTCGTCACCCGCTTCCGGTAGGGGACTCGCCGGGCAGCCTCACTCTGCGGGCGCGACCGGTGTCCGTCCCCGGCCGCGAAGGGCTGGCCGCCGGCGATCCGGCCGCAGGCGTCGTGACCGAATTGCCCTATTGACACGTCCCAAACGGCCCGCGAAACTCACCGGAAACCTCTCACCCAAGACGTGTCGGGCCGGGGCGCCACTGTAAACGTTTACAGAAACGTCCCGCCCTCAGGCAGGGGACCCCCACCGGCCCCGGCGAAGGAGTGGCCAGATGGTCGTTTCTCGATGGCGTGCGCTCGGCCTACTGGCAGCCCTGGCGCTCGCGATGCTCGCGGTCATGCCCGCGGAGGCGCGGGGAGGCAAGCCGAAGACCGGCACGATCACCGCCTCCTCCGCGCCCTCCACCGCGCTCGGCGAGCCCATCGCCTACAACGTGTACCTGCCCGACGGCTACGTGCGGGGCGGCGGGCGCTATCCGGTGCTGTACCTGCTGCACGGCAGAGGCGACTCGCTGCAGTCCTGGACCCAGGTCAAGGACACCCTGGACGAGATGATCCAGGACGAGCGGATCCCCGCGCTCATCGCGGTGATGCCCGACGCCCCCTGGAGCGAGCGCGGCAACTGGTACGTCGACTCGCGGTACACCGGAAGCGACGATCCCGGCAGGCCTGTGGAGACCGCGCTCACCCGCGACCTGGTGAACCACGTCGACGCCACCTACCGCACGGCCGCGATCCGCTCGGCGCGCATGGTCGGCGGCTACTCGATGGGCGGCGCGGGCGCGCTGCGGTACGCGCTGGCCCACCAGGACCTCTTCGGCAGCGCCCTGGTGCTGAGCCCGGCCGTGTACACCCCGCTGCCCCCGGCCGACTCCTCGGCCCGCGACTACGGCGCGTTCGGGCTCGGCGGTCAGAAGTTCGACGACGAGGTGTACCAGCGGCTCAACTACCCCCGCCTGCTGTCGGAACTCGACCCCGACCTGCCGGTGCGGCTGTTCATCGCGGTCGGCGACGACGAGTACGCCAACCCAGGCCCGGCCGACGCCCGGCACGATCTCGACTTCGAGTCCGAGGCGCTCTACAACGCCGCGCGGCGGGCGCCCGGCGTCTCGGCCGAGATGCGCATCCTCGACGGCGGCCACGACTGGAGCGTCTGGGGACCCGCGTTCGAGCAGGGCATGGCCGACCTCGGTCCCGCACTCAGCGTCGTCCCCCCGGCGGGGCTGCCCGCTCCGCTGTACGGGACCGCCGGCACCGACTGGGCGGGCGGCGTCGCCTCCCACGCCGACGGCTCGACGACCCTCGGCTACGCGGCGAGCGGCGCGGTGGACGGCCAGGCCTACGCGGGCGGGCTGGACGTCGTGCTGAGGCGCCTCGGCGCGGACGGTACGGCGCGGTGGACCAGGCAACTCGGGACGGCCGCCGACGAGCGCCTCTACGGCGTGGCGGCGCTGCCCGACGGCGGCGTCCTCGCCGCCGGTTACACCCGGGGCGACCTGGACGGCCACCACGCGGGCAACGCCTCCGACGACGCCTTCGTGGTCCGCCTGGACGCCAACGGCGAGGTGCGGTGGCTGACCCAGTTCGGCGCCGCAGGCGTCGCGGACCGCGCGTACGGGCTGACGGCCACCTCCGACGGCGGCGCCTACCTCGCGGGATACACCAAGGGCGCGCTGTCCGGCGCGAACAGCGGCGACAAGGACGCCATCCTCGCCCGCGTCACGTCCGGCGGGCAGGTCGCCTGGGTACGCCAGTTCGGCGGACCCGGCGAGGACAAGGCGTACGGAGTGGCGGCCGACGCCACCGGCGCGTACATCGTCGGCGGCGGACCCGCCGGGCTGCCGGGCACCACCGCGCTCGGCGGGCAGGACGGCTGGATCGCCCGGTACGACGCCGACGGGACCAGGCGCTGGGTGACCACGGCGGGCGGCGCCGGAGACGACCGCCTCAACGCCGTGACGGTGACGAGCGGCGGCCTCGTGCTCGCGACCGGGTCCGTCGGCGGCGACCTGCTCGCCGTCGCCCACACCTCCGCGGGCAAGCAGAAGTGGGCCACCACCGTCGCGACCCCCGCCACGGACGCGGGGGCGGCCGTCGTGCCGCTGCCGAACGGCGAGGCCGAGGTGCTCGGGTACACCCGTGGCCGGGTCGGCGTGGTGGCCGGGCAGGCCGACGTCCTGACCGTACGCCTGTCCGCCAAGGGCAAGCAGGTGGCGGCGGCCCAGTTCGGCTCGGCCCGTGACGACGGCGCGGACCCCTTCGCCGAGCCCAACCTGTTCGCCGCTCCGGGCCCGGACGGGAAGGTCCGCGTCACCGGCCTCACGTACGGCACGGCGGCCGGCGCCACCGCACCGGGCAACGGCGACGTGTTCACCGCTGTCGTGGACCCGGTGACCGGCCTGCCCATCTGACGACCGAACGCAAGGCGGCGCGCCCGCGAACCCCAGGGTGAGGCGCGCCGCCGGGAAGCCCGCGCGGGCGCGGGCAACGCCCGGCACGGCCCAGGTGTATTAGAGGTCATGACATTGGACGGACAGACGTGACCGGCGCGGAAGGCGATGGGTTCGCCGCGTTCGTGGCAGCACGCGGCACGAGTCTGCTTCGGGTCGCCTACCTCGCGTGCGGCGACGAGAAGGAGGCGGAAGACCTCCTGCAGACGGCGCTGGAGCGCACGTACCGGAACTGGGACCGGGTGCGGTACGACAACCCCGAGCCCTACATCCGCCGCATCATCGTCAACGGCTCCATCAGTCGAAGGCGATCGCCAAACTCCGTGTGGCGTTCGGCGAGCGATCGATGGAAGGAGTGATCAGGAATGTCCACTCTTGAGGACGACCTTCGCCAGATGATGGCGGACGAGACCACGAGGCTGCGTGCCGCGCCCGACCTGAACGCGGTCCCGCCTGGCCTGCCTGGCCCCCCCGAGCCCGCGCGAGGCCCGCCTGGTAGCCTGCCACCAGGAGCCAATTGAACACGTTCAATCGGAGGCGCCGTGACCCCGCTGGTCAACGTCATCGTCATGATCGGCATGCTGGTCGTGGTGCCGGCCGGGCTCACACTGATCGACACGCCCCGCGCCGTCAGGCACGTGTGGGTCGCGGGCGCGGTGCCGGGCGCGCTCTCACTCTGGCTCGCCCGGGGTACGGCCGCGACGGCGCTCGCCGTCGTCTACGCCCTGGCCACCGCGGTGCCGGCCGGCCACGCGGCCGTACGGGCGTGGCGGCACCGGTCCCTGGCGCCGCGCGAGGTGGCGGTGCTCACGGCCCTTTCGGCACCGGCCGTCGCGGGCCTGGCGCTGGTGTGGGAGCGCGCGGGCCACGCCCTGCTCGGCTTCAAGCCCGCCATCCTCGCCCTCACCGTGGCGCACTTCCACTTCGCCGGGTTCGCCGCCGCGCTGGTGGCCGGTCTGGTGTGCCGCGCAACCGGGGACCGTGCGATGGCAAGGGCTGCCGCGCTCGCGGTGCCCTGCGGCACGGCCCTGGTGTTCCTCGGCTACTTCGTCGACGACTGGGCAGAACTGGCGGGTGCGGTGGTACTCACCGCGGGAATGTGGCTCGTCGGGTGGCTGACATGGACACAGGTGCGGCGCGGGGCCGCCGACCGGCTGACCCGCGTCCTGCTCGGCGCCTGCGCCCTGACGCTCTCGGCGACCATGCTGCTGGCGCTGAGCTGGGCGGTGGGCGAGGCGACCGGGCTGCCTCACCCGTCGGTGGAATGGATGGCCGCCACCCACGGGGTGTGCAACGCCGCCGGGTTCGCGCTGTGCGGGCTGGCCGCCTGGCGCAGGCTACGGACCCGGCCCCTGTGATCCGACGACCGATCAGGCAAGGAGCGCGATGGACCTGGAACGGTACGACGACGCGGAGCTGACCTACGCCGAGGCGGGGGCGACCCGCACGGGCGAGCTGCCGCAGGGCTACCGGCACCTCAGGCGCCGCTATCCCATGGGCGACGGCGCCTGCCTGGGCCGCGCGGCCGACGCGCTGCTGACCTGGCGCATGCACGCCGCTCTCGGCCTGTCGCCCCAGGCCACCGCGCCGAGGGCCGCGCCGGGAGTCGTGGTGGTCTCCCACCTCGGGGTCGGCCCGCTGGCGATCGCCGCCCCCTGCCGGGTCGTGTGGACCGTCGAGGAGGACCGCCGCGCGGGGTTCGCGTACGGCACGCTTCCCGGCCATCCGGAGTCCGGCGAGGAGTCCTTCCTGCTGGAGGTGGCCGGCGACGGGTCGATGTCGTTCACGGTCAGCGCCTTCACCCGGCCCGGCGGCTGGTACACGCGCGCCGCCTGGCCACTGGTCGCCCTGGCGCAGCGCTACTTCGCCGGCCGCTACGCCTCGGCGCTGCGCCGCCACACCCGCTGATCGCGGGAGCGTCACCGGAGCCGCCGGCCGAAAGGCGGCCCAGGAACCGCTCGTCCTCCCGCACGCTCCCTGGAAGACCTGTTCCGATGGCGGGACCTGAGTCCGTCACGCCTGTGGCCGGGCGTCGACAGGCAGGGACCTGTACTCCCGCCAGGCGGCGAGCGCGGCCTGGCGACCGGAACCGGGATGGGCAGCGTGCCACTCGCGAAGGAAACGATTGAGCTCGAACTGGGCTCCGATCTCCCCACGCTCCTGGTTTCGCGTCGCGTGCCAGTGCTTCACGGCCTCGCCAAGGGTGCGGCCGGCACCGGTGGCGACGAAGTCGCGCATCGCGGCGTCGAAGTGGAACCCGGCACCGACCAGACGGCGAGCACAGGCGGTCGCGCACGCCGGTCGCTTCAGCGAGGAGCCGTCCGTCGGCAACGGACGACAAGCGGTGAAGGCAAGGGGGTCACTCACTCCTTGCCACTCTCAACGTATAGCGCACCGGGGGGCTTGCCACAAGACCCGGGTCATGCCGCAGAATCTCCGGCTGTAAGCCAGGACCTGCGGAAATCAGGGATCCACGGCATACGTGTGCTCGCGGATGCGCGCCTCCGGACCGCGCGGACCGCTGAGCCCGAAACGCGACCTAGTCGAAGGGGGGGTCTTCATGTTCGACGTGATCGTCGCCGGTGGCGGACCGACCGGCTTGATGCTGGCCGGTGAGTTGCGGCTGCACGGCGTGCGCGTGCTCGTGCTGGAGAAGGACGCGGAGCCGTCCAGAATCGTCCGCTCGCTCGGCCTGCACGTGCGCAGCATCGAGGTGATGGACCAGCGCGGCCTGCTGGAGCGATTCCTCGCGCACGGCCAGAAGTACGCGCTCGGTGGCCACTTCGCCGGTATCGACAAGCCGAGGCCTGACAGGATGGACACCGCGCACGCGTACATCCTCGGTATCCCGCAGAACGTCACCGATCGCCTGCTGGCCGAGCGCGCCACCGAGGTCGGCGTCGAGATCCGGCGCGGCTGCGAGCTGGTCGGGCTGAGCCAGGACGACCACGGGGTGACCGCCGAGCTCGCCGGCGGCACGCGGCTGCGCTCGCGCTACCTCGTCGGCTGCGACGGCGGCCGCAGCACGGTGCGCAAGCTGCTCGGTGTCGGCTTCCCCGGCGAGCCCGCCAGGGCCGAGTGGCTGCTGGCCGAGATGCGGGTGACCGAGGAGCCGGCGACCATCGCCGCCATCGTCGCGGAAGTCCGCAAGACCAACCGCGGGTTCGGCGCCGGGCCCATCGGGGGAGGGGAGTACCGCCTCGTCGTGCCCGCCGAGGGGGTGGCCGCCGACCGCACGGTCCCGCCGACCCTTGAGGAGTTCAGGCAGCGGCTGCGGGTGTTCGCCGGCACCGACTTCGGCGCGCACTCCCCGCGCTGGCTGTCGCGGTTCGGCGACGCCACCCGCCAGGCCGAGCGCTACCGGGTCGGCCGGGTGCTGCTGGCCGGCGACGCGGCGCACGTCCACCCGCCGCTGGGCGGGCAGGGGCTCAACCTCGGTGTCCAGGACGCGTTCAACCTCGGCTGGAAACTGGCCGCCGAGGTCGGCGGCTGGGCACCGGAAGGGCTGCTGGACAGCTACCACACCGAACGGCACCCGGTGGCCGCGGACGTGCTCAACAACACCCGCGCGCAGTCCGAGCTGCTGTCTTTGGAGCCGGGCCCCCAGGCGGTGCGCCGGCTGATGGCCGAACTGATGGACTTCGAGGAGGTGAACCGGTACCTGATCGAGAAGACGACCGCGATCGGGGTCCGCTACGACTTCGGCGAGGGACACGAGCTGCTCGGCCGGCGGATGCGGGACATGGGCCTGAAGCGGGGGCGCCTCTACGAGCTGATGCACGGCGGCCGCGGGCTACTGCTCGACCAGACCGGCCGGCTCTCGGTGGCGGGCTGGGCCGATCGGGTCGACCACGTCGTCGACGGCAGCGAGGAACTGGACGTGCCCGCGGCGCTTCTGCGGCCGGACGGCCACGTGGCGTGGGTCGGTGAAGACCAGCAGGATCTGCTCAGCCGGCTGCCCAAGTGGTTCGGCGCCGCCGTCACCTGAGCACGCGACCGCGGCTCTGGCGACGGGTCAGGCCGCGCCGGGGGACAGGCCGCGTTGCATGAGCACCGTGTCCACCCAGCGCCCGTGCTTGTGGCCCACCTGCCTGAGCCGCCCCGCCTCGGTGAAGCCGAACCGGCGGTGCAGCGCGGCCGAGGCGTCGTCCCCGGTGTCGGCGATGACCGCGATCACCTGCCGGGCGCCGGCGCTCGCGCACCCGGCCAGCAGCGGGTCCAGCAGCGCGCGGCCCAGCCCCCTGCCGGTCCAGCCGGGGGCGAGGTAGATCGAGTCCTCCACCGTGTGCCGGTAGGCCGGTCTGGGCCGCCACGGCCCCGCGTAGGCGTACCCGGCCACCTGGCCGCCCACGTCGGCGACCAGGAACGGCAGCCCCCGCCCGGCCAGATCGTCCAGCCTGCGCTCCCAGTCGGGCACGCTCGGCGGGGTCTCCTCGAAGGTGGCGAGGCTGCCGGTGACGTAGTGGGAGTAGATCGCCGCGACCGTCTCAAGGTCGGCGGGCACGGCCGTACGGATGCGCGTTTCCTCGTTCGACACCTGTCGTCTCCGTGATCGGGTTCAGCCGGACCCGGCAACGCCGCCGGGGTCCCGGGGCGCCAGCCGGGCGGCCCTGGTCTCCAGGTAACGCTGCTCGGGGATGCTGGTGGTGCCGCGCGCCGCGGCCCTGTAGCGGTCGCGGGCCGCGTCGAGCTCACCGGCCATCTCTAGCAGGTGCGCGCGGACCGCGTCGAGACGGTGGTGACCGGCGAGCCGTTCGTCGCCGTCGAGCTCGGCCAGCAGGTCGAGCCCGGCCACCGGCCCCTTCACCATGGCGAGCGCGACGGCGTGGTTGAGCGTCACCATGGGGTTGGGCGCGACGCGGGCCAGCAGTTCGTACAGCGCGAGGACCTGTGCCCAGTCGGTGTCCTCGGCACGGGGCGCTTCGGCGTGGACCGCGGCGATGGCCGCCTGCACCTGGTAGGGGCCGAGCGTCGCGTGCGACAGCGCGCCGGTGATCAGCGCGATGCCGTCGGCGATGTGCGCGCGGTTCCACCGGCTCCGGTCCTGCTCGGCCAGCGGCACCAGCGTCCCGTCGGGCTGGGTACGTGCCGGGCGGCGCGCGTCGGTGAGCAGCATGAGCGCGAGCAGCCCGGCCACCTCGCCGTCGCCGGGAAGCGACCGGTGAACGGCGCGGGTCAGCCGGATCGCCTCCCCGGTCAGCTCGGCGCGGTGCAGGTCAGGCCCCGAGGTGGTGGTGTGCCCCTCGTTGAAGATCAGATACAGCACGTGCAGGACCACGCGCAGCCGTTCGGCCCGCTCGGGCTCGGGGGGCATGCGGAACGGGATGCCGGTGGCCTTGACGCGCTGCTTGGCCCGGCTGATGCGCTGGGCCATGGTCGCCTCGGGGACCAGGAACGCGCGGGCGATCTGCGCGGTGGTCAGCCCGCCGACGGCGCGCAGGGTGAGGGCGAGCTGGGAGGCCGCCGACAGCGCGGGATGGCAGCACAGGAACAGCAGGGTAAGGGTGTCGTCCTGATCCGGCGGGGTGTCCTCACCCGGGCCCGGCGCCACGGCATCGGCGTCCATGGCCGCGACCGTGACCTCCCTGACCCGGCGGGCGTGGTCGCTGCGCCACTGGTCGGTCAGCCGGCGGGAGGCCACCGTGACCAGCCACGCCTTGGGGCTGTCGGGGATCCCCCGCACGGGCCACTGCACGGCGGCGGCCAGCAGGGCCTCCTGCACCGCGTCCTCGGCGGTGTCGAAGTGCCCGTGACGCCGCAGGAGGATGCCGGCGACCTGCGGCGCCAACTCGCGCAGCAGGTTCTCGACCTGGGTGTCGGTACTCACATCTCCGTCCCGCGTGGTGGTGGGCCGCCGCGCCTGGATGCGGGCGGGCCCGGTCGTCGTGTCGCCGTCCCCGCAGTCAACCAGGTGACGGCCGCGCGGGAATCCCGGCCCGCGCGGAACCGGATGTCGAATTCTCCACGCCCGCTCCGACCCACGGGTGTGAAGTGCCCAATGGAGGCACCTCGCGATCTCACGAGACAGGAGCGGTCTTTTCATGGATGCCAATACCGCGACGGACACCGGCGGCGCGACGGCGGCGGGTCCGCACGCCACCGGCCCGCGGGCCGGGCGGCGGGAGTGGGCAGGGCTCGGTGTGCTGGCGCTGGCGGCCCTGCTGGTCTCGATCGACGTGTTCGTGCTGCTGCTGGCGCTGCCCCGGCTGAGCGCGGACCTCGGGGCCGGCGCCACCGAACAGCTGTGGATCATGGACGTGTACGGGTTCATGCTGGCGGGCCTGCTCATCACGATGGGCACCCTGGGCGACCGGATCGGGCGCCGCAGGCTGCTGCTCATCGGCGCGGCCGGGTTCGGGGCTGCCTCGGTGCTGGCGGCCTACTCCACCGGACCGGGAATGCTGATCGCCGCCCGGGCGCTGCTGGGGGTCGCCGGGGCGACGCTGACGCCCTCCACACTGGCGTTGATCGGCAACATGTTCCGCGACCCCCGCCAGCGGGCCGTGGCCATCAGCGTGTGGATGGTGTGCTTCATGTCCGGCGCCGCGGTCGGCCCGCTGGTGGGCGGGGCACTGCTGGAGCACTACTGGTGGGGGTCGGTGTTCCTGCTGGGCGTGCCGGCGATGGGCCTGCTGCTGGCCTTCGGCCCGGTGCTGCTGCCCGAGTACCGCGACACCGCCGCCGGCCGGCTCGACCTGACCAGCGTGGCGCTGTCCCTGGCCGCGATCCTGCCGGCCATCTACGGCCTCAAGGAACTGGCCAGGAGCGGCTGGCAGGCCATGCCCGTCACGGCGGTGCTGGCCGGCGCGGCCTTCGGGGTGGCGTTCGCCCGGCGGCAGCGCGGGCTGGCCGACCCGCTGCTGGACCTGCGGCTGTTCGCCAACCGTTCCTTCACCGCCGCGATGGGCGCCATGATGGCCGGCACGACGCTGATGGGCGCGATCATGCTGTTCGTCACCCAGTACTTCCAGCTCGTCGCCGGGCTGTCGCCGCTGCGGGCAGGGCTGGCCATGCTGCCGGCGGTGGCCGGTTCGATCACCGGCGCGCTGCTGTCCCCGATCCTCGCCCGCCGCGTCCGCCCGGCCTACCTCATCGGCGCGGGCATGGCCGCCGGCGCGGCCGGCCTGCTGCTGATCACCCAGGCCGGGCCGGAGCACGGCCTGGTGGTGGTGGCGCTCGGGTTCGCCCTGACCAACATCGGCGGCGGGCCCATGGTGGTCCTCACCGTCGACCTGGTCATCGGCGCGGTCCCGCCCGGCAAGGCCGGCCTGGCCGCCGGGATGAACGAGACCGGCTCGGAGTTCGGCTACGCCCTGGGCATCGCCGCCCTCGGCAGCCTCGGCGCCGCCGTCTACCGCGCCCACATCGCCGGCGCCATCCCCGAGGGCGTCCCCGCCCAGGCGGCCGGCGCGGCCCGCGACACCCTCGCGGGCGCCCTCACCGCCGCCTCGGACCTGCCGGGCCCCCTCGGCGCGCGGCTGCTCGCCGCCGCGCGCGAGGCGTTCACCGCGGGAATGCACCTGACCGCCGCGATCAGCGCCGTCCTGCTGCTCGCCACCGCCGTCGCCACCCTCACCCTGCTGCGGCACGTACGTCCCAGCGGCCGGGAGGCGGACGCGCGTGACTGAGGCCGGGGTCAGCGCCAGCCGGAGGCGTCCACGCCGCCGGGGACGGGCGCGGCCGGGTCGTACGGCTCTCGGGTGAACACGAAGGTGTTGAGGTCGAGGTGACCGGGGGAGCCGTCGGGGCGGCGCACCAGGCGCAGGGTCTCCCCGGCGTAGTAGCCGTCGAGGCCGAGCCAGGTGCCGTCGGCCTGCGCGGCGAACCGCGAGGACCGGCCGGGGACGCCCACCGGGGCCAGCGACACGTCGCGCCCGGGCAGCAGGCGCAGCAGGTAGGCGGCCGGCCCCCAGTACCACGGGCCGGTGGTCTCCAGCAGGTCGGCGTCGGCGGGGGAGGGCGCCCACTCGCGCGGCAGGGGCGGCTCGTGGGTGTCCAGGATGTCGAGCAGGTCGGTGGCCACCGAGGCGCGCAGCCCCGAGGTGGCGTTCGCCATGACCAGCACGCTCGCCCGGTCGGCCGGATCGGCCCAGACCACCGCGAGGAACCCCGGCATCGACCCGCCGTGCCCGACCAGGCGCCGCCCCCGGTGGCGCAGCAACTGGACGCCCAGGCCGTGGCCGACGCTCCAGGTGTCGCCGTCCTCGACGGCGGCGGGCTCGCGCATCTCGGCGAGCGTGGCGCCACGCAGCACCGCCTCCTTGCCGCCGGACAGGAACGCCGCCCATCTGGCCAGGTCGGCGGGGGTGGACCACAGCTGACCCGCCGGGGCCATCGCACCCGCGTCGTGCTCGGGCTCGGGCAGCAGCACATCGGCCCACGGATGCACGGCGTACCCGCGGGCGTACGGCTCGCGGGGGCGGGTCGTGGTGTCGCGCATGCCCAGCGGCTCCAGGATCTCCGACCGCACCGCCTCGGCCCAGCCGACCCCGCGGTGCCGCGCGACCAGCTCGCCCAGCAGGGCGAAGCCGAGGTTGGAGTAGTGGAACCGGCGGCCGGGCCGGTGACGGGCGGTCTGGACGTCCAGCGCGCCGGCCAGGGCGTCCATCTCGACGCCGGGGGTGCGTTCCCACCACCCCCCGGGCGGCTCGGCGGTGAGCCCCCCGGTGTGCGAGAGCAGCTGGGCGATGGTGACGTCTCCGACCGGGGTGGCGGCGACGTGCTTGGCCAGCGGGTCGTTAAGGTCGAGCAGGCCCTCGTCGCGCAGCCGCATCACCAGCACGGCGACCATGGTCTTGGTGATCGACCCGATGCGGTATTGGGTGGCGGTGGTGGGGGCGGCGCCCTCAGCCCTGCCCCGGGCTCCGAACCAGACCGGCTCGCCCTCGCGAAGGACCATGGCGGCCAGCGAGGGCATCCGCGTCTCGGCCTGCTCGATGGCCACACGGCGCAGCAGCGCGCGAGCCGTACCCTCCAGAACCGCCGCCATCCGGCCGCCCTCCCCGCATCGGTAAGCCGCTTGGTAGAACAGCTGACACATTACCGGGGATCTTCGGGCAGGCCGCTCGGCCACCCGGTCACGCCCGGCGGGCCGGCCGGGGCCGTGGCGCCGCACGAGGAGCCGTCGCGGCCGCCCGCGACCCCGGGCGGGACGCCCGCCGACACGACGACCGGCGCACCGCCGGGGCGCGGGCTGCGGGAGAATACCCGCCATGACCACCCCGGAGGCAGGCCGTCCCCCCGGCGTCGAGCTGTCCGCCGTCCTCGAACGCATCACCTACGCCAACGAGGAGACCGGGTACACCATCGCGCGCGTGGCCGTCGAACGGGGCGGCGCCGACCTGGTGACGGCGGTCGGGCCGCTGCTCGGCGCCCAGGTGGGCGAGAGCCTGCGCCTCACCGGCCGCTGGGGCTCCCATCCCAAGTACGGCCGGCAGTTCGAGGTGTGGTCGTACACCACGGTCTTGCCGGCCACCGTGCAGGGCATCCAGCGCTACCTCGGCTCCGGGCTGGTCAAGGGCATCGGCCCCAAGATGGCCGAGCGCATCGTCGATCATTTCGGGGTCTCGACGCTCGAGGTGATCGAGACCGCGCCCGAGCGGCTGGTCGAGGTGCCCGGCCTGGGCCCCAAGCGCACCAAGATGATCGCCGCCGCCTGGGAGGAACAGAAGATCATCAAAGAGGTGATGATCTTCCTTCAGGGGGTCGGGGTGTCCACCTCGATCGCGGTGCGCATCTTCAAGCAGTACGGCGACGCCTCCATCACCGTGGTGCGGAACGAGCCCTACCGGCTGGCCGACGACGTGTGGGGCATCGGCTTCAAGACCGCCGACACCATCGCCCAGGCGGTCGGCATCCCGCACGACAGCCCCGAGCGGGTCAAGGCCGGCCTGCGGTACACCCTGTCGCAGGCGGCGGACGGGGGCCACTGCTACCTCCCCGCGCCCAACCTCGTCGGCGACGCGGTGAAGATCCTCGAGGTCCCGCCGGAGCTGGTGACGAGCTGCCTTGAGGAGCTGGTCGCCGCCGAGGGCGTGGTCCGTGAGGACGTCCCGGCGGGCGACGGGGTGGTGCCCGCGGTGTACCTGGTGCCCTTCCACCGCGCCGAGCTGTCGCTGGCGGGCGGCCTGCGGCGCCTGCTGGACTCCGGCCACGACCGGCTGGCGGCCTTCGGCGGGGTCGACTGGCCGGCCGCGCTGGCCTGGCTGCGCACCCGCACCGGCGCCGACCTGGCCCCCGAGCAGTCCGAGGCGGTGCGGCTGGCGCTCACCTCCAAGGTGGCCGTGCTGACCGGCGGCCCCGGCTGCGGCAAGAGCTTCACCGTGCGCTCCATCGTCACCCTGGCCCGCGCCAAGAAGGCCAAGGTCATCCTGGCCGCCCCCACCGGCAGGGCCGCCAAGCGGCTCGCCGAGCTGACCGGCCATGAGGCCACCACCGTCCACCGGCTGCTGCAGCTGCGCCCGGGCGGCGAGGCCACCTTCGATCGTGACAACCCGCTGGACGCCGACCTGCTGGTGGTCGACGAGGCGTCCATGCTCGACCTGCTGCTGGCCAACAAGCTGGTCAAGGCGGTCGCGGCCGGAGCCCACCTGCTGTTCGTGGGCGACGTCGACCAGCTGCCCTCGGTCGGCGCCGGCGAGGTGCTGCGCGACCTGCTCGCCGCCGACGTCGTGCCCCGGGTGCGGCTCACGCAGATCTTCCGCCAGGCCCAGCGGTCGGGGGTGGTGGTCAACGCCCACCGCATCAACACCGGGCTGCATCCGGCGCTCGAAGGCATGGGCGACTTCTTCCTGTTCCCCTGCGAGGAGCCCGAGGAGATCGCCGCGCTCACCGTCGATGTGGTGGCACGGCGCATCCCGCGCAAGTTCGGCCTCAACCCCCGCCGTGACGTGCAGGTGCTCGCCCCGATGCACCGCGGCGCGGCCGGCGCGGGAAACCTCAACAACGCCCTGCAGGAGGCGCTGACGCCCTCCCGCGAGGGCATGCCCGAACGGCGCTACGGCGGCCGGGTGTTCAGGATCGGCGACAAGGTCACCCAGCTGCGGAACAACTACGACAAGGGCGTCGCCGGGGTGTTCAACGGCACCGTCGGCGTGGTCACCGATCTGCGCCCGGAGGAAAGCAAACTCACCGTCCTCACCGACGAGGACGAGAGCGTCGAATACGCCTTCGACGAACTGGACGAGCTGGCGCACGCCTACGCGGTGTCCATCCATCGTTCGCAGGGCAGCGAATATCCCGCGGTGGTGATCCCGCTGGCGACCAGCGCCTGGATGATGTTGCAGCGCAATCTGCTCTACACCGCGGTCACCCGCGCCAAGAAACTCGTGGTGCTCGTCGGCTCCCGCCGCGCGCTGGCACAGGCCGTACGGACGCGCGGAGCGGGGCGCCGGCACACCAGCCTCACCCACCGGCTCGGCCAGGGCTGACCCCTCCCGCATCGGGCCGGTGACGGTTCCGTGACGGCCGCCGGCCGGTTCGCATGATCGGGCCGTTTCGCGGCGAACCCTCTCGGCGTGCGCATCCGCAGGCCCTTTGACCGGCCCATACCCTGACAATCTCATTGGATCTTCTTGACGGCCTCGGGTGGCTTTCCTGGTCCGCATTGCCAGTTCAAGGTGACCGAAATGTGATCTAACTCGCCCAAAAGATGTGCGTTCGACTGGCAATCCCTATTAGGGTTTTTTCATTGCACTTTGCCGCCGTGGGGGAGAGGTCTGTGCGGGACTTTCGTCATCGTCTGAGGACACCGATCGCCGGGCTGGCCGTGGTCACCGCCGGCCTGCTGATGGTGTCGTGCTCCAGTGGCGGCGGGCCATCCTCGTCGGGCCCCGGCGGGGGCGGCACGAGCGCCCCGGCGACGCCCGCCCCCCTGATCAAGATCAGCCCGGCGAAGGGCGCCGGCAAGGTCCGTCCCGACAAGAGCGTCGTGGTCACCGCCGGCAACGGGGAGCTGGAGGAGGTCACCGTCCAGGCCGACGGCAAGACCCTCAAGGGCGAGTTCGACGCCGGGCACACCAAGTGGGTCTCCAAGGGCCCGCTGAAGCCCTCCAGCAGCTACACCGTCTCGGCCAAGGCCACCGGCCCAGGCGGCCCGGCCGAGGCGACCAGCACCTTCACCACGCTCAAGCCCGCCCAGGAGCTGCGGATCACCGACATCACGCCGAACGTCAAGGGCGAGACCGTCGGCGTCGGCATGCCGATCATGGTGAGGTTCAGCAGGCCGGTCGGCGACAAGAAGGCCGTGGAGGAGTCGCTGGAGGTCACCGCCGAGAAGCCGGTCACCGGCGCCTGGCGGTGGATCGACGACTCGCTGGTCATCTACCGGCCCGCCAAGTACTGGCCCGCCCACCAGAAGGTGCGCTTCGCCGCCCGCCTGGAGGGCGTGCGCGCCGGCAAGGACACCTACGGCGTCAAGAACTACGCCACCCCGATGAAGATCGGCGCGGCCTGGATCAGCAGCGTCGACACCCGCAGCCACACGATGGTCGTCCGCAAGGACGGCAAGGTCGTCCAGAAGATGCCGATCAGCGCCGGCAAGGCCACCACCCGCGAGTACACCACCACCAACGGCATCCACCTGACCATGGAACGGGGCAACCCGGTCACCATGATCTCCCCCGGGAAGAAGGAAGGCGACCCCGGCTACTACAAGGAGATCGTCGACCACGCCGTGCGCATCTCCAACAGCGGCGAGTACGTCCACAGCGCCCCGTGGTCGGTCGGCTCCCAGGGCCGCGCCAACGTCAGCCACGGCTGCGTCAACGCCCGCCCCGACCAGGCCAAGTGGTTCTACGACAACTTCCACCGCGGCGACATCGTCAAGATCGTCGGCACGAACCGGGCGCTGGAGTGGAACAACGGCTGGGGCTACTGGCAGCTCCCGTTCAAGCAGTGGAAGAAGGGCAGCGCCCTGGACGCCTGACGCCCCCCAGGGACGTCAGGCCGGCCCGCGTGGAGGGCCTAGACGGCGGGACCCGAGCCCCCGGCCGGGCGGCCACCTCCACGGGCGAGTACGCGCCGTCGGGCCGGTCGAGACGCAAGGGCTCCTTCAGCAGCAGCGGCCCTGCGACATGAACCGCGGCTCGGTGCCCGGATGGGCCTGGGCGGCGCCTCGGGACTCCTGATCGCCGCCTGGTGCCGGCCTCCCCAAGCACCGGCCGCACCGCCAAGGTCGAGCTGGTCCTCACAGCAGGGCCAGCTGACGGTCGGCGGAACGCCGGGGCCGCCACGGCTCGCGCCGCGCCCCGATGCCGTACAGCCGGGCCAGCCCGGCCACCCGCCCGGCCACCCGCCGCCGGTAGTCCTCGGCGGCCCGCGGCTCACGCCCGTACAGCTCCTGGTAGCGCGGCACCAGGCGGGGATGCTCCTCAGCCAGCCACCGCATGTACCACTCGCGGGCCCCCGCGGGCAGTTGCAGCACCATCGGCGTGAGGCTCACCGCGCCGGCCTCGGCGACGCGCCGCACCACCGCCCGCAGCTGGTCCTCCGAGTCGGTCAGGCACGGCAGGACGGGCCCCATCAGGACCCCGCACGGCACCCCGCGCTCGCCCAGCTCGGCGACCAGCTCCAGGCGCTTCTGCGCGCTCGGCGCCCCCGGCTCCACCGCGCGGCGCAGCCGGTCGTCGACGAAGCCGACCGACACCCGCGCCTCCACCTCGGCCACCTCGGCCGCCTCCGCGAGCAGCTCGGCGTCACGCAGGATCAGCGTGCTCTTGGTCATCACCCGGAAGGGGTTGCCGGCGTCCCTCAGCGCGGCGACGATGCCGGGCATCAGCCGGTAGACCCGCTCGGCGTCCTGGTAGCAGTCACCGCTCAGCCCGATGCCCACCACCTCGCCCGCCCAGCGCGGCGAGGCCAGCTCGGCCCGCAGCCGCCGGGCCGCGTCGGTCTTGACCACGATCGCCGAGCCGAAGTCGCGCTCGCCGTCCAGCCCGAGGTAGCGGTGGGAGCGGCGGGCCGCGCAGTAGAGGCAGGCGTGGGCGCATCCCCGGTAGGGGCTGACCGCGAAGGACAGGTCGAGCCCGATGGCCGCCGGCACCTGGTCGATGATCGTGCGCGCCCGCACCTCGTAGAAGGTCGTGTCACCGGAGGTCCGGCGAACCGCCCGCCGCTCGATCTTGGGGCGCGCCGCAAGGGTGTTCTCGACAAGGGGAAGGGCGTCGAAACGCATGACCAACAGTGGAACACGTATTCGATACCCACGCAAGCGATCTCACCACGCCCGCAAGTGGACCGATCGGCGTTCCCGGGACGGTCGCCGCCCCATCCGGCCTTCGCCCCCTGGTGGGGCACCCCACCGGCTAAAGTGGTACGCATGTACCGGTCCGTTGCGCCGGTCATGACGAGGGGGGCCGGTTCATGCCGTGGTTGCTGCTTGCCGGGGCGATCGCTTCGGAGGTGCTCGCCACCTCGGCGCTCAAGCTGAGTGACGGCTTCGCCAACAAGGGCTGGACGGTGGTGGTGGCGATCGGCTACCTGGCCTCGTTCGTCCTGCTGGCGCGCGCCCTGAAGCTCCAGATGGAGGTCGGCGTCGCCTACGCGGTGTGGGCGGGCGCCGGCACCGCGGCCATCGCCGTGATCGGAGCGGTGTTCCTCGGAGAGGCCATGAGCCTGGCCAAGGTCGCCGGGATCCTGCTGATCATCGGCGGTGTCGTGCTGCTCAACCTGGCGGGCGCGCATTGACCGCCCCGAGGGCCGCCTCACAGGCCGAGGACACCACGGGCTCGGCGATCACCCCCGAACCCCCGGCCGCCGCCCGGCCGGCCCAGGAACGCGGCCGGCGACGTCGCGCCGCGCTACTGGCGGCCGCGGTGGGCCTGCTGGAGCAGGGGGGTTTCACCGCCGTCACCCACCGGGCGGTCGCCCGGCGGGCCGGGCTCCCGCTGGCCGCGACGACCTACTACTTCACCTCCCGCGACCAGCTGGTCGCCGAGGCCTTCGCCCTGCTGATCGCCGACGAGCTGGACGGCATGCGCGCCCGGGCCGAGACCCTCACCGGCCGCCCCACCCCCGAGGACCTGGCCACCGCCCTGTCGCTGGCGATGGGACCCCGGGCCGGGCCGGCAGGCGAGGCCGACCGGCTGCGCCGGCTCGGCCTGTGGGAGCTGTACCTGCAGGCCGGCCGAGACCCGGCGCTCCAGGCGCTCGCCCGCGACTGGACCGACGGATGCGACACCGTCGTCGCCGAAACGCTCCGCCGCACGGGATACCCCTGCGGGCGACCGGCGGCCCGGACGGTCGGCGTGCTGCTGGCCGGGTTGTGGATGGAGCACCTGGTCGAAGGCCGCCCCGGGGCCGCCCTCGAAGCCCGCACGCTCCTCGCCCAGACCCTGCGCGCCCTGCGCGCCCTGCCCGGCACCTGAGGCGCCCGCCGCCCGGCCCTCAAGGGTGTTCCCGCGGGGGCGGGCGCGGCACGCCGGGTTCCCGGTCGCCGCCGGACCGGTGATCGCCAGCTCTCCGACGCGCGTGTGGTCCACCTCACACGTGTCGCGTTGACCATCGCATCAAGGTGAAGGTTGGAGCATACGCGGCGTGCGAAACCAATCAGCCGGGGAGCGCGGGCTCCCCTGGCGGCGCCGCCGGCAGCGGGTTGATCTACGCTGGGCCGGTGACGATCCTTCACCTCGCGCTGGCCGACGACTGGGCCGACGCCGAAAAAGCCGGTGAGTACCGCGTTTCCACGCTCGGGCGGACCCTTGAGGAGGAGGGGTACATCCACGCGTGCGCCGACCTGGACCAGTTACGCGGGGTGGCCGAACGGTACTACACGGGGGTCACCGCGCCGCTGGCCGTGCTGACCGTCGACCAGGCCCTGCTGGACTGCCCGGTGATCTTCGAGGTTCCGCCCGGCGCCGACGAGGCGTTCCCGCACATCTACGGCCCGCTCCCGGTGGAGGCGGTCGTCGCGGTCTCCCCCTTCCCCGGCTGACCCCCGCCCGCCCGCCCCTCACAACGTGCGGCACCTCACACGCACAGCACCCGCTGCAGCCGCCGGGCGGCGAACAGCAGGCCGCCGACGACCATCGCCACAAGGTAGGCGGCGTGCCCGAGCAGGCCCCAGCCCGGGTCGCCGATGGCCAGGCCCCGCACCAGCTCGACCGCCTGGTAGAGCGGCGTGGCCTGGATGAGCACCTGCAGGGCCACCGGGTAGTCGCCGACCGGGGAGAAGGTGCCGGAGAACAGGAACAGGGCGAACTGGCCGGTGGACATCAGGTCGAAGTCCTGCCAGCCGCGCATCAGGGTGCTCACCGCCATGCCGAGGGACCCGAACGCCAGCCCGACCAGCATCGTGGCGGGGAACGCCGCGAGCGCCCACAGCGGCGCGGCCAGCCCGAGGACGACCATGACGATCACGAAGACCCCCGTGTAGAGGGAACCCCGGAACATGGCCCAGCCTAGCTCGCCGAGCGCGATCTCGAACGGCCGCACCGGCGTGGCCAAGATGGCGTCGAAGGTCTTCTGGTACTTCATCTTGAAGAAGAAGTTGTAGGTGGTCTCGGCCAGGGCGCCGGACATCGCCGCCACCGCCAGCATCGCCGGGGCGACGAACGTGGCGTAGTCAAGGGTGCGCCCGCCGACCCGCAGGTCGCCGACCAGGGCGCCGACCCCGACGCCGATGGACAGCAGGTACAGCAGCGGCTCCAGCAGGCCCGACACCAGCACCAGCCAGTAGGACGGGCCCGAGCGCAGCGCCCCCACGTTGCGGTTGATCACCGCGCCCACCCGGCGGGGGGAGATCCGGGTGGCGAGCATCGTGGTCACCATGTGTCAGTCCTGAAGTCGCTTGCGGAAGGCGTGGACGGCCCAGGCCGCGCCGGCCGCGGCGAACACCACCAGGTAGGCCAGGTGCGCGGCGATCGGCCACGGGGGAGCGGTGCCCAAAGTGGCGGCCCGGTCGAGCTCGACCCCGTGCCACAGCGGCGACAGGTAGGCCAGCGGCCGGACGGCGAGGGGAAGCTGCTCGACCGGGAAGAACACCCCGGCGAACAGGGTCGAGGGGATCAGGACGAAGCGGAACAGCAGCGCGAAGTAGCTGTCGTGCTCGATGGTGGCCGCGAACGCCATGGTCGGCGCCGCCGCCGCGAGCGACACCAGCGCGCAGACCAGCGGCGTGACCAGGGCGAAGGGGGAGTGCAGCGCGCCGAACACTGCGGTGATCCCAAGGAACACCACCACCGCCACCGTGACGCGCAGCAGGACGTACAGCAGCCAGCCGAGGATCATGTCGCCGGGCTCGACAGGGGTGGCGCGCATCGCGTGGTAGGCCCGCACCCACTTGAAGTCGCCGAGAACGGGGTAGGTGCACTCGCCGACCGCCATCTGGAACGCGGTGGAGGCCATCACGCCCGGGACGATCCACGACAGGTAGTCGACCCCGCCGATCAGGCCGACGTGGCCGCCGACCCCGACACCGATGCTGACCAGGAACAGCACCGGCAGCACGAAGGAGGAGAACGCCGAGGCCCGCCACAGCCGGCGGTACAGCGTGAGGGCGCGCTCCAGCACCGCCAGCGTCGAGCGCGCGGAGACCGGGAGGGTGAGGGAGGCCATCAGTCGACCAGGGTGCGGCCGGTGAGGTGCAGGAAGACGTCCTCCAGGCTGGAGCGGCGCACCAGCACGCTGGAAGGGACGAGCCCGCGCCGGTGGACCTCGGCGGTGACGGCGTCGCCGTCGGCGGCGTACACCAGCAGCCGGTCGGGCAGCGGGTCGATGCGCTCGCCGACGCCGGCGAGTTTTCCGGCCAGCTCCGAGGGGCGCTCGTCGCCGAAGCGCAGCTCGACGACCTCGGGGGTGGAGTAGGTCTCGATGAGCGAGCGGGGCGACCCCTCGGCGACGATGCGCCCGCCGTCCATGACCACCAGCCGGTCGCACAGCTGCTCGGCCTCGTCCATGTAGTGGGTGGTGAGCACCAGCGTGGTGCCGCGCCGCTTGAGCTGGAACAGCCGCTCCCACAGAAGGTGGCGGGCCTGCGGGTCGAGGCCGGTGGTGGGCTCGTCGAGCAGGACGATGTCGGGGTTGTTCACCATGGCCCGGGCGATGGTGAGCCGGCGCTTCATGCCGCCCGACAGCGGTTCGACGTTGCTGCCCGCCCGGTCGGCCAACTGCACGAAGTCGAGCAGCTCCTCGGCCCGGCGGCGGGCCTCGGGCCGGGGGATGCCGAAGTAGCGGGCGTAGGTGGTGAGGTTCTCCCGGACGCTGAGGTCGGGGTCGAGGTTGTCCAGCTGCGGGCAGACGCCGAGCCGCCCCCGGATCTCGGCGCCCTGGCGTGCGGGGTCCATGCCGAGGATGCGAAGCTCACCGGCCGTGGGCAGCGACACGCAACTGATCATGCGCATCGTGGAGGACTTGCCGGCGCCGTTGGGGCCGAGGAAGCCGAACGCCTCGCCGGGGGCCACGTCGATGTCGATGCCGTCGACCGCGGTGAAGCCGCCGAAGCGTTTCACCAGGCCACGCGCGTGGATCAGAGGTTGTTCTGGCACGGAGCAGAACCCTAACGAACCCGACCGACATTCCCGCAACCGGTTTTCCGCTCCCGCGGCTCGACTCCGGCACCCTGTCACCCTGGCCGGGTGCGCCGCGACACGGCGGCGGCAGCTGAGGACCAACGTCTCTGGCATATCCCCCGCCAGGCGGGAACCCTCATAGGCATGAACGAGCTGGAGCTAATCGATGCCTACTGGCGTGCCGCCAACTACCTGTCGGTCGGCCAGATCTACCTGCTTGACAACCCGTTGCTGCGCGAACCACTGCGGCCCGAGCACATCAAACCGCGCCTGCTCGGGCACTGGGGCACCACGCCAGGTCTGAACTTCTGCTTCGCGCACCTCAACCGGGTCATCAAACAGCGCGACCTCGACATGATCTACATCGCCGGTCCCGGGCACGGCGGCCCCGCCACGGTCGCGCACGCCTGGTTGGAGGGCACCTACTCGGAGATCTACCCCTATGTCTCCCGCGACGAGCCCGGGATGGCGCACCTGTTCCGCCAGTTCTCTTTCCCGGGCGGCATCCCGAGCCACGCCGCCCCCGAGACCCCCGGGTCGATCAACGAGGGCGGCGAGCTCGGCTACTCCCTGGCCCACGCCTACGGCGCCGCGTTCGACAACCCCGGCCTGGTGGTCGCCTGCGTTATCGGGGACGGCGAGGCGGAGACCGCCGCCCTGGCCACCAGCTGGCACTCCAACAAGTTCATCAACCCGGCCAGGGACGGCGCCGTCCTGCCCATCCTGCACCTCAACGGGTACAAGATCGCCAACCCGGCCGTGCTGGCGCGGATCCCCGAGCCGGAGCTGCTCAAGCTCATGGAGGGGTACGGCTACCGCCCGCACGTGGTCGCCGGTGACGACCCGGCGGCCACCCACCGGCTGATGGCCGAGACCCTGGACACGGTGTTCGACCAGATCGCCGAGGTCAAGGCCGGTTCCGGCGACCGCTGGCCGATGATCGTCCTGCGTACGCCCAAGGGGTGGACCGGGCCCAAGCAGGTCGACGGGCACCCGGTGGAGGGCACCTGGCGCGCCCACCAGGTGCCGCTGGCCGGCGTGCGCGACGACCCCGGCCACCTGGCGGCGCTGGAGGAGTGGATGCGCTCCTACCGGCCCGAGGAGCTGTTCGGCCGCGACGGCGTCCCCTCCGGGCAGATCGACGCCCTGGTGCCCGGCGGGCCGCGCCGGATGAGCGCCAACCCCCACGCCAACGGCGGCGAGCTGCTCAAGCCGCTGGTGCTGCCCGACTTCCGCGACTACGCGACCGAGGTCAAGGCCCCGGCCACCGCCACCACCGAGCCGACCCGGGTCCTCGGCGGGTTCCTGCGCGACGTCATCGCCGCCAACCCCGCCGACTTCCGGCTGATGGGACCCGACGAGACCGACTCCAACCGGCTGTCGGCGGTGTTCGAGGTCACCGACCGGGCGTGGACGGCCGAGCGGCTGCCGACCGACGAGAACCTCGCGCCCGACGGCCGGGTGATGGAGGTGCTCAGCGAGCACCTGTGCCAGGGCTGGCTGGAGGGCTACCTGCTCACCGGGCGCCACGGGCTGTTCAACTCCTACGAGGCGTTCATCCACGTCGTCGACTCGATGTTCAACCAGCACGCCAAGTGGCTGGAGGCCTGCCGGCACATCCCGTGGCGGCGCCCGGTCGCCTCGCTCAACTACCTGCTGAGCTCGCACGTGTGGCGCCAGGACCACAACGGGTTCAGCCACCAGGACCCCGGCTTCCTGGACGTGGTGGTCAACAAGAAGGCCACCGTGGTACGGGTGTACCTGCCGCCGGACACCAACACGCTGCTGTCGGTGGCCGACCACTGCCTGCGCTCACGCGACTACGTCAACGTCGTGGTCGCCGGCAAGCAGCCCGTGCTGGACCTGATGTCCATGGACGAGGCCGTGGCGCACTGCACCCGGGGCCTTGGCATCCTGCCGTGGGCCTCCACCGACCAGGGCCAGGAGCCGGACGTGGTGCTGGCCTGCGCGGGCGACGTGCCCACCCTTGAGGTGCTGGCCGCCGCCGACCTGCTGCGCCGCCACCTGCCCGACCTGAAGGTACGGGTGGTCAACGTCGTCGACCTGATGCGGCTGCAACCCTCCACCGAGCATCCCCACGGGCTGCCCGACCCGGCCTACGACGCCCTGTTCACCACCGACAAACCCGTCATCTTCAACTTCCACGGCTACCCGTGGCTCATCCACCGCCTCACCTACCGGCGCAACGGCCACGAGAACCTGCACGTGCGCGGGTACAAGGAGGAGGGCACCACCACCACGCCGTTCGACATGGTGATGATGAACGACATCGACCGGTTCCACCTGGTCATCGACGTCATCGACCGCGTGCCGGGGCTGGGGGAGCGGTGCGCCCACCTGCGGCAGGAGATGGCCGACGCCCGGGCCCGCGCCCGCGCCCACACCCGCGAGCACGGCGAGGACGCCCCCGAGATCCGCGACTGGGCCTGGTCCCACTGACCCCGCGCCGGTGAGTCTTTCCCGCCGCGGCGGGAAAGACTCAGGACCCGCCGCGCCCGCCGATCTGGGACGGGAGCCGCTCCAGCAGGTTGGCCAGGTCGTCGGCGTGGTCCTCCTCGTCGGCCAGCAGCTCCTCGAACACCCGCCGGGTGGTGGGGTCACCGTCGCCGATCCACTGGGCGATCTCGGTGTAGGAGGCGATGGCGACCCGCTCGGCGACCAGATCCTCCTTGATCATCTCGATGAGGTCCAGGCTCCCGTCGTACTGGGTGTGCGCCCGGGTGCTCAGCCTGGCCGGGTCGAAGTCGGGGTCCCCGCCCAGCTGGGAGATGCGGCCGGCCAGCATGTCGGCGTGCCGCTGCTCGTCGGCGGCGTGCTCCAGGAACTCCTTGGCCACCGGCTCGGCGTGGATGCCCGTGGCGGTGTAGTAGTGCCGTTTGTACCGCAGGACGCACACGATCTCGGTCGCCAGGGCCTCGTTGCACACCTGGATGACCCGCGACAGGTCGGCGCCGTAGGCGCTCGTCACGGGCCCCTTGTCGATCTCCGCCCGCGCGCGATCACGCAGGGCCTGGATATCCGTCAGAAACTCGGCCATGTGGTCGATGTACCCGCCCCGGACGCCGGAAATGCACACCAGTGTCCGGTTCGCCCGTCTGGGCGGGAAGGGACTTGACCTGGAGTAAGAAATATCCCTTGAGTTCCTTGGCCCCTCTGCGGGTCTCTATAGCCCCAGGACCTGGGCTTATCTGCTGGAACTCCGGCTTCTTCAGGTGTTGATGAGATCTCAGAGATTCTGAAGGTCTATCGTCCTCGTTGTTCGTCTTGCTCTAGCGGTGAAGGCGAGGAGGCCGGAGTTGGCGCTGGCGGTGGTGAAGGACCTTCGGGTCGCGCGGGCCCCGGCGACGGCGGAGGATCTGGAGGCGCTGGAGACCGATGTGCTGGCGGGTTTTGTGCTGGCGCGGGCTGCGGCGGGGCTGTCGGACGGGACGATCTCCTCGGATGTGGTGCACCTTGAGCAGGTGCGGGCGTGGTTCGGGCGCCCGCTGTTGGAGATGGAGCCCGGCGACGCCGACGTCTACTTCGGGAAGGTGCTGCGGAGTACGGCGAAGGGCACACGGCGGTCGCGGGCCCAGGCCCTGAAGACGTTCTTCCTTTTCCTGGACCTGCGGCACAGGGTCGAGATCCACCAGATGACGGGTCGGGTCGTCGAGTGCCCGATCGACGAGATGAACCGGCCCCGCGGCCGTCAGCAGGCCAAGCTCCGCATCCCGCCGGGCACCGAGCAGGTCGGCAGGCTGTTCGCCGGGTGCGCGGCGGGCACCGGTCACCGCCATCGGCCGGCGCCGAACCCCCGCACGCAAGATCCGGCCCGTCCTCCAGCACATGCTGGACGCCATCAGCCACGCCCCCGCCTGGATCCGCAACGACCGCCACGACCTGCTGGCCGCCAACCCGCTCGCCCTCGCCCTGTACGCGGGGAGCGCGGTCGAGCACGTCACGCATGTACGTATGCGGGTCGGCCGGAGGGGGCTCGCCGAGGTGGCAGGCGAGGCTGGCACTAACGATCCTTAGCCTGGTCAGATGTAGCAGCTGCGGCGGAGAGCCTTCCATCTGGATGAACGCCTCCACCGGGTCGGCCCCGCCGGGTCGTATCCGGAAGTCGCCCCGCGGACGCGCTGAAGCCGGAGCGCGACACCAGCACCAGCTGGTCGGTGGGCAGATCGTCGTGTTTGGCGCGCATTTCCTCCACCCAGCTCACACAGTCTTTCCTGTTCCGGTCACGGCATTCGATGCCGATCTGAATCAGACGGCCGCCCATGTGTCCGGTGATCAGGACGTCGACCTCCCGCATTTCACCGGTGATGCGGTCTCGCAGTTGTGCTGATTCGGTGACTGTGGCATCGGACGCCAGATGCGTCTGGACGAAGTAGACGGTTGCTTGGAAGTCGTTGGAGCGCGCGGGCATCACATCACGGTAGTGGCGCCTACCGCCGCTGTGGGTCGCTTGGGAAAGATACGGACATAACTGCGCTCTGAACCGGCAATGATGCGCTCAGGAACCGGCCTACCAGGCGGGAAGTTGCTCTGGCGCCGGTGCACGGTCCAGGCCGGGGAGATCGTAGAGTTCCATTTGATCGGTCGCCGGTTCGGTCTTGTTGACTTCAGGCATCGCCTGCAGGTGACTTCGCTGCGGTCGGGGTGGGCGGCGCCCGGATCCCAGCCGCTAACTCCGACCATGCACGCCGGGCCCGGCGTCTGCTCGACCTGGCCGCGCAACTCCGTGCGCGCGAGGTACTTTCGAACCAAAAGAGAAGCTTAGTGAGTGCCCAGGTGCCTGGCGAGTTGCTGGAGATAGCCGATGCCCTCCTGCCCGGGACCTCGTTGAAAGCGGCACGGTTCGCCCGCGGTGGGATCCACGGTGTTGTCCTGCTATCGGGGGTCGCGGCCGTGCGGGTCAGCCAACGGCCGTTGGGGGCGCAGGCCCTGCCGCGGCGAACGAACTGCTGCGGGTGATCGCGGCAGCCGGGCTGCCGTTCGCGGTACCTGAGCCACTGACGCCGGTGACCATGTTCGGAGAGCGTGCCGCGGTCGCCGTCTCATGGCTCGATGGCGCAGGGCTGCCCGAGGGCGTGGGTGATCCGGTGAGGATCGGTGAGCTTCTCGGGGCTCTGAGGGAGCTGCTTCCGCTTGGCGGTGGACCAGGCGTCTGCCCCGGACCGCCACGCATTCGCCGACGTGGTCGATGTCCACCTGGGAGGCCGAGTCCAGGTCCTTCCCGTCGTACTCCGAATGCCAGGTCCCTGAGACAGCGCGGCATTCCGAGTCGCTGAGCACATCGGTCCCGTCCCGTTCAAGGACGACCTCCCGGGTGCTGCAGGAGTCGCCCTGTTCGATCCAGTGCGGGAACTCGTCCTTGCTGTACCCGGTCATGGCGTGCGGCTCGTCGACCGCCAGTTCAGCCAGCCCGGTGAGCGACCGACGCCGGCGACGCTTCGGGCAGTTCAACCGGCGCGACCGGAGAGGCTGACGCCGGCGAACCCGCCACCGGGACGGCGAGGAGAGCAGACAGAGCGACGACCGTTGCGGCGAGACGCCGCTGGGGTGTGAAAGGCATGGACCACGGCTACCGCGCCGCGGTCACACAACGAGACCGCTTTGCAATCCTTTGACCAGCGGTTCCTTATCCTGCCCGCGTGTCAAAGTGGATAGGACCGGGGCATATCGAGATTAAACGGATCCGGTTTAACGGGCGCCAGGTTCTCCGCGTGCGCCAGTACGGATTCGTGGTCACCTATGTCAGATCCGTCCGGGAAGTGGCCCGGGTAGTGGTCTCGCGGACCTGGTAGAGGTCCTCGATCTGGCAAATCGTCACAAGTCGCCGTAGCCCTGCGGGTGGGCGCGTGCTGGGGCATCCTGGTGCGCGCGAGCGGCTGGTCGGGGGCCCGACGCTCGCCTCACATTCGGACTGCGCTGAAGCCCCAGCGCGTACCCCAGGATTTACCCCATAAGTTCTCCCAGAGCCCTGCGCCACATTGGGCGCATGGATAAAGACCATAAACGCCACCAGGAATGGGCACCGATCGTTGCGCGGCTCCTTATCGCGCTCCTGGACTGGCTCACCTGTGCCTGAAGCGCCGCACCGCTGGCCGCCGGCTGCTCCGGCGATCACGCTCGGCCGTCTGAACATCCCGCCGATGCGCCGAGCCGGGACCGTGGGTCGACGTGGCGGGCGGTACGACGCGATGATGAGGCGTGACAACGATCGGGAGCATCAGGGCGGTCCTGTTGTCCGCCGTTGTGGTCGCCGGGTTGAGCGGGGCGGACACCGTCCAGGTCGTGCCCACTCTGGTAGAACCGGGCGACACCAGTGGGTTCGGCACCGGCATGTGGAAGAGCACTCCGCGGCAGCCGTACCTGTTCGGCGACATGCCGGTATGCCTGGACAGGCCGGGCACGGTCATGGTGACGAACGTCGGCTTCGAGCGCCCGCGGGGAGGGATCAGGCTGGAGGCGTTCGCGCTGCGCCCCCGCTACACGCCGGCCTACAGTAACGGGACCGGGGGAGGAGAGCCCTCCACCCTGCGTCGCAAGGGAATCGCGACCGGGCCCCAGCCGATCACGGAGGTCTGCCCGCCGCCGGAGGAGGAGATCCCGCGGTTCGCCGAACTGGTGGTGCAGGTATCCCGAACCGGAAAGGCCACCGCGTCCGGCACGGCGCTAAACCTCACGTACACCAGTGCCGGGCACGTCCGGACCCTGCGCATACCCGTCGAGTTGGTCATCTGTGGCCAGGACAAAGCCATGGACTGCGATTGATCGGATGGCGATGTCGCGGTAGGTGTGGTAGGTCACGCGGGTCGGGTGGCCTACCACAGGCGTATCTCGGCCGCCTGAGCGGGACGGCGGGGATTCCCTCGGACTGACACCCCCCCTGCCCTTGCGCAGCCTTATCCGGCGCCTGTCCGCGTCCTCGGAACGTGGACGGGTGGCCGGGAAAGGTTGAACTCCGACCGGACCGGCCCGCAACTAGACCTTCAAGGTGGACTCTTGTGGCTCCCTGTTCGCGTGATCGGTGGCGCGCATTAGCCTCGATCTTTCGTGATCTTGTGGTGCCTGGCTGAGCTATGCGGCTGAAGGTGTTTTCCGGCTGGGATCAGCGCGGAGACCCGGCTGTCGCGCCGGGGTGGACGGGGTTCCACGAGCCCGGGGTGCTGTCTCCTTCCGGGGTGGTCGGGGCGTGTGGGGTGGTGGTCAGGGTGCGGGCAGTGTCTGCAGGCGGGTGACAGCGCAGGCGATGAGGCCGGCCCACTGCCAGCGCCCGGCGAGGCGGAGACGGAGCCGTCGCCCGCCCTTGACCAGGCGCCCGGCCGCGGAGAACAGGCGCAGACGCAACCGTTTGGGCTCCGAGGAGGTTGTCCCGTAACTCGTAGAACTTGAAGTGGCGGTCCCCGTCTCGGGGTCTACCTGGTGGTAGGTCTCGAGCAATCGCCAAATCACTCCGAGCAAGGAGACGGGGACCGTGAGCAAGACCTACCAGAAGCAGCGCCGACGCGCCCAGCAAGCCACCGAAGAGGTGGCCGTTCCGGCAAGCGTGAGCGTCGCGATGGAACAGATCGCCGCCTCGATGAAGGATGGCCTTCTCGCCCTGGCCGTGCAGTACGGCCTGGCGGTGATGTTCGCGATGCTGGAAGAAGACGTCACCGCCGTATGCGGACCTCGCGGCAAGCACAACCTCGAACGAACCGCGGTACGACATGGCAGCGACGCCGGATCAGTGGTGCTGGGCGACCGCAAGCTGCCGATCCGCCGCCCACGAGTGCGCACCGCCGACGGCATGGGCGAGATTGCCATCCCGGCCTATGAGCTGTTCTCCTCCACCGAGATCCTCGATGAGATGGGGCTGGGCAAGATGCCCGGCAAGCTGTCGACCCGCCGCTACCGGCTCGGGCTCGAGCCGGTCGGCGCCGCCGTCGAGCAGGCCTCCACCGGCACGTCCAAGTCGGCGATCTCCCGCCGGTTCGTCGCCGCCACCCAGGTCGCACTCGCCGAGACGATGTCGGCCGAGTTGTCCGGGCTGGAGTAGGCCGCGCTCATGCTGGACGGGGTCCACTTCGGCGAGCACACCTGCATCGTGGCGCTGGGGATCGGCATCGACGGCACCAAGCACCCCCTCGCACTCGTCGAGGGCTCCACCGAGAACGCCACCCTGGCCCGCGAGCTCATCGTCGGCCTGCGTGAGCGCGGCCTGGACGTCACGGCGCCGATCCTGGTCGTGCTGGACGGCTCCAAGGCACTACGCCGCGCGGTGCTGGACGTGTTCGATCACCCGGTGATCCAGCGCTGCCAACTCCACAGGAGCCGAAAGGAATCAACTTGTCGTGTCGCGGCTTGACGGGGCTGTGGCGAGGAGGTCGGCGGCAGTGCGGTAGCGGGTGAGGGCTCGGTCTGGGGTGTGGCCTTCTTGTTGGAGAAGGGGACGGGTTTCGCGGATGACGTTGCCGATGGCGGACCTGCTGACGTCGCCGAGAGCATCGGCGAGAACGTCGATGGTGCATAGTTTCCGCTCGTAGAGGATGGTGAGCAGGACGCGTTCGCTGTTGCTGATCTTCTGGGGGAAGACGCCGCCCCGGGTTCCTGGTTGGCGGGGGACGCCGCGTCGTTGGTAGCCGAGAGGTTCGTTCTGGGCTGCTTGCCGGGTGGCGAGCCGCTCGGTGAGGTGGTTGAGTTCGCTGCGGGTCAGCCCGGCCAGGGCCGGGTCGCGCAGCCGTTCGATGATCTCGGTTCGTGCGGGTCGCAGATCGCCGTCCAGGAAGGCGAGCAGCGCAGCGGCGGTGGCGAAGCGGCTCGGCGCGGCGCCGGGGTGATAGCTGTCGTCTTCCAGGACTCGGCGGGTCTCGCGCACGAGGTCGCTGATGCACACATCGGTGACTTCCAGCAGGTCGGCCAGCACTTTCATGGAGCAGACCTGCCGCTGGTAGATGAGTGTTAGCAGGAGGCGGGCGGCGTCGTCGAACAGTGGTGCGACGCGGAGTTTGCCGGTGGCGCGGCGGGCTCGGCCACCGCGCTGCGCGCTGTGTCGCTCCTGGGTGCGGGCGGCCTGGGCGGGGGCAAGCCGAGCAGCCGGTTGCTGGAGTTGTGCGGTGCTCAAGCCAGTCAGCCGCGGGTCGACCAGGCGCTGGAGCATGCTCTGGCGGCGTTGTGCGGGACCGGCCGCTTCACCGACGGCAGTGGTCTGCGGGATTCCGGCGGCGGACCGGGCGTGGAGGGTGTAGTTCCAGGTGCCGTGCACGGGATGCCGTTCGAGCGGCAGAGCGGCGAAGCGTTCTTTGCTGATCGCGATGCCGGTCGGGTAGTCGCCGGAGTCCAGGGCGGCCTCGACCCGCAGCCCGCCGCTTGAGCGGGTCGCCGCGATCGTCTGGACGACCACCTCGTGGCTGGTTAAGGGCCGGCCCCGCCAGTTGAAGGTGATGTGGGAGAACAATCGATGCTCGATCTTGTTCCACTTCGAAGTGCCGGGCGGGAAGTGGCCGACCGTGATGGACAGGCCGGTCTCGGCGGCCAGGGCGGCTAGTTCACTCTTCCAGACTCGGTAGCGGTGGCCGTTGGAGCCACCCGAGTCCGCGGTGATCAGCAGCCGGGTGGCGTGGGGGTAGTCGAGGCTGCCGCGGGCCTTCCACCAGCGGCGGATCGACTCGACCGCGAACACTGGGGTGTCATGGTCGACGCCGACGTTCACCCAGCCGGTAACCGTGTTATTTCCTTACGGTTTCACAAGATCAGGAATGTTCGGGACAAGCTCCCTGAGAAGCTGCGTGTGGTGGCTGAGAAGCGGATGCGGGAGGCCTACCACGCCGAGTCCCCACTGGTTGCCGAGGCTAAGCTCACCGCCCGCCGGGACATCCTCTGCCGTTCGTACTGGCTGTACCAGCTGCCGGACGTCGCCCGGCATTCAGAGTCCCGCAGCACATCCTTCCCGTCGCGTTCGAGGACTACCTCGCGGGTACTGCAGTGCGAACCCTGATCGGACCAGTGCGGGAACCGGGCCCGCGAGTATCCGGTCATGGCGTGTGGCTCGGCGACAGCCAACTCTGCCAGCACGGCGCGGGCGATGGCTCAGGGAGCTCGGCAGGCGCGGCGGACGCCAGCGAACCCACAGCGGGGATGAGGAGAAGTGCGAACAGGAAAGCTGCGGTAGCGGCGACCGGCCGCCAAGGCATGAAAGGCATGGACCTACGGATAGCGCGCGGCGATCATCGCCCTAGACGTTCGCGGTGTCCCAGAACGTGATGCCCAGTTCCACGGCCTGCCGGAAGAACGGTTCGGCCTGGTCTTCGGTGAGCGCCCAGGGGTGTGCGTTCGGCGTGGTGGGGTCGCCGTAGCTCATACAGCCGAGCGCGAGACGGCTCACTCACAGCCCTGTGTTGCCGAGACGGGTGTATTTCATGGTGACATTCCCTTGAGTTCAGTGTCGTGACGGGTGCGCGGGTGGCTCAGCCGGCGACGAGCGCGGTGATCGTGATCAGGCTGCGGTCCCGTTTGATTAGGCCGGCACGTTCCCAGACATCGCCGAAGAGCACGTCTCGGTGAGGTCGACGATTTTCGGGGCGAAGTCGCCGATCTGGCTCCGCAGCGGATTGCCCGGACCGGTGGTGTCGCTCATGCCCGTTCTCCTCGTTCTTCCGGGGTGTGATGCGTACGGTGGTGCCTGCGAACCAGATCGGCAAAAGTGCGCCGCGGCTCCGGCAGAGTGAACAACGGGCCGGCGATCCGGTCGTCGAGCGCGGCACAGCGTCCCAGGACACGACAAGATCGTAGGAGATGGTCAAGGTCATGCACGGACCTTCCACCAACTGAACAGGGCCGTTCAGCCTCTTGAACCAAGATCTAAAAATGTATGGCATGGCACGGCGATGCGACTTTCAGTTCACCTGGCTAACCCGCGAGGCACTCGGGCATCGAAGATTCCAGTCATACCTGTAGCCGCCTTTTGAGTCTATGTCAAATGTGACTTGCAGATAGCATGTCGATCCATCAAATCCACCACTGAATGTGGCTTGCGAGGTGTGCCTGTAGCCGCTCCTTGGGAATCCAGGAAAAGCGGCATAATGGCTCCCCTTCGGAGCAGCAGAGTCTTCTTCCATTAACTTGCCGGCCGTAGTACGTGGGGCAATGCCCGTAGCGGTGGTCGGCTCAACAACGTGTCGCTGCTTGTTGTAATGAACGTTATAGGTCCGGCATACCTCGATAGGGTTGCGAGTAGTACATATGTGGACTCGGCCTCCGGAGGCAATGGAACCTGCACCGTTTCCTGAGCGTGATCCGGATTCGGCAGCCGAGGTGGACGTATCCGACCTGTTGCCGTGGCTTAGGAGCTGCGAATCATTTCTCTGTGCTTTCTCGGTGCCGATACTGCAAGCCGCGACGAGTGCAGTAAATAAACTTCCTAGAGTAACTAGGAGCAGCCCCTTGTGAGCCGTACGTGTAGGCTGGGGATTCGTATATTTAACCACAGTCGTACGTCCTCTTTCCCTTCGTGTGGATCTTCATGAATCATGGGCCAGTGAAGTCGTCGGTGCCTCCACCGGCCTTTCTGATGGGGGCACCGACAGGCTAGCTGCTAGCCGTAATTCCACCAGTAGCCGAATCCGCTGTCGTAATGTACATAGATTCCGACGGTGAAGTAAAGGTAGATTGTGGCCTTTCTGGTCGTGGCGCTGGTATAGGCACCGGATGCGTCAACATTGAATCCTGCTTTTTTGAGTGCGTCGAGGCCGAAAGCGCCGCTACCCTCATAGGATTTCGAGATGGACACATCTATGGTGTAGGTGATTGATGTGCGGACCTCGTGGTAGTAGCCACTCTTGGAAGATCCGCGGGTGTAGGAGTAGAAGTAACCGGCGGTTTTCTTGGTTGATCCGATCTTTGCTCCCCCGCTGACGGCCGAGGCTTGCATACCCCGATGAAACGGCCTTCTTTGACTTACTGTAGGAGAATTTGATGTTGAGGCAGGCTCGGAACTTCAGGACAGTCCCGCAAATCTGTACGGCTCCAGTGCTGGACTTTCCTTCCGCGTGGGAGCACACGGCTCTGCACATTGCCTGCCATCGCGCGAACCCGAGCGCTGGGCTCACTACCGGATCCTGTCGCTGGAGATGACCACGAATCTGGCCAACAACGGCTGGTACTCGGTGCCCCTCCGGCGCTTCGCGTTTACCCCTCTCGCGAAGGCGCAGCTCGACTATGCCGAGGCCCGACCTGCGGCTGATATTCCAGACTGAGATGCGTCAGGCGGGGCCAGGAAGTAGATGGCGAAGGGGAGTAACACAGCGACGCTGCCGAGGATCTGCCCGGCGGTGATCAACCCCCGATTGTTAGCCATGCCGTGCTTGACCCGGGTCCGGGCCTTCCAAGCGCAGATGTTGGCGACACTACCGAGGATCCACCCGATCCCCATGATGCCAGGCCTCAATGTCAGCACGAGCACGCAGCCGATGATGCCGAAGACCAGCGAAGCGACGTCGACGCCGTTGCTCCTGGTGGAGTCCATAGGTGGGGGCCCTGGGCGACATCGGCTGTTGGGGTAGCCCTGGCAGGGCTTTCCCCAGTACTGCGGTTGACAGTCCTTTCGCCTGTGATGACCGTGACCAGTGCCGACCGTTCGGGCATATAGGTCAACGCCAGTCCCGTCGAAGGGCAGAGCTGCACTTGGTCGGGCAGCACCCGAGTGCTCTCGATGATCTCAAGCTCGCCTCGGTCTTGCGCCGCTGCGACAGTACGGATGAGCAGCGCACCTAGATGCTCGGGCGCGCCGGCAATGACCACAGCGCGGCAGGCCGCTGAGTAGATAGCTCCGGGGCGCCGAGGATCGTGGGAGCGTGCTAGGCATGGTTAAAGTCCTCGGCGCTGACGATGGCCGGATGGGGAGGCAGGCGGGACCGTGTCAAGTTCGAGGCGGGGTTGCTGTGTCGTACTTGGTGGACGCCTTGGGTGATGTCCCTGTGTCCGCGTACGACCTCGGATGTCGTTCGACTCCAGCGTGATCAGTCTGTCACAATGGGTGCCATTGGTGATGGATCAGGGCTGGCCAGCCGGTCCTTGAGTCGCCAGCTGGGTCCGTTGATGGAGATCACATCGCAGTGGGGCAGGAACCGGCCGAGGATGGCGGTGGCCAGGACCTCGTCGGTGAAGACATGGCCCCATTCGCTGAAGGCTTTGTTGCTGGTGATGATGATCGACCCTTTCTCGTAGCGGCGGGAGACCAGCTGGAAGACGAGGTTGGCGTCGGTGCGGTCCAGGGGCAGGTAGCCGACTTCATCGATGACCAGAAGGGCGGGGCGCAGGTAGGAGCGGATCTGCCAGCCGAGTTTGCCCTGGGCGTCGGCGAGGCGGAGTTTGCCGACCAGGTCGTCCAGGCTGGTGAAGTAGACGCTGTAGCCGGTCTGGCAGGCGGCGACGGCGAGCGCGACGGCCAGGTGGCTCTTGCCGACGCCGGGCGGTCCGAGCAGGGCGATGTTGGCGCGGGATTCAACGAAGCCGAGAGTGGCCAGGTCGCGGATCTTGCGGACGTCCAGGTCGGGCTGGAAGGTGAAGTCGAAGTCGTCGAGGGTCTTATGGTGCGGTAGTCCGGACAGCTTGAGGGCGTTGCGGAAGCGGCGGCCGTCTTTGACTCCGGCTTCTTCGCCGAGGGCCAGATCGAGGAAGTCCAGGTAGCCCATGGTCGCGTCTTCGGCGCGTTTGACCAGGCCGGGAAAGGTGTCGGCGAGGTGGAGCAGGCCGAGTTTGGTCGCGGTGTCGCGGATGCAGGTGGCGATGAGTTCACTCATGACCAGGGTCTCCTTGCTCGCGGGCGGTGGGCGGTGGGCGGTGGGCGGTGAGGGGTGGACGGTAGGTGTGGTGTCGGCCTGGGTGGCCGGTGGCGTGCCGGTGGCGTCGGCGGCCAAGCCTGATCGGGTGGGCCGGCGTGCCGGTAGGGCCGCCCGGGCCGAACGGATCGATCGGCGATATCGGCTGACCGGGTAAGCCGATCGCGCGGATCAGGGTGTGCAGCTTGACCGATTGGGTGCCCAGATCCTGGAGGAGGTCGGCCACTCGCCGGCACGAGCGAAGTCGGCCAACTCGGCCCAGACCTCGTCGCCGGCATGCAGCAGCCAGTCCTCCAGCAGCGTGATCAGGTAGGCGATCTCCTCCAGTTCGCCGCGGTGAAGCGGCACGCACTGGTCCAGTCCGGCGATGCCGAACAGGGCTTGGTCACCGCGGCGACGGAACGTTCCGCCAGGCGTGGGCGTGGGCGTGGCGAGCGTGGGCGTGCCGGGCAGTGAGGTCATCGGCTCGTCTCCCGGTCCCAGGCGATCAGGAACGCGGCCCGGTCGTAGTCGGTCAGCGCCCGGCGGGTGACCGGGGTGGCCGCGGCGGGATGGGCGGCCAAAAGCGCCGCCAGCGGGTTGGGATCGCCGCCCTGGCCTGCGGCCATGCCCGTGGCGTGAGTGGGCGGGGCGGCCCGGCCGGCATCGGCCCTTTCGATGACGGTGGCGCGGGTGTGCCCGTCGGGTAGCCCGTCCCAGTGGGATGGGTCGACCATCCATGACCCGCGGCGCGCAGCGCGGGGGTGCACCGCTAGCACGCCGCCCCCGTCGGCTTGCAACGCGTGGATGGCGATGGTGTCAGCGCAGGCGCGGACTTGTACCCGCTGCCCCGCCCGCACCGCCTGGGCGGGCACCGAATACATCGAGGCTTCGAAGCTGACCAGGCAGTCCTTGCCGACCCGGCGCAGGTGATGGTCGGCCACCACATAGGGCAGATCGGGCAGCGGGCCGAGCGCGGCCCGATCGGCCTGGGCGCGCTCGGCGATGATCTGTCCGTGCGTGCGGTGCCGCTGGGCGCGGCGCAGGGGCAGCCACCCGGCGAACGCCGCGTTCAGTTCCTCCAGGCTGTTGAAGAGGCGTCCGGCGAGCACGTGCGCGCGCACGATGTCGACCTGCCGCTCCACCCGGCCCTTGCCGGTGGGCCGGTAGGCGGCCAGCGGGTCGACCTCGAACCCGTAGTGCGCGGCGAACGCCGCGGCTTCGGGGTGCAACGGCACCGGCTGTCCCGGCGCGACGTGCCGTTTGACCACCGTCTTGGTGCGGTCGTAGACGATCGATCCGGGGACCCCACCGAAGTGGGCGAACGCCCGCCGGTGGCAGTCGAAGAAGGTGACCAGGCCGGTAGAGGTGGTGTAGACGCAAAACGGGTCGCGCGAGTACGACAGCGTCATGTGGAAGGAGTACACCTTGCCGATCCCGGCATGGGCGAGCAGGCTGCCTTCCTCGCCCCAGTCGACCTGGGCCTGTGCCCCTGGGGTGACCTCGAACCGCCGGTGCAGGCCCCGCATCCGCTCGGCCTGCGGGCTGCTGCCCTGCTCGGCGGCGATCCTGGGCCGGGCCTGGGCGACATACAGTTTCACCCGTTGATAGGAATGGTCGAAACCGTGCTCGGTGACCAGCCGCTCGTGGATGGTGGACGCGGGGCGTAGATGTCGGGCCTCGCCCCGCGCACGCGGGATGCTCCCGCCCACAGGTCCAGGCACAGCGCGAGTGCCACCTTCGCCCCGCGCACGCGGGGATGCTCCCGAGTAGGTGGACGGCTCCGACCCACCAGCGACCTCGCCCATCCGCTGCCCACCGTGTCGGCCCCGCGCCTGCCGGGATGATCCGTACGCGCGGCTGGCAGGACGGAGGTGGCCTCCGTCGACCCTGCACCTCCGGGAATGATCCAAGGCGCTGCACGGGGTGATCGACTGCTGACGTCGACCCTCGCATGGCGGGGATGATCCCTGCGGGTGGCCGTACTATGGCCGAGGATCTGATCGACCCAGGGTGTCCGCGTACGACCTCACGTGTAGGTAGGGCTCCGGCGAGTTGAACACGCACTCGCCACGAAGTTGATCATCCTTCGGGTTGTCAGCGGCCAAGCAGACAACCCGAAAGATGACAACCTTCATGATCCTGGATCAGGAGTCCTGGATGAACCTACGACGCTTCCGCGCCCTGCACGAAGCAGGCGCCACCTACAAAGAGATCGCCGAGGTCTGCGGGGTGGACTGGCGCACCGTCAAGAAGTACCTCTCCCAGCCCGGACCGGTCGGCCCACCCAAGGCCTCATCGCGTAAGGGCACCCAGCCGCAGGTGATCGCCCCGTACGCGGGTGTGATCGACGGCCATGCACCGGTTGCAACGGTCACGCGCTATAAGACCGCCGGCAGTTGAAGTGGGCCGTGCGTCACATCTCCCTCACGATCGCCACGCGGTGGTTGGGAGTCGTGCGGGGCGGGGGCGATCGACAGGCCGAGCGTCGCGCGGACTGTGGCCGGGGAGCTGATGCCCGGGTTGCCGTGGTGGAAGCGGTGTCGCCGAGGTCAGAGCCTTCGTGGTCAGCTGCCAGTGCCGCCTGTCGACGCCTTTCGGAGCCGAGGAGAGCGGCAGGCCGTCGGCGAGGAGTTCTGCCGCGGGCACGGTGGCGCGGACCACCTTTTCGGCCAGGGCCGGGCAGACCGCCAGGGCGAGCTCGGCGCATCTGGGATGCAGCACCGCACTGGTCACCAGGCGCCCGCCGGGCCGGGTGAGCACGACGGCCTCGCTCGGTGCGCCCAGCCCGCAGACCTGGCACAGCCAGTCTTCTTGGCCGGCGGTGGTGATGACGACGTCCTGCAGGTTCAGCGCGGCCGGCTCCGAGCAGCGACCGGCCATCCACCAGTCCAGGAGCAGCAGCGCCCGGTCGCGGATGCCGCGCGCGGTGGCCGGCAGCGCGCGGACCATCGCCCGCAGGTCCTCGGGGGTGACGGGGTCGGCCTGCAGCGGGCCGGGCTTGGCGGTGGGGTCGTCGGCGATCTCCTGGGCCCGGCCCACGATGACCCGCTCGCAGTACTTCAGGTCCTCGGCGTCCAACGGGGCCTGATCCAACGCCAGCATCGCGCGCAGAGTACCGGCAAAGGCACGCAGCGTGCCCACCGGGTGACCGCGGTCGGCCAGATGCGCCAAGAACGACGGCACCGCGCCGGGTTCGTCGGTGACGAAGCCCGCCTGTGTGCACCAGTCGGCGTAGGTCTGCCAGCGCCAGGCGCGGGCGGTGCGGGAGGAGACGGGGATCGATTTGGCCACGCGGCGGGCGACCGAGGCCGACAGCCTGCGGCCCGGCCGTGTGGTCACCACCGTGGTGGTAGCCGGGTGCCCCCGGCGCACGAGCTCCAGGTCAGCGGACACGACGACTAGCTCCCGGCCGTTATGGTGATCGCGACCCGTGCCGGTGGTCCTGCCGTCATCGTGCTCCCTCTGCCGTGCTCCCCCGCGTAGGTGGGGTTGACCAAGATCAAAAATCCCGAAATCCTGATTTCCGCTAAGGGGACACCACATGAACACCGCCACCAAGCGAGCCTCCCGCTGGCTGTTTCCCGGCCGTCGAGCAGGCCAACCCTGCCGCCCCGACCACCTATCCGCGCTTCTCAACGAGATCGGCGTCCCCGCTGCCGCCGCCCGCGGCGCCGCCATCCGGCAGCAACTTCTTGAGATCCCTGCACCCGTGGTCGCCGACGCCCTCGGTTACCACGACAAGACCACTGCCCGTCTCCTCAGGGAGAGCGGCGGATCATGGGACCGCTACGCCGCCGGGGAACACGGAACGTCACCTTCAGGCCCTACGGGAACGACAACTCGCGACAGTTGAATAGGCGAGCCCACCAGTATCAGACCCCGAGTCCGCTCCAGAACCTAGGGTACGAGCCGCCGCCGGCCACCGACGGGCCGAACGGCCCGGCCCGCGCGCGTACCCGCGACGACCAGCAAGGGAGCACGACCATGCGCTGCCGCGTCCTCGGCGGCACCGGCATCGAGGTGAGCGCCCACTGCCTCGGGACCATGATGTTCGGCTCCGCCGGCAACCCCGACCACCAGGAGTGCGCCCGCATCGTCCACGCCGCCCTCGACCAGGGGATCAACTTCGTCGACACCGCCGACATGTCTCGGCGGGCGAGTCCGAGCAGATCGTGGGAAAGGCGCTCCAAGGCCGCCGTGATGAGGTCGTGCTCGCCACCAAGGTGCACTTCCGGATGGGCGAGGGGCCCAACCGCGGCGGCAACTCCCGGCGCTGGATCGTCAAGGAGGTCGAGGAGAGCCTGCGGCGCCTGCGGACCGACTGGATCGACCTTTACCAGATCCACCGCCCCGACCACACCCCCGACATCAAGGAGACCCTCTCGGCGCTCGGCGACCTGGTAAACCAGGGGAAGATCCGCGCCTTTGGCTGCTCCACCTTCCCGGCCGAGCAGATCGTCGAGGCCCACCACGTCGCCGAACGCCGCGGCCTGCAACGCTTCAGGACCGAGCAGCCCCCCTACTCGCTGCTCGCCCGGGGAATCGAATCCTCGGTGCTCCCGGTCTGCCGGCGCTACGGCATGGGGGTACTGACCTGGAGCCCCCTGGCCTCGGGCTTTCTCACCGGCAGGTACCGCAAGGACCGTCCCGCCGACCTGTCCACCGGCCGCGCCGCGCTCACCCCCGCGCGCTTCGACCCCGCCCTACCGGTGAACGCCGCCAAGCTCGACCTCGTCGAACGGCTGATCGAGGTGGCCGACGGCATCGGCCGCTCACTGCCCGAACTGGCCGTGGCCTTCGCCGCGGCGCACCCGGCCGTCACCTCGGTGATCACCGGGCCGCGCACGATGCGGCAACTGGAGGAACTGCTCAAGGGCGCCTCGCTCACCCTGGACGACGCCACCCTCGACCGGATCGACGAGATCGTGCCACCCGGCACCGACGCCCGCCACCCGGACGGGGCATGGAGCCCGCCGGCGCTGACCGACCCCGCCCTCCGGCGCCGCCCGGCGCCCGAGCGCGCCGCGGCCTGAGCGGAACCGCCGATCACCGGGGGCAGCAGGGGTCAGGCCCGGCGGGCGACCACCGCGATGAGCGGCTGGAGCAGCCGGGCCGCCAGCGGCCCGAACGCCGCAAGGATCAGCACGTACCCCGCGGCCAGCGGCCCGAGATCCGGATGCGCCCCGGCCGCCACCGCCAGCCCGGCGATGACGATGTTGAACTCGCCGCGCGGGATCAGCGCGATACCCGCCCGGGCCTGACCGGCCCTGGCGATGCCCGCCCGGCGCGCGGCGTACACGCCGGTGGCCAGCTTGGTCACCATGCTGATCAGGGCCAGCAGCGCGGCCGTACCGGCCATCGGCCAGATCGCCGCCGGGTCGGTCTGCAACCCGAAGAACACGAAGAACACCGCGGCGAACAGGTCGCGCAACGGGATCAGCAACGCCCGCGCCTCGTGGGCCAGCTCGCCCGACAGCGCGATGCCGACCAGGAACGCCCCGACCGCCGCCGACACCTGCAGCTGCTGGGCCACGCCCGCCACCAGCAGGGCCAGGCCCATCACCTTCAGCAGCAGCACCTCGGAGTTGGGGCTGGCCACGAACGCCTCGATCCACCGGCCGTAGCGCAGCGCGACCAAAAGGACCACGCTGACGGTGGCCAGGGCGATCGCGACGGTGATCGCGCCGCCCATCAGGCTCACCCCGGCCAGGATCGCGGTGAGGATCGGCAGGTACAACGCCATCGTCAGGTCCTCGAAGACCAGCAGCGACAGCACCACCGGGGTCTCGCGGTTGCCGATCCACCCGAGGTCGGACAGCACCTTGGCGGTGATGCCGGAGGAGGTCGCGTACGTCACCCCGGCCATCGCCACCGCCGCGACCGGACCCCAGCCGAGCACCACGGCGGCCACCGCGCCCGGCGCGGCGTTGAGCACCAGGTCGACCAGGCCGCCCCGGGCGTTGCCGCGCAGGCTGGTGACCAGCTCGTCGGCGTTGTACTCAAGGCCAAGGGTCAGCAGCAGCAGCACGACCCCGAGCTCGGCGCCGACGGCGATGAAGTCCTCGCTGGTCGCCAGGGGCAGGATGCCGCCCTGGCCGAACGCGAGCCCGGCCAGCAGGTACAGCGGGATGGGGGAGATTCCGGCACGCAGCGCCAGTGCTCCGAGCACGCCGAGCGCGAGGACGATACCGCCGAGCTCGATGAAAAGTGTCGCCGTGTGCACGCCGGCTTATCCGTGGGTAAGGATGTCGGCGACGGCGGAGGTGCTTTCGGGACTGCCCACCACCACGACCACGTCCCCGCTGGCGAGCGGGAAGTCGGGGTTGGGGCTGGCGTGCACCTGCCCGCCCCGGACGACGGCCACGATGGAGGCGCCGGTACGGGTGCGCACGCGGGCGTCGCCCATCGGCCGCTCGGCGTAGGGGGAGTCGGGCAGGATCGGCAGCTGCACGCTGACCAGCCCCTCGACCTCGCGGTGCAGGGCGTTGAGCCGCTGGACGATGCGGGGGGCGCCGAGCAGCTCGACCAGCGCGTCGGCCTCCTCGTCGTTCAGCTGGATCGCCTCACACGCCCGGTCGGGGTCGTGGCGGTCGTAGATGACCAGGTCGCGCCGGCCCCCGCGGTGGGAGACCACGGCGACCCTGCGGCCGGACTGGGTGGTGAACTCGTGTTTGAGCCCTATGCCCGGCAGTGCGGTCTGTTCGATCTCCACCGAGCCTCGCCCCATTCAGCTGTACGACAACCGTTGCCCGCGCCCACCCCGGCAACGGGATATAAATCCACATACCAGGACGAACGCCTGTGAGGTTAGCACGAGGCGAGCACACCGGAAGCCCATCGCGATCTTCAGGCCCGGCGGCGACCACATGAGCGCCAGGCGGCCCTCACACCACCAGGCTCACCGCGAGCACCAACACCAGCCCGACCACCGAGATCACCGTCTCCATCGCCGACCAGGTCTTCAGGTTCTGGCCCACGCTCAGACCGAAATACTCCTTGACCAGCCAGAACCCCGCGTCGTTGACATGGGAGAAAAACAGCGACCCCGCGCCGACGGCCAGCACCAGCAGCGAGGTCTGCCCGGTGTCCAGCGTGGTGACCAGCGGCGCCAAAATCCCCGAGGCGGTGACGGTGGCCACCGTAGCCGACCCGGTGGCCAGGCGGATCAGCACCGCGACCAGCCACGCCAGCAACAGCACCGACAGGCCGCTGCTCTGCACCCAGTCGGCTACCAGCTTGCCGATGCCGCTGTCGACCAGCGTCTGCTTGAACCCGCCGCCCGCCGCCACGATCAGCAAGATGCCCGCGATCGGCGGCAGCGCCCCCTCCAAAGAAGCGGCCAGCGCCTTGCGGTCCATGCCCGCCCCACGCCCCAACGTGAAGATCGCCACCAGGACCGCGATGAGCAGCGCCACCAAAGGAGTCCCGAAAAAGTCCAGCGCCGAACGCACCACGCTCCCCTCGGCGGCCAGCAGATCGGCCACCGCCTTGCCCATCATCAGCACCACCGGCAGCGAAACGGTGGCCACCGTGACGCCGAACGAGGGCCGCCGCACCTGCGCCCCGACCTCATCGCGCCGCCCCTCGAACAGCTCCGGCGCCGGGACATCAACCCACCGCGCGGCGAACCGGGCGAACAGCGGACCGGCGATCGCCACCGTCGGCACCGCGATCAGCACCCCAAGACCCAGCGTGATACCGAGGTCGGCCTTGAGCGCGTCGACGGCCACCAGCGGCCCCGGGTGCGGCGGCACCAGCCCGTGCATCACCGAAAGACCGGCGAGCGCCGGGACACCCACCCGCACCAGCGACAACCCCGAACGGCGCGCCACCAAGAAGACCACCGGCATCAGCAGCACGAGCCCGATCTCGAAGAACATCGGCAGGCCGATCAGCGCGCCCACCGCCGCCATCGCCCACGGCAGGGAACGCGGGCCCGAGCGTCCGACGATGGTGTCCACGATCTCACCGGCCCCGCCCGAGTCGGCCAGCAGCTTGCCGAACATCGCCCCCAGCGCGATCAGCGTGCCCACACCCGCGGCCGTACTGCCGAACCCGCCGGTGAAACTCGTGATCACATCCGCCATCGGCAGGCCCGCGACCGCGCCCACCGCCAGCGACCCGAGCGTCAGGCTCAGGAAAGGGTGCAACCGGAACCGGGTGATCAGCACGACGATCAGCGCGATGCCGATCAGCGCCGCGGGCAGCAGCCGCCCGGTCGAAACGGCCGTCTCCGGCGCGGCCAGGGCGAACAGCGCGGGGGCCATCTCAGTCTCCTTCGCCCGCGAGGGGAGGCGGGGCCGCGGGAGGCGGCGGGATCATCGGCGGGGACTCGGGAAGGGGCGCGGCGGCCAGGTAGTCCTCCACCAGCTCGTCGACGGACCTGCCGAGGTCCAGCACCACGCCGCGCTCGTCGGGCTCCAGCGGCTCCAGCGTCTGAAACTGCGAGGCGACCAGGGAAGCGGGCATGAAATGCCCCGGACGGCCCGCCACCCGCCGCCGCACCACCTCCTGCTCGCCGTGCAGGTGGACGAAACCCACGCCCGGCGCCGCCTCACGCAGCACATCGCGGTAGGAGCGCTTGAGCGCCGAGCAGCTCACCACCCCGCCGGCGGGGACGTGCCCGGCCAGCCAGGCGCCGATCGAACGCAGCCACGGCAGCCGGTCGGCGTCCTCCAGCGGGACACCGGCCGACATCTTGGCCACGTTGGCCGCGCTGTGGAAGTCGTCGGCGTCGGCGAACGGCACCCGCAGCCGCTGGGCCAGGGCCGCGCCGACGGTGGTCTTGCCGGAGCCGGTCACCCCCATGACGACCAGCAGCGGCGCCGCGAAGGTTTGGAACGGCACGGCCGGGGGAGTCGGGGGCGGGGGATCGGTGGGGTTCATGGGGAGCCTCTCGGGTGGAACTGCCCGACAGGGTGTCACGAATAATCAGCCGTAATCAAGAGATAATGCCCAATTAATCATACCTTTTGGCCTCGTGGGATGCAGAACCCGCTCACCATGGGAAGATGGGCCACCGTGGGAACCAAAGACCAGATCAGTGCGGGCCTGCACGCCGGCGTCCTCGACGCGTTCGGAGCCCTCATCACCTCCGGCGCGTTCCCCCCCGGTCACGTGCTCAGGATCGAGCAACTCGAAGACCGCTTCGGGGTGTCCCGGTCGGTGATCCGCGAGGCCATCCGCGTCCTTGAATCCATGGGCCTGGTCACCAGCCGCCGCCGCGTCGGCGTCACCATCGCCCCCCGGACGGCATGGAACCTGTTCGACCCCCGCGTCATCCGCTGGCGCCTCGACGGCGACGACCGCGACGAACTGCTGTCCTCCCTCGGGCAACTGCGGCGCGGCGTCGAGCCGGTAGCCGCGGGCCTGGCCGCCAGGCACGCCACCCCCGAGCAGTGCGGCGTGCTCACCGGCGCCGTCATGCAGATGGCCGTGCACGGCAGATCCGGCGACCTTCCGGCCTACCTGGCCGCCGACATCGCCTTCCACCGCACCCTGCTGGAGGCCTCCGGCAACGAGATGCTGGGCGCGCTCACCGACCTGGTCGCCGAAGTACTGGCCGGCCGCACCCACCACCACCTGATGCCCGCCCACCCCGAGCCCGCGGCGATCCGCCGGCACGCCGAGGTCGCCCAGGCCGTGCAGGCAGGCGACCCCGCAGCCGCCGAGCGGGCCATGCGCGACATCCTCGAGGAGACCAACCGCGCCATCCTCGCCGCCCAAAGCCCCTCAGACCCCTGACGACCTGAGATCAGAGCTGGTGGTCACCCGGCTCGGGGCCGTCATCGCCCCGCCGCCACCGCTCGCCCTCCACGATCGCGTACGCCACAGTGAGGGCGGTCAGCACGCAGCCGGCAAAGAACAACAGCCAGGCCTGGTGCACCGCCCCATAGACGGCCAGCACCACGAAGACGACCACACCGGCGCAGGCGGCGATCAGCCGGACACCCGGCGGACGCGACACCCGGTGCCGCATGCCGGTCCGGCCGGGGCCAGGCGACGGCGGCCGACCCTCCCGGCCGGGACGACGGCGGTGATCTGGCGGGGCCCCGGGCTCGCGGCCGTGGTCCTCGGAACGGTCCATGCTCCCAGCCGTACCCGCACCCCCATGACCTGTACCGGGACACGCGGAAGGCCATCAGATCTCCATACCGGAGTACCCCCGCCGGGCCGAAGGACGGCGGAACCTCGCCGACAACCGGCCGCGCAAGACCGGCCGCAAGATCAGTCGCGGATCCCCGGGTTGGCCGCCATCACCAACTCGGCGACCTCCCGCAGACGCGGCAGAAAATCCACCACCTCCCGCCCGCGCAACCGCAGATCCTCCAGCGATGAGATGCCGAGATCGCCGAGCAACTCCCACAAACCGGGGGAGAACCGCTCACCCATCGCCGGGGCATCACCCGCAAGGATCTTCAGGCACCGGGCATAGGTGGCAACGATCCAGAAGACCGCCTCACGATGCAGACCCCGCTCGATCAGCTCACGACCCCCGTCGACCGCGATCGGCCTCGCCACCGCGGCGATGTCGGAGGAGAACAAGAACGGCGTCCTGGCCACCGGCACGGTGGCGTCGAACACCCGCGCCATCGCCGCCAGATGATGCCCGGCCCGCGCGGCCGTCATCCCCGCGCACCCCAGCAACTCCAGCAACCGCTCATGAAACTCCAGCCGGCCGTAATCGGCGAGCAGCCCACGCACCGCCACGTACCGCAACCGGACAGTGGGATTACGCAACCCCGCGCTCAGCAGCACATGCGTGCTCACCCCCGCCGGGAACAGCCACCCCATCACCTGGTCATGCGGCGGCGCCGAGACCTCCACCGAACAAAGGCCCGCGACGATCCTGCGCTCGGCGTCCTCACACCGCGCCCGCACCCACCGGCGCCGCGCGTACCCCTCGGCGACCCGCGCCTGCAACACGGTCAACCGCCCCGTGGGATCGGCGACGACGTTGCCACCCCGCAGACCCCCCGCCAGGTGGCAGGACCCCAGCACCGCCTCGGCCGACCCGATCTGATCCCACGGCAGGTACGTGACCTCCACCATGACCCCCTCACGGGAGAACTTCCCCAGCTTGGCCGGAGCCCGCGACCCGGAGGTCACCACCATGACGTCCACGTCGGAGGTCGGCGGCAGCTCGGCCTCACCGGGCAGCCACGTCGCCGACCCGCTCAGGAACGCCCCCGCGAACCCCGGCACCCCGGCGGCGTGCTCGGCGACCCACCGCGCCGCCACCTCCCGCGCCAGCCGGACCTTCACCACACCCCCTCACCCCCTTCGGTCCAGCCGTCGCCCCACCCCGCTTGTCTCACTCCACCGCACCATCCCGCCCTCCCAGCACAGCCGCATCGGCCTCGTGGATGAGCCGGTAAGCCCGGTTCCGCAACCGAAGGACCACAGCGGCCAGCAACGCCGCCGTCAACGACCCCGCCAGAACCGCGATCTTGACATGGTCGCCGCGCCCCCCGCCCGCCCCGAACGCCAACTCCCCGATGAGCAGGGACACCGTGAACCCCATGCCGCCGAGCACCGACAGCCCCAGCACATCGACCCAGGTCAGCCCCTCGTCCAGATCGGCGCGGGTGAACCGGGCCACCAGCCAGGTCGCGGCCATGATGCCCAGCGGCTTCCCGGCGACCAGCCCGACGGCCACACCCACCGCCACCGGGTCGGTCAGGGCCTCCACCAGACCACCCGGCCCGCCCACGACCACCCCCGCCGACAGGAACGCGAACACCGGCACCGCCACACCCGCCGAGATCGGCCGCAACCGGTGCTCGAAGCGCTCCGCCGGCCCCACCTCATCCACCCGCCCACCATCCCCACCCGGCCCGGCGGGCGCCACCGTGACCGACCCTCTGCCCGGCCCTGCGACCGGGACCGTGAACGCCAGCAGCACACCCGCGACCGTCGCATGCACCCCCGAGGCATGCACCAGCGCCCACGTCAGGCCCGCGAGCGGCACCAGCACCCACCACCGATGCACCCCCCGCCGCACCAGCACCGCGAACAGCGCCAACGGCACCACGGCACCCGCCAGCGCCACCACCGACAACTGCGAGGAGTAGAACCCGGCGATGATGACGATGGCCATCAGGTCGTCCACCACGGCCAAAGTGAGCAGGAACGTCCGCAACGCCGAAGGCAGGAACCGGCCGACCACCGCCAGCACCGCCAGCGCGAACGCGATATCGGTCGCCGTGGGGATCGCCCACCCCCGCGCCGCCCCCGCACCGGCACCCACGGTGAACAGCAGATACAGCACCGCAGGGACGACCACACCACCGGCCGCCGCCGCCACCGGCACCACCGCCCTGCGCACCTGACGCAGATCACCCGCAACGAACTCGCGCTTCAGCTCCAGACCCGCGACGAAGAAGAAGATCGCCAGCAGCCCGTCGGCCGCCCAGGCGGCCACCTCCAGATCCAGATGCACCGCCGCCGGCCCGAACCTGAACGAGCGCAACGCCTCATAACCGCCCGACCACGGAGAGTTCGCCCACACCATCGCCGCCACCGCACCGGCCAGCAGCAACGCCCCGCCAACGGTCTCCTCGCGCAAGATGGCGGCCACCCGCCGCGCCTCGGCCCACGACCCCCGCGTGAGCAATCCCGGCGTGCGGTGCGAGGCGTCGGTCATGGGCGCTCCCGGTCAATAGGCGGATCCACTGCCGACCAGACTTCCCGGCGCACCTCGCCCCACCCTACCGGCCCCCATCCCCACCACGACGCCACCGGGGGAGGGGAGAGGCCCACCTCAACAGCAGGTAAGCGCGCTCACGAAAGCAACAACCTCATACGGCGGTGGAACCGTCCGGGGCGTACCGCGCGTGCACGTGCCCCTCCAGCGGGAACGGAGGACGAGCGGGAAGCACACCCGCGAGGACGTACCCGCACTTGCCCGCCACCCGGCACGAGGCCAGGTTGTCGACCTGATGGAGCAACCGCAGACACCTGAGCCCACCACCGCCGAACGCCTCGAAGGCCCATGTCGTCATCCGCTCAAGGGCCCGGCCCGCCACACCCCGCCCCCGCGCGGCCGCAGCGGTCCAGTAGCCGACCTCCGCACCCGCCCCACCAGGGGTGAGCCCCTTCAACGCGACGTTGGCGACCAGGCGAAGGACCCCCGACCCTGGCTCGGCCTCCTCAAGGACCGCGAAACTCAGCCGCCCGCCCCCACTCCAGCCCACCCGCTGGATCTCCAGCCACCGCCGCGCGTCCTGCTCATCGGTGACGTGAAACCGGGTCCACCGGCGCATCACCGGATCACGGTAGACCTCGATCAACTCAGGGATGTCCCGCTCGGCCCAAGGCCGCATCAGCAACGCCGGACCCCCCTCACCGGCGGCGACATGCAGCACGACGGTCACGCCCCGACCTCCCACCCGGCACCGGCCAGCAACCGTTCCTCCTCCTGCGCGGACGGCCCCTCCGACAACGGCGGCTCGCCCCGCCCCCGATCCCAGGCCAGCACATCGGCCGCCGTGACCTCAAGCGGGGTCGCCGGCATGCCCGCCGCCCGCGCCCGCGCCGCACTCCGCTGAAACGTCAAAGCCCAGACCGGATCGGCCCGCACCAGCGGAAACCCGCCCGGCACCGCACCAGGCGGCACCGGCACCACCTCGACCCGGCTGCCCGCCGCCGCCGCGCACACCTGGATCAGCCCACCCAGCGTCACCGGCTCGGCCGGCCCCACCGCGTTGAACACCCCCGGCCGGTCACCGGTCACCAACAGCACCACCAGGCGGGCCAGATCACGCGAGTCGAGCACCTGCACCGGCTGCCCGGGATCCCCTGGCAGGGCCACCCGCCCGCCGCGCGCCGCCCGCCGCACCCAGTAGGTGAACAGATCCTGCTGATCGTACGGACCGGCCACGATCCCCGGGCGGACGATCGTCGCCCGCCGCCCGTACCGGGCCAGCACCTCGTCCTCGCAAGCCACCTTGAGCGGCCCATAGGTCGCCCCATCGATCACCTCGGTATCGCGCTCCGGCGGCAGACGCGGCGCGTCCTCATCGGACCCGGGCCCGCCACCCGGCCGGTACACCGCGTTGCTGGAGATGAACACATACCGCCCGGCCCGGTCACCGAGCACCTCACCGGCCTGCCGCACATGGCGCGGCACGTACGCGCTCACGTCGACCACCGCGTCCCAGACACCCTCGCGCAGCGACGCGTAGTCACCGGAGTCACGATCACCCACCCGCCGCGGCACCCCCGGGAACAACCCGGCCCCGGTGCGACCACGGCTGAACAGCGTCACCTCATGACCGCCCTGCAGGAAATCGTCCACGATCGCCCGGCCGACGAACGACCCTCCACCCAAAACCAGCACCCGCATGACGCCCGATGCTACGGGCCCCCTACGACAAACCCCGAACACGGCCGCCGCGACACCCGGGGGAAGCCCACCTAGGACGATTTCGAACACTTTTCGCAATCGGCCGATGGCGTGACGGAGTCGCGTAAGGGATGTGCGGGCGGCCCAGGGGAGTGGTGGCGGCCTGCGCGCTTAACAGGCCTGTGCAGGAGGTGACTGCGACCGCCATCGCCACCGTCCGGCACGCCTCCGACGCCGACGTCCACCGAGGTGACCGCAACACCGAGGTGACCGCAACACCGAGGTGACCGCAGGACGCGACTTGACAATGGCTGTATATACCGACAAATCCGTAACCATACAGAATGCAGCTTCTGAACGGTTAGAGAGGAACGTGCGGATCCGTCCCAGCAGGGGGTCATGGCGGTGGTCGCGCGCTCCGCGCCGGGCCGAGGCGAACGACAAGTGATGGGCGCCGGGCCTCGGCGCCCATCACCCTCGTCCTGCTCTCGCAGGGGACGATTCCAAGATCGGCTCTTCGGGGCCCACCAAGATCCACATGTCAAGATCCGCAAACCAGCCCGTCACCGGCGATGATCCTCAAGCGCCGACCTGCCGCCGACCGGGCGGCCGACCGTAAGCGGGCGGCGATCCACTGCGGATCCAACCGCGAATCCACACCGGAAAGATCCAGGCGATGGTCGGCGTCCGAACGCGTCCCACCAGCCCTTCCTCACCTGTTTCATGCATAATCGCACTTATGCATCACTTGGGAGATACCCTCTCCTCCGCGCGAGACCGCCTCACACCCGAGGGAATGTCCTGTCTCGTCGGAGAAGGGTGTTCGGTGGAGTGACCGCCGGTCGCGTGAGAATCGGCGAGAACGTCACCTGGCAGGCACTCCACTTCGGTGTCCGAGGCGGATGACACGCGCGATCAGCGCTCTGGACCGGCCGGGGTCCTTCGTCGACGAGCAGGTCCGAGCCCGGAACCAGCACGTCCAACAGGTCGCCCAAGCCGCTCCCCCCGGCCGGGCCGTGATCCGCCGCGTCACCTGCGTTGACCGAAGGTCACTCCCCCGAGATCACGCTGCCTCCCCCGTCGTTGTCGGCCAGTGCTCGGTAGGGCGAGGCTACTGAGGGGTGTCGGCCGGCGTTCTTGCCGGTTTTGATGGTCAGCCGGTGGCCAAGCGGTAGGGATCAGTTCACCAGCACGATCTTTCCGCGGGCGTGGCGGCTTTCGCTCAGTTGGTGTGCGGCTGCGGCCTCGGCGAGCGGGAACGCCGCCGCGATCGGAACCTTCAGTCGGCCCTCGCCGGCGAGCGTGACCGCGATCGCGAGGCCGTGCACCGCTAACGGGTCGGCGGCGGCTCCCACGGCCGCGCGGGTGTCGTCGGCCGGCGCTCCGTGTGACATGTGTACACCGTGAGCCCCCGCCGTCATGTCGGCGATCGTCACCACCCGGGCCCGGTCCCCGGCGATGGCGATGAGGTCGGGCAGCGACCCTCCGGCGCAGTCGAACACCGCGTGCACCCCCTTTGGCGCCAGTGCGCGGACCCGTTCGACGAGCGCCGCCCCGTACGTCGTCGGTGCGGCGCCGAGGGAGCGCAGGAAGTCGTGGTTGCGCTCGCTCGCGGTACCGATGACGGTGGCGCCGCGGGCGACGGCCATCTGGACGGCGATCGTGCCCACCGCGCCGGCCGCGCCCTGGATGAGCACGGTGTTCCCGGCCTCGACCATGAATCGGTCGAGGACCCGGGTGGCCGTCTCGGCGCTGCCGGCGGCGGCGCCGGCTTCCTCCCAACTCCATCCGGCCGGTTTGGATGCCCAGGTGGCGAGGACCGCGAAGTCGGCATTGGTACCGCGTGCGGTCGACGTGCTCATGCCGAACACCTCGTCGCCGACGACCACACCGGTGACGCCGTCGCCGATCTCGTCCACCACACCCGAGGCGTCGAACCCGGTCCGGAACGGGAACGTCACGGGCACCACCTCGCGCAGCGCCCCGGAACGGATGCGCACCTCCCCGGCCGCGACTCCGGAGGCGCGCACGGCGATGCGGATCTCACCCGGCCCGGCGTGCGGCTCCGGCACCTCGGCGAGATGCACAACGCTGGGCGGGCCGTACCGGGTGAATTGAATTGATCTCATTCGACGACCGTAACGGAGCACCCCGTCCGGTTGATTAAAGTGAGAGCGGTGAGGGCCCAAGTGGTAGCGACGCTGCGTTCGGACGCCCGCGACAACCGTGAGCGCATCCTCATCGTCGCTCGCGCGGCTTTCGCCGCCGAGGGTGTCGACGTGCCGATCCGGGAGATCGCCCGTCGCGCCGAGGTCGGTGTCGCGACCGTCTACCGGCACTTCCCGACCAAGGAGGCGTTGCTGACCGAGGCCTTCGCCCAGCAGATGGCCTCATGCTCGGAGATCGTGGCTGAGGGTGCGGCGGCAGGCGACGCGTGGATGGGGTTGTGCCTGGTGATCGAGAAGCTGATGGAGGTCCATGCCCTCGACCGGGGGTTCGCCCGGGCGTTCACCTCGCAGCTTTCTCAGGCGGCCGGCTTGGCGGCGGACCACGATCGCACGCTGCGCATGCTGCTCGAACTGGTGCGCCGGGCGAAGGACGCGGGCGCCCTGCGGGGAGATTTCGTACTGGAAGACCTCACCCTGGTGCTCATGGCGAACGAGGGCATCCGCGCCGAGACACCCGAGATGAGGGTGGCGGCGTCGCGTCGATTCGCGGCCATGGTGATCCAGTCGCTGCAGGCGAACCCCGTCTCCAGGCCGCTTCCGCCCGCTGTCCGGCTGCCGCTGTCCAGGGCTGACATGGCACATATGCAGGCGAACGCTTCGCCGCACCGGTAGGGGCGCGCCGGCTTAGGCCTTGTGAGGGGGCGGCGCCGAGGCTACGATCACGGCAACTCTTAGGAAACTTTCTTAAAAGAAAGGGTTGCTCGCGCCCCTCCCCCCACCAGGCTGAGGACCCCCCCATGCGCCTCAAACGAAACCCCCTCGTCCTGCTCCTCACCCTCCTTGTGTCCACGGCGACCGTACTTCTCACACCCGGGACCGCCAGCGCGGCGTCCCCCACCGCGACCTTCGTCAAGACCTCCGAATGGGGGTCGGCGTTCCAGGGCGCCTACACGGTCAACAACGGCGGCACCACCCCGATCAACGGCTGGTCGGTCGCCTTCGACCTGCCCTCCGGCGCCACGGTCACCTCCTCCTGGGACGCCTCGATGTCCCGCAGCGGCCAGCGGTTCACCTTCACGGGCCTCGGCTGGAACGCCACGATCGCGCCCGGCGCCTCGGTCACCTTCGGATTCATCGCCGCCCCCGGCTCGGCCGTACCGGCGAACTGCACGCTCAACGGCGCCTCCTGCGGCGGCGTGACCACCCCCACCGTCCCCGGCAAGCCCGGCACGCCCGCCGCGACGGCCACGGCCTCCTCGATCGCGCTGTCCTGGGCGGCCTCCAGCGGCACCGTCACCGGATACCGCGTGTACGAGGGCACCACCGTCAAGTCCACCGTCACCGGCACCACCGCGACCATTGGTTCGCTGGGCACATGCGAGAGCCACACGTACACGGTCAGGGCCTACAACGCCCAGGGCGAGTCCCCCGCCGGCGACCCGGTGTCCGCCACCACCACCGGGTGTGCCGGCGGCGGGCCCCTTCCCAAGCACTTCCTCACCGGCTACTGGCACAACTTCGTCAACCCGGCCGTCGAACTGAAGCTCAGCGCGGTGCCGGCCGAGTACGACCTGATCGCCGTGGCCTTCGCCGAGGCGACCTCCACCGCGGGCCAGGTCTCCTTCCACCTGGACCCGGAACTGTCGGCGGCGGTCGGCGGCTACACCGAGGACCAGTTCAAGGCCGACATCCAGGCCCTGCACGCCCGAGGCAAGAAGGTCATCCTGTCGGTGGGCGGAGAACTCGGCCGGGTACAGGTGTCCAGTTCGCAGGCGGCGACGGCGTTCGCCGACAGCGCCTACGCCCTGATGGGGAGCTATGGGTTCGACGGGGTGGACATCGACCTGGAGAACGGGCTCAACCCAACCTACATGGCCGATGCGCTGCGCAAGCTGCGGGCCAAGGCCGGAGCCGATCTCATCATCACGATGGCGCCGCAGACCATCGACATGCAGTCGACCGGGATGGGGTACTTCCAGCTCGCGCTGGCCATCAAGGACATCCTCACCGTGGTCCACACCCAGTTCTACAACTCCGGCGCGATGCTGGGCTGTGACCAGGCGCAGGCCTACGGCCAGGGCAGCGTCAACTTCATGACCGCGCTGGCGTGCATCCAACTGGAGAACGGGCTGCGTCCCGACCAGGTGGCGCTGGGCCTGCCGGCCGGGCCCGGCGCGGCGGGCGGCGGCGTCGTGACGCCGTCGCTGGTCAACAACGCCCTGGACTGCCTGGCCAAACTGGTGAACTGCGGGACCTTCGTCCCGCCGCGCGCCTACCCGGGCATCCGGGGCGCGATGACCTGGTCGATCAACTGGGACGCCGCCGCCAATTGGAACTTCTCCCGCACGGTCAAGCCACACCTGGCCACCCTGCCGTAGCCCCCTGTCCCGGGGTTGGTGACGGCACCGGCCGCGCATCGGGGCCGCACCCGCGTACGGGGGTGCGGCCCCGGTCGGTGTGGGCGGGCCGTGCGGCCAGGGAATTCCCGGTCCGCGTGGCTCGGTGACCACGCCGATCCCCCGGCCGGGCGACGGCGCGGCGGTTCGGGCGCTTCTCGTGCCAGGTGGCCCGGTCAAGGATCTCTTCGGCGGTTCGGCGTGTCACCAGGCCGTTCTCACTGATTTCATGCATGATCGCAGGACTTATGCCACGCTTTCGAGGTTTTCGAGGTTACTCCCCGCACCGGGCGCGGAGAGCGCCATGAGCGATCGTGACCCCTTGGTGCTGATGCGCATGCCCGAAGCCGTCACCGAGTTCCTCTCCTCGCTGCGCACCAAGAAGCTGTCCCCGCACACCATCGCCGGGTACCAGCGCGACCTCCACATCGTCTCCGCGATCGCCGCCGGCCTCACCGGCGTACCGGAAGGCGACCTGGAGGTGCGCCACCTGAACGGGCGCCTGGTGCGCACCGCGTTCGCCGACTTCGCCGAACCCCGCTCACCGGCCAGCGTGAACCGCGCGTGGAGCGCCTGGAACCAGTTCCTGACGTTCTGCGTCGCCGAAGGAATGCTCGAAGGCAACCCGATGGCCGCGGTCCCCCGGCCCAAACAACCCCCCAAGGCCCCCAAACCCCTGCTCGGTGACGGCTCGGCGTCCGCGACCCTGCTGGAACGCGTCGCCGACGGCGCCCGCCAGGCGCGCGACCCCTGGGTCGAACGTGACCTGGTGGTCCTGGCGCTGGCCCTGGTCACCGGGATGCGCTCGGCCGAGCTGCTGAGCGTCACCCTCGGCGCGATCGGCGGGTCCCCCGGCGACCGGAGGATCCAGGTGGTCGGCAAGGGCGGAAAGACCCGCTCACTGCCGATCGAGCCGCCCATCGAGCACCTGATCGGCGACTACCTGGAAAGCCGCCTGCGCCGGTTCGGGCTGACAACGCTCCCCCGCTCGGCCGCGCTGCTCGTCGACACCAGGAACGAGCCCCTGCAGCGGGGCGGGCTGCAGTATCTGGTGCGCCAGTGTTACCGGTACGCGGGGATCCACGACCGGGTGCAGAAGGGCACGCTGGTGCACGCGTTGCGGCACGAGTTCGCCACCCGGCTGGCCGAACGCGGCGCCTCCGCGCACGAGCTGATGGAACTGCTCGGCCACTCCTCGATCGTCACCGGGCAGGCGTACGTCGCCTCGACGGCTCGTGAGGTGCGCGGCGCGGCGCGGGGCAACCCCGCGTACGGGGTGCTGGACCGGTTGCGCCCGCGTGGGGACGCCTCCGGGCGGTGAGTGCCGCCGTGCCGCGGGGACGCCTGCGGGGTGTCTCGGCCCGGTCGTCCGCGCTGGGGTGGTTCGCGGCCGGGAAGAGGGCACCGGATCAGGGCCGGTCCTCGTGCACGGCGCGGCCGGCGGCGGGCTGGTCCCGGGTGGCGGCAAAGGTGGCCAGGAGGCGCAGGTTGTCGGCGCTGGGGGTGCCGGGGGCGGCGGTGTAGATCAGGAGGGTGAGGCCGGGGTCGGAGGTCAGGGTCATGGCCTCGAAGTGGAGTTCGAGGTGGCCGACCGCGGGGTGGTGGAGTTTCTTGATGCCGGTGCGGTGGTGGCGGACGTTGTGGTCGGCCCAGCGGCGGCGGAAGGTCTCGCTGCGGGTGGACAGTTCGCCGATGAGATCGGTGAGGTCCTTGTCGTGGGGGTTGCGGCCGGCTTCGGCGCGGAGCATCGCGGCGATGTCGTCGGCGGCGGTGTCCCAGTCGGTGAAGAAGTCCTTGGCGGCGGGGTCGAGGTAGATGAAGCGGGCGGTGTTGGCGGGGCGGCGGGGGTCGGCCAGGACGGGCGCGTACAGGGCGAGGGCGAGCGGGTTGGCGGCCAGCAGGTCGTGGCGGTCGTTGCGGATCCAGGCGGGGGCGTGGCTGATGGCGTCCAGCATGTGCTGGAGGACGGGCCGGATCTTGCGTGCGGGGGTTCGGCGCCGGCCGATGGCGGTGACCGGTGCCCGCCGCGCCAGGTCGAACAGGTGTTCGCGTTCGGCGTCGTCGAGGTGGAGGGCGCGGGCGACGCCGTCCAGGACGCCGTCGGAGGCGCCGGACAGGTTGCCGCGCTCCAGCCGGACGTAGTAGTCGACCGAGACGCCGGCGAGCATGGCGGCCTCTTCGCGGCGCAGCCCCTTGACGCGCCGGTTGCCGCCGTAGGCGGGCAGCCCGGCCTGTTCGGGGGTGATGCGGGCGCGGCGGGAGGCGAGGAATTCCTGGATCTCGGAGCGGTCGTCCATGGACCTCACGGTATGCGACGCCGTGCGGCTGAAGCAGGTACTGGCGTTACCTGGAACGGCAGGCACTGCCGCGTCTGGACGAAAGCGCGTTTGCTGGGGGTGAGCCCCCTGCCAGGCCCTGGCCGGCCGGGCCGGGTAGGGCTCTGACCAGCGGCGATGACGTGAGGACAGTGATATGCGAGCGGCATTCATGTACGGGGCGGGTGATGTGCGGATCGACACGGTCCCGGACCCGGTGCTCCAGCGGCCGACGGACGCGCTGGTGCGGGTGGTGACGGCCTGCATCTGCGGGTCGGACCTGCACCCCTACCACTCGATGCCCGCCGGCGAGGCCACCCCGATGGGGCACGAGTTCGTCGGCGTGGTGGAGGAGATCGGCGCGCAGGTGTCGACCGTACGGCGGGGTGATCTGGTGATCGCGCCGTTCGCGTGGTCGGACGGCACGTGCGAGTTCTGCCGGGAAGGCCTGCAGACCTCATGCCTGCACGGCGGTTTCTGGGCCGCGGGCGGGATCGGCGGCGGCCAGGCCGAGGCCGTCCGGGTGCCGCTGGCGGACGGGACGCTGGTCAAGGCGCCCGTCGGCGAGGATTCCGAGCTCCTTCCGCACCTGCTGACGCTGTCGGATGTGTACGGGACCGGCTACCACGCCGCCAGGAGGGCGCACGTCGGCCCGGGAGACACGGTCGTGGTGATCGGTGACGGCGCGGTGGGCCTGATGGCGGTGCTGTCGGCCAAGCGGCTGGGCGCCGAGCGCATCGTGTTGATGGGGCGGCACAAGGACCGCACCGACCTGGGCCGGGAGTTCGGCGCCACCGACGTGGTGCCCGAGCGCGGCCAGGAGGGGATCGCGAAGGTCCGGGAACTGACCGGCGGCCACGGCGCCCGCAAGGTGCTGGAGGCGGTCGGTCACATGCCCGCCTACGAGCAGGCGATCGGCGTGGTCCGGGCCGGCGGGGTGATCTCGCGGGTCGGGGTGCCGCAGTACGAGGCGGCGCCGGTCGGGTTCGCCGCCCTGTTCGGCCCGAACATCACCCTGACCGGCGGTCCCGCCCCGGCGCGCGCCTACGTCGAGGAGCTCATGCCCGCCGTCCTTGACGGCTCTGTCCAGCCGGGCAAGGTGTTCGACCGCGAGATCGGCCTGGAGCAGGTGCCCGACGGCTACCGCGCCATGGACCGCCGTGAGGCGCTCAAGGTCCTCGTCCGCCCGTAGAACGCCGGGCCGGCCGGGCCCTCGCCGTGCCGCGGCCGGGACCGCCGCGCCGGACCGTGATCCACGCTCGACACCGGCCCGGACGCGGGCCCTGAGACGGTGTGGGGCGAGAAGGTCACCGACGCCGAATATCAGGCTCCCCGCACCTCTCATCCCGGCAGGAGCGTCGCCGGCGGCGATCAGTGACGCCGCATGCCGCGAGCAGGTCACCCCATGCCGGGGTGCTTTGCATCCGGAGGCGCCCGCTAGCATCGGGGTCCCCCGGTCCCGCCTCGCGGATGCCCGTACCGCGACGGACGCCCGGCCGACTCGCGACGGAGCCCGCGTGCCCACGATCGACCCCCGACGTCTCCTCGTCCTCCGTGCCTTCGTGCTGTCCGACTCGGTCACCGCGACCGCGGCGGCGCTGCACCTGACGCCGTCCGCGGTGTCGCAGCAGCTCGCGGCCCTCGAGCGGGAGGTCGGCCACGCGCTGGTCGTACGAACGGGGCGCAAGCTGGCGCTCACGCCGGCCGGGCGCATCCTCGCGGGGCACGCCGAGGAGATCAGCTCCCGGCTGAAGATCGCCGAGGCCGATCTGGCCGCGCACGCGGGTGGTGTCCTCGGGCAGCTCCGGATCGGCGCCTTCCCCACGGCGATCAGCTGGTTGGTGGCACCCGCCATCGTCGAGATGCGCCGCCAGGCGCCGGGCGTCGACGTCACGGTCGTCGACGCGGAGGCGCACATGAGCCACCGGATGCTGATGCGCGGCGATATCGACGTGACCGTCAGCCTGGAGTACGAGTCCGACCCTGAGCGCGACTCCCCCGACATCGTGAAGTTCCCGCTTTACATCGAGCGGTTCAAGGCCGTCCTGCCCCACGCGCACCCGCTGTCCGGCGAGGAGGGCATCGGGCTCACCCAGCTCACCGAGGAGGGCTGGATCATGCCCTCGCCCGGTAACCCGTGCCGCACGATGGTGCTGCAGGCGTGCGCCGAGCTCGGCTTCCACCCGCCGATCGCCCATGTCTCCGACGACTACCGCGCCGCGCTGGCGCTGGTCGCCGCCGAGGCGGGGATCTGCCTGGTGCCGGAGTCCGCGCTCTCCGCCCGCGACGCCGACTGGGTGACGATCCTGCCGACGCGCGGCATCGCGCCGCTGCGCAAGGTGATCATGACGACGCGGCGCGACAACCAGGGCCACCCCGTCGTACGCGCGGGGCTGGAGGCGATGCGGTCCGCGGTCGCCGAGCCGGACTCGGAGGTCTACGGCCCGCTCGCGCGGTCCGACACCTTCAGCGTCGAGTGACGGCTCGGGCCGACGGCGCGTTCTCGCGGAGGAAGGCGTCGACGTGCCGGTGGTACTCCTCCGGCTTGTCGCGGCGCACGCAGTGGTGGGCGCCCTCGATCACGACGACGTCGAAGCCGGGCGCGACGGCCGTGAGGCGCTCACGGGAGTGTTTGTCGACGATGACGTCGCCGGTGCCGGTGATGAGCAGCGCCGGCACGCCGGCCGGGCCGACCGTGATCTGCCGCGCGGTCGGCGTCCAGATCCGGCGTTTTTCGTGGACCCGCTGTTCCATGTAGTTGATGTCGACGGCCTTCATCGCCTCGGCGAGCGGGCGCAGTTCCTGCTCCGCCCAGTGGGGCTTGAGCTCGCGCTGCATGTCCATGAGCTCCTCGACCGACGCGGTGTCGGCGTAGTCGAAGGGGTCCTTGACGGTCTGCTCGACGCTGAGCCACGGGTTGGGACCGGCCTCCGGCACCCACCACGGCGGGTCCTCCAGCACGACGCCGGCCACGAGGTGCGGGGCGTCGGCGGCGACGAAGGCGGCGATCCGCGCGCCCATGGAGTGCCCGACGACGAGCGTCTTGCGCCCGGTCTGGTCGAGCATGTCCTTGAGGATGTCGATCGCGTCCTGCACCATCACGTCGGTGGACGGAACGCCCGCGTGCTCGGGCAGGCGGCTGGGCGACTTCCCGTGGCCCCGGGCGTCCGGCGCCACGATGTGGTAGTCGCCGCACCAGCGGTCGACGGCGTCGCCGTAGCACGCGCCGGACTCCACGGCGCCGTGCAGGATGAGGATGGCGGGCGCATCTGCTGCGTCCCGCCCGTACTCTCGGACGAACAGGTCGGTTCCCACGTGTCCTCATTCAGTACTCTGTCGCGCCGGCCTCCGGCCGGCTCACGACGGGGTGGTCGTTCGGTGAGTCATGGTCATGATCGTGACACGCCTGATCGGCGTCGCGCAACGCTCCCGCGGGTCAGGCCGGCAGCTCCGCCTCCGGTGTCGCCTCGACCAGCGCGCGCGTGCAGGGGTGCCGCGGAGAGCGGAAGATCTCATCGGACGGGCCGGTCTCGACGACGCGGCCGCGCTGCATGACGGCGACGCGGTCGCTGTAGAGGCGGATCACCGCCAGGTCGTGGCTGACGTGGAGGAACGAGATCCCCTGGTCGCGCTGCAGGTCGGCCAGCAGGTTGAGGATCTGGGCACGCACCGACACGTCGAGCGCCGAAGTCGGCTCGTCGGCGATGATCAGGTCCGGCTTGAGGGCGAGCGCGCGCGCCACGGCGACGCGCTGGAGCTGCCCGCCGGACGCCTCGTGCGGGTAACGCCCCAGGTAGTCGGCGCCGAGGCCGACCGACTCCAGCAGCGCGACCAGCTCGGCGGTCGACGTCGTCTCGCCGTGCGCGCGAAAGACGTTCTCCAGCGTCTGCCGCACGGTCTGCAGCGGGTTCAGCGACGCCAGCGGGTCCTGGAAGACCATGGCGACGTTGCGCCTCAGCCGCCGCAGTCCTCGCCGGCTGAGGCGGGCGACGTCCTGCCCGTCGGTGCGGACGGTGCCGGACGTGGCCACCACCAGGCCGTTGGCCATGCGCGCCAGCGTGGACTTGCCCGAGCCGGACTCGCCGACCAGGCCGAGCGCCTCGCCCCGCTCCAGGTGGAGCGAGACGCCGTCGACGGCCAGGAAGCCCTTGCGCCCGCGGCCGAAGCCACCGGCGGTGCGGTAGCGCTTGCTGACGTCGGTCATCTCCAGGATCGGCTCGCTCACCGGGTGACCTCCTGCAGTGCGGGGAGACGATCGAGGTGGCAGGCCGCCAGGTGCGGCCCGCCGCCCTGGCTGGTCGGGCGGACGGTGGGCAGCGGTGCCTCCACGACACAGCGCTCGCCGACCTGGTCGGCGAGGCCGCAACGCGGCGCGAAGGCGCAACCCGGTCCGGCGTCGCGCAGCGACGTGGGCGCGCCGGGGATGGCGCGGAGCCGGGTCCGCTCCCCTGCCGTGTCGAGCCGGGCGTCCAGCCGCGGCGTGGCCGCGCGGAGACCGGCGGTGTACGGGTGGGCGGGCTGATCGAAGATGTCGCGGAGGCTGCCGTACTCGGCCTGGCGGCCGGCGTACAGCACCAGGACCTCGTCCGCCGCGCTCCCCACCACCCCGAAGTCGTGGCTGATCAGGAGCATCGCCATGCCGTACTCCTGCTGGAGTTCGCGGAGCAGGGCCAGGATCTGCGCCTGCACCGTCACGTCGAGCGCGGTGGTCGGCTCGTCGGCGATGAGGAGCGCGGGCCGGTTCACCAGGGCCATCGCGATCACCGCGCGTTGCCGCATGCCGCCGGAGAACTCGTGCGGGAAGCGGCGTACGGCGTCCGCGGGCTCGGGGATGCCGACCCGGTCGAGCATGTCGACCGCCCGGGCCCGCGCGGCGCGGCGGGTGACCGACGGGTCGTGCAGGCGGACCGCCTGGGCGATGTGCGCGCCGATGTCGAGGTACGGGCTGAGGGCGGACATCGAGTCCTGGAACACCATGGCCACGTCGGAGCCACGGGCCCGGCGCAGCTCGCGATCGTCGGCGCAGAGCATGTCGCGGCCGGCGACGACGATCCGGCCCCGGGCGCTCGCCCCGCGCGGCAGCAGCCGCATGATCGCCCGGCCGGTGATCGTCTTGCCCGACCCCGACTCGCCGACCACGGCGAGCGTGCGGCCGCCGTCCAGCCTCATGGACAGGTCCTGGACGACATCGGCGGTGACGCCGCCGCTGGTGAACGAGACGCACAGGTCCTCGACCTGGAGTACGGGGTCAGGCACGGCGGATCCTCGGATCGAGAAGCGGCATCAGCAGGTCGACGATCAGGTTGCCGATGATGATGAGGAAGGCGGAGAAGAGCGTCACCCCGACGACGATGCTCAGGTCGGACTCGTTCACCCCGGCCAGCAGCAGGTCGCCGAGCCCGTGCAGGCTGAACACCTTCTCCGCGATCACCGACCCGCCCAAAAGCGCGGTGACGTCGAGCGCGAACATGGCCACGACCGGCACCATCACGCCGCGGACGGCGTGCCGGTTCACCTGCCGGGTCGACGCGCCGCGCGCGGTCATCGCGACGAGGTGGTCGGCCGAGAGCTCGTTGAGGAGCTGGGTGCGGGTGACCCGGATGTAGCCGGCGGCGAGGATGAACGACAGCACCATCCACGGGCCGATCAGGTGCCAGGCCCAGTTCGCCGGTGACTCCGAGAAGGACACGAAGCCGGAGTACGGCAGCGCGTTGAGCATGAAGCCGAAGACCTGGACGACGAGCAGGCCGACGAGGAAGGTCGGCACCGACAGCCCGAACATCGCGAAGCCGGTCGAGAACCGGTCGAGGGTGCCGCCCTTGCGTATCGCCGACAACGCGCCGAGGCCGATGCCCACGACGAGGCACAGGACGGCCGCGCCGAACGCGAGCGACAACGTGACGGGCAGCCGCTCGGCGATGAGCGTCGTGACGTCGCTGCGGTTGGGGAACGAGTAGCCGAAGCAGGGTGCGTTGCAGTGGACCTGCTGGGCGCCCTGGCCGTACGTACGGCCGACGAAGAGTCCCTTCACGAACTCGGTGTACTGCCACACCGCGCTCTGGTCGGTCTGCATGTAGGCGCTGACCTTGGCCCGGGTCTCGGGCGGGCACGGCTTGCCGCACATGGCGCGGGCCGGGTCCTTGGAGGCCCCGAAGAAGAGGGCTATCGTCACGAAGGCGATCGCGAGGAGCATCAGCACCGCGGTGACCATGCGGCGGGCGATGTAGACGATCATGTGGCATCCTCCGTGCGCACGTCGAGGACGTCGCGGAGCGCGTCGCCTGCGAGTGTGGCGCCGAATACGATCAGGAACACCACGGCGCCCGGGAAGAGCATGTACCAGACGTCCGCGCCGCTGTAGATCCACGGCAGCGAGTCCGAGAGCAGCTTGCCGAGGTCGGGGACGTCGCCTCGCAGGCCGACGCCGAGGAACGACAGTCCCGCGACGACGCTGACGTTGCCGGGCAGTGACATCGCGAACAGGACGACGACCAGGCCGAAGAGGTGCGGCAGCATCTCGCGGCGGATGATCTGCCAGGGCGGGGCCCCGGTCGCGCGCGCCGCCTCGACGAAGGCGCGGGCGTTGATGGCGCCGGCCTGGACGCCGATGATCCGGGCCGGGACGGTCCAGCCGAAGAAGGCCAGTACCAGCACCAGGACCAGGCCCCTGGGCATCTCCGGCGGCACGATCGCCATGATCGCGATGACGAACATCAGGCCCGGGAAGCCGAACATGAAGTCGATCACCCGCCCCGCGACGGCGTTGAGCCAGCCGCCGAAGTACCCGATCGCCGTACCGAGGACGGCGGCGAAGGCGATCGACAGGATGCTCGCCCCGAACGCGATGAACAGCGAGGAGCGGATGCCGTAGACGATCTGGGCGAACAGGTCGACGCCCGTCACCGGGACGACGCCGAACCAGTGGTCGGCGCTGACGCCGCCGAAGGCGCCCAGCGGACGGCCGCCGTCCGGGTCGAGCAGGTCGGTGTGCAAGGTGCTCGGGTCCTGTCCCTCGATCGGCACGAGCAGCGGGGCGCAAAGCCCCGCGATGAGCGGTACGACCAGCATGAGCAGGCCGGCGACGCCGGACCGCCTCCGCAGGAAGCGGCGGAGGACCGGCGTACCCCGGCCCTCCGCCTGCTGGATCTCAGCGATCGACACCGACGACCAGCTCGTTCGCGAACGGAGGGTAGGAGGGGATGAAGTAGTTCCGGATCTTCGAACCGGCCAGGGCCTGCGTGCGCTGCACGAGGATCGGCACGACCGGGGCGTCCTTCATGATCTGCTTGTCGATCGCGGCCCACATCTCGGCGGCCTTGTCGAGGTCCGGCTCCGCGCTCGCGGCGTCGATCGCGGCGTCCACCTCGGGGTTGGAGAACTTCGAGGCGTTGCCGCCGCCGTTGCCGATCTCGCTTGAGGCGAACAGCGGCTGGACGGTGCTCATGCCGCTCGGGAAGTCCGCTCCCCAGCCGTTCGTCGTCATGTCGTAGTCGCCGTCGGCGGAGGAGATGAGCTCGTACCAGGTGTCGCCGTCGAGGCCCTTGAGCTCGACCTTGACGCCGGCCCGCGCCAGCGAGTTCTTGATGCTCTGGGCTTCCTTCTCCTCGATCGCACTCACGTCGGTCGGGTAGGTCAGGGTGAGCTTCAGGCCGGAGACGCCGGCGTCGGCGAGCAGCTGCTTCGCCTTGTCGGCGTTGCCGGTGTCACCGCCGTCGTACAGGTTGTACTTGGTGTAGCCGGGGATGCCGGGCGTCATGATGGTCGAGGTGATCTGGGCGCCGAATTTCGGGCCGCCGTACACGCTCTGCAGCTCGGCCTTGTTGATCGCGTAGTTGATCGCCTGCCGCACGCGGACGTCGGAGAGGCCCGGGCGCTTGACGTTCATGGCGAGGTAGCGGAAGTAGCCCGACGGGCTGTTGGCCATGCGGCCGGAGATCGACGGGTCGGATTCGATCCGCTGGAACTGCGACGGGGAGATGAGCGCGTTGCTGATCGCGGTCTGGTCCTCGCCCTTGTCGTCGATGAGGCGCTGCACGATCGTGTCGTTGTTCAGGCCCATGTCGAGGACGATCTTGTCCGGGCCGGCGGACCGCGCCTGGTCGGTGTCGGCCTTCCAGTTCGGGTTGCGGTCCAGTACCGCCTGCGAGCCCTTGCGGAAGCTCGTCACCTGGTACGGGCCGCTGGCGACCGGGTGCTCGCCGTAGGTCTCCGGCTCGGTGTCGGCCGCGGCCGGCACCGGCGCGAACGCCGGCATGCTGACGATCCACGGCCAGTTGCCGAACGAACGCGTCAGGTGGAAGACGATCTTGTGGTCGCCGACGACCTCGATGGAGTCGAGCTCCTTGCCGTCGTACGGGCCGTCGTAGTGGGTGCCGCCGACCAGCAGCGTCTTGTGGTAGCCGAGGCCACCTTGGAACATCGGCGCGAACGACCGCTCGATGCCGTACTTCACGTCCTGCGCGGTGATCGGGTTGCCGTCGGAGAACTTCAGGCCCTCCCGCAGCGTGAAGGTCCACGTCTTGCCGCCGTCGTCCGTCGTACCGGTGTCGGTGGCGAGGTCCGGCACGAGGACCGTGTCCTTGTCCGGGTGCGTCTGCCACGACGTCAGCCCGCGGTGCACCCACCGCAGCCGGCTGGTCGGCACCATCTGCGCGTTGGCGGTCTCGAAGGACTCGTTCGCGCGCCGCGAGAGGTAGTGCAGGGTCCCGCCCTGGGGCAGGGACTCCAGCGCCGTCGTGTTGTTGTCCTTCGCCGGCTCGGTGGACCGCGAGTTCGCGTTACAGCCCGCCATCACGAGGGCCAGGACGAGCGCGAGCCCTGCGGGCACCACTCTCCGGGATCGGTTCGCCATAGATCGCGCTTCCTGTGAGGCGGTCCCGATCGGTCGGGTCCGCTGCTTGGATCTCAGGAAGGGAGTCTGTTGGCGGGCGAGAGCACGCGTCCATCGAGGAGTTCTGCAGGTGACCTTTCAGAAAATCTGAAAGATCGCGGAGATCTACGTGCGTGACGTCCACGATAACCCGGCGGCCGGGGCGGCGGGTAGTCCGCGGACGCCCCTGGCCAGCGCGGTGGTGAGGGCGCGCAGGGACGCCAGGCCGGTGGTCTCGTCGGGGGCGTCGAGGAGGGCTTGGACGAAAGCGGTGCCGACGGCCACGCCGTCGGCGTAGCCCGCCACCTCGGCGGCCTGGTCGGGGGTGGACACGCCGACGCAGACCGGCAGATCGGTCGTCGCCCTGGTCCGCCGCACGAGATCGGCGGCCGAGGCGCCGACGGTGTCACGGACACCGGTGACCCATGGTCGAGGCCGCGTAGACGAAACCGGAACCGGCGGCGGTGATCCGCCTCAGCCGTTCGTCCCTGGTGCTGGGCGCGACGATGAAGACGGTCGCCAGGCCCTGCCTGCCGGCATGGCCGCGCCACGTCGCGGATTCCTGGACGGGCAGGTCGGACAGGATGCAGCCCGCCCCGCCCGCGTCGGCCAGTTCGGTGGTGAAGCGCAAGATCCCGTAGCGGGCGATCGGGTTCCAGTACGACCGCTCTGAGCCGGTCCTGGTGACGCCGGCCGAGGTGATCGACCACCCCGCCGCGGTCGTCCTTCCCCGCGTTTTCCGGCAGCCCCCCCCCTCAGGGGACGACGGCGGTGGCGGTGATCTCGACGAGCTGCCCGGAATACCCAAGGTAGGAGACCCCGAGCAGGGTCGAGGTGTGCGGGCCGTCCGACAACTCCGAAGCGCGCACGACATCCCACACCCGGATCAGATCCTGGTGCTCGGACGCCGCGACATAGACGGTGCTGGCGACCACGTGCCGCAGGTCGCTGCCGACCGCGCGCAGAGCCGTGGTCAGGTTGGCCAGCACCTGCCGCGCCTGGGCGACCGGGTCCCCCGGTCCGACGAGGTCACCGTCGGCGTCGACGGGCACGGCGCCCGCCATGAACACCAGCCTCTCCCCCGCCTCGACCACCGCCGCGTGAGCGTATCCGGGCGGCGGCACCAGGTTCGGCACGGTCGTTCGCTGGACCATCGGTGAACTCCTCACGATACGGGTCTCCTACGACCGGTCATCATGACGACGCCGGTCGCCGGGTGTCACATGGTTTTCCGCCGCCGCCGCCGCCCGGTCGCGGCGCCCGGTGAGGTACGTCCCGCGGACCCGGGCCGTGGACGGCCCCGCGGAAATGTCGGTGGGACCCGGTACGGTCGGCAGGATCATGGCCGAAGGGACTGAGCTGATCGATGCGACCCGCTGAGCTGAAGCGACTCACCGTCCAGGAGTCCGCCGACCGTTACCTCGAACTGGTCCGCGCCAAGACCGTCACCGGGGCCCTGTCCCCGGCGACGGCCGAGGTGTACGCGCGCGACGTGGCGACGTTCGTGCGGCTGGCCGGGGCCGAGGGAGTGCTCGACGACCTGACCGGCGAGGACGTCGACGCGGTGCTGCTGGCGTTCGCCCGCAAACCCGACGGGCGGCGGTCCTCCCCCGGCGGCGAGTCGCAGAGCCCCTCCTCGCAGTCGCGGTTCCGCCGGTCGGTGTCGGCGTTCTTCAAGTACGCCACCGTGGCCGGCTGGGTGCAGGTCGACCCGATGACGGCGGCGACGGTCACCGCCAAGGAGCGCGGCGGGCTGCGAGCCGAGCGGCGGGCGCTGACCCGCGAGCAGGCCCAGGGGCTCGTCGGAGCCGCCCGCTCCCTGACCGCGGCCGAGCCCGAGGGCGGGCGGCGCGACCAGCGCACCGAGGTCCGCGACGCGCTGATCGTGCTCCTGCTGTCCACCCTCGGCCCGAGGGTGTCGGAGCTGGTGCGGGCGAACGTCGAAGACTTCTACACCAATGACGGCGTCCGCTACTGGCGCATCTTCGGCAAAGGCGGCAAGACACGCGACGTGCCGCTCCCCCACGACGTGGCCGAGGTGCTCGACGCCTACCTGTCGGGTGGCCGGCCCGCCACCTCCGAGAAGGCCCTGCTGTTGTCGTGGCGCGGAAGGCGGCTGGCGCGGGGTGACGTGCAGGCGGTGATCGACCGGGTCCAGCGGCGGGTCGACCCCGCCCAGCGGCGTTCGGTGACCCCGCACGGGCTGCGGCACACCACCGCCACCCACCTGCTCGCCGACGCGGTCGACATGGACGCCGTGCGCAGGGTGCTCGGTCACAGCGACCTGTCCACCCTCGGCCGCTACCGTGACGAGCTGCCCGGTGAGCTGGAGGTCGCGATGCGCGCCCATCCCCTGCTGCGCCGCCCCGCCTCCGGCGAGTGACCCCTGCCGCGCCGCGTGAGGGCCGGTCGTTCGGTGGTGTGGTGGGTGTGGATGATAGGGGGGTGATTTCCTCATTTGCGTCTTTTGCGGTGGTGGCCGGATTGATGACGATCATCCCCGGGCTCGACACCGCCCTGGTCCTACGGGCAGCCGTCACCGGCGGACGGCGGCAGGCGTTCGCCACCGCCCTAGGGATCAACACCGGCGTCCTGATCTGGGGAGCCGCCGCCGCAGTGGGGATCTCCGCCCTGCTCACCGCCTCCGCGCTCGCCTACACCCTCCTGCGCTACATCGGCGCGGCCTACATGCTGTGGCTCGGAGCGTCCATGCTGTGGCGAGCCCGCGCGGGACAGGCCACAGACCCCACCCCGCAACCCGAGACGGCGAGCGGCGCGGGGCGAGCCTGGATCCGCGGCCTGGCCACCAACCTGCTCAACCCGAAAGTCGGCGTCTTCTACGTCGCCCTGCTCCCCCAGTTCATCCCCGACGGCGCCCCCCACCTGCTCACAGGCGTGCTGCTGGCACTGGTGCACAACATCGAGGGCATGGCCTGGTTCACACTGCTCATCTTCGGCACCGAGCTCGCACGCGGCTGGCTCTCCAAAGCACGGGTACGCCAGGCCGTGGACCGGCTCACCGGAGCGATCCTGATCACTTTCGGGCTGCGCCTGGCCCTGTCACAGCAGTAACGCACGCCGCGGCCCGATCGAGCAGCAACGCACGCTCCCGCTCGTTGCGCGTGAGCGACGCCGCGCGCTCGAACTCCCCACGCGCCTCGTCGAACCGCCCCAGCTTGGCCAGCAGATCACCCCGCACACTCGGCAACAGGTGATACCCCCTCAGCGACGGCTCGGAGGTCAGCTCGTCCACCAGCCGCAACCCCGCCGCAGGCCCGAACGCCATTCCCAGCGCGACCGCCCGGTTCAGCTCCACGACCGGAGAGGGCACCAGCCGGGCCAACCCCTCGTACAGCACCGCGATGCGCTCCCAGTCGGTCTCCTCGGGGGTGCGCGCCCGCGCGTGACAGGCCGCGATCGCCGCCTGCACCTCGTACGGCCCGGCCGGCCCGCCCAGCACCTCCGCGCGCGCAAGCGCCGCCAGGCCACGGCGGATGAGCAGCTGATCCCAGCGTGCGCGGTCCTGGTCGAGCAGCAGCACCGGCTTCCCCGACGGGCCCACCCGCGCGGCCGACCGAGACGCCTGGATCTCCAGCAGCGCGACCAGGCCATGCACCTCCGGCTCCCCAGGCATCAGCTCGGCCAGGATCCGCCCCAGGCGCAGCGCCTCCTCGCACAACGCCGGCCGCATCCAGTCGTCCCCGGCGGTCGCGGTGTACCCCTCGTTGAACACCAGGTAGATGACCTCCAGCACCGACGACAGGCGTTCGGCCAGCTCATCGGCCTCCGGCACCTCGAAGGGCACGCGCGCCTTGGCCAGCGTGCGCTTGGCCCGCACGATGCGCTGCGCGACGGTCGGCTCCCCCACCAGGAACGCCCGCGCGATCTCCTCGGTCTTCAGCCCCCCGAGCAGCCTCAGCGTGAGCGCCACCCGTGCCTCGGTGGACAGCACCGGGTGGCAGGCGGTGAACACCAGGCGCAACAGATCGTCCTCGATGTCGCCGTCCAGGCCAGCGGGAAGATCCGGCTCGGCGCCCTCCCCGCCGGTCAGCAACTCGTGACCGAGCTCCTCGATCTTGCGTTCGAACCGCTGCTCGCGGCGGATGAGGTCGACGGCGCGGCGTCTGCCGACGGTCATGAGCCAGGCGCCCGGATTGCGGGGGACGCCGGACTCGGGCCACTGCTCCAGCGCGGCGACCAGGGCGTCCTGCGCGAGCTCCTCGGCGAGGCCGACATCGCGCACGATGCGTGCGAGACCGGCGATCACCCTGGCCGACTCGATCCTCCAGACCGCGTCGATCGCGCCACGTGCATCGGTAGCCGTCACGGCCACCTATCAGAGCACCTCCTGCGGTGAGCTCGCAACACTCCGCCCGAGCCGCCGCCCGACGCCTTCCTCGACTCCCTGGCAACCCGAACACGGCCCGCGACCACGGGCCGGGGCAATCACATGGCTGGAAAAGGGTTGGACGGGGTGATGCTCGGGCTTGTAGCTTGCAGTTGACCGTGACACCGCCCAAGGAGGTGAGACCCATGAACGCTGTATCGATGTGGGTGCTCCCCCTTCCCGTCACGATCGGGCGATTGACGTAGGTGTCGCCGGGAGCGCCCCGCCAACAAGGCACTCCCGAAAGGCAACACCTATGCACTCTCTGCAGTCCACCGCCGAGCCGTCGCCGAACGACAGGGTCGAGAGCCACGTCACCGTGGGCGACGCCCCCAGGCCCTGGTCGCCGGCCTCCGGCGCCGATCGCGCGCCCCTCATCTTCGACGTGATCATCGCCGGGTGCGGGCCGACCGGCGCGATGCTGGCCGCCGAACTACGGCTGCACAATGTGCGGGTACTCGTTCTGGAGAAGGAAACCGAGCCCGCGTCGTTCGTCCGCATAGTCGGTCTGCATATTCGCAGTCTCGAACTGATGGCGATGCGCGGACTGCTGGATCGCATTCTCCAGCATGGAAGACAACGTCCGGCCGGCGGTTTCTTCGCCGCCATCCCCAAACCCGCGCCCAAGGGCCTGGACTCCGCGTACGCCTATCTGCTGGGCATCCCACAGCCGGTCATCGATCACCTGCTCGGAGAACACGCGATCGAACTGGGTGCGCAGGTCCGGCGCGGTTGCACGGTCACAGGCTTCGAGCAGGACGACGAGGGCGTGACCGTCGAGCTGGCCGACGGGGAACAACTGCGTTCGCGCTATCTCGTCGGCTGTGACGGCGGGCGCAGTACGGTGCGCAAACTGCTCGGCGTCGGCTTCCCCGGCGAGCCCTCACGGACCGACACGCTCATGGGCGAGATGAAAGTGGGTGTACCGCAGGAGGAGATCGCCACCAAGATGACCGAAATCAGCGAGACCCATCAGCGATTCTGGCTCCGGCCCTTCGGTGAAGGGGTCTATAGCGTCGTAGTCCCCGCCGCGGGAGTCAGCGACCGCGCGGAACCGCCCACCCTCGAAGATTTCAGACAACAGTTGCGCACCATCGCCGGAACCGATTTCGGCGTTCACTCCCCGCGCTGGTTGTCCCGCTTCGGGGATGCCACCCGGCTGGCCGAACGTTATCGGGTCGGGCGGGTGCTACTGGCCGGCGATGCGGCACACATCCATCCACCCACCGGCGGACAGGGCCTCAACCTGGGCGTTCAGGACGCCTTCAACCTCGGCTGGAAACTGGCCGCACAGATCCGCGGCTGGGCTCCGGAGACACTGCTGGACACCTACCAGGCCGAACGTCATCCGGTCGCCGAGGACGTGCTGGACAACACCCGCGCCCAGATGGAACTGCTGTCCACCGAACCGGGCCCGCAGGCCGTGCGCAGGCTGCTCACCGAACTGATGGACTTCGACGAGGTGAACCGCTATCTGATCGAGAAGATCACCGCGATCGGCATCCGCTACGACTTCGGCGAAGGCCCCGACCTGCTCGGCCGCCGCCTGCGCGACATCGACGTGAAACAGGGCCACCTGTACGGTCTGCTGCATCGCGGCCGCGGCCTGCTGCTGGACCGCACCGAACGCCTGACCGTCGGCGGCTGGTCGGACCGGGTCGATTACCTCGCGGATCCCACTGCGGCACTGGATGTTCCGTGCGTCCTGCTACGCCCCGACGGCCACGTCGCCTGGATCGGCGACGAACAGCAGGACCTGGACGACCACCTCTCCCGCTGGTTCGGCAAGCCCGCCAGCTGACCTTGCCTGAGGAAGGGTTTGTTGGGTGGGTGATTATGGTCTTCATCCACCCAACACCTTTACTTTGTAGATTCATAAGTCGGACGGGCGGGGCCAAGGTGGCCGGGTCAGGTGATCGGGGTGGACATCATCTGGTCGACGAGCGAGGTGGTGTGCTTGGCGTACCGGAAGAGCGGATGGGTCAGCACCTCCTGCAGGAAGGCCAGGTCGGTGCAGAGCCCCGCTCCCCTGACGGTGAACTCCTCCAGCGCGCGGTGCGCCCTGGCCACGGCCTGCGCGCGGGTCGGCGCCCAGACCGACACCTTCGCGATCAGCGGGTCGTAGTCGGCCGTGATGCGAAGGCCGGCGGCGGCATGGGTGTCGACCCGCGTGAACGGGCCGCCCGGCGGGACGAACTCCTCGATGATCCCCGGCGTGGGCACGAACCCCCGCGCCGGGTCCTCGGCGTTCACGCGGCACTCGATCGACACCCCCGTGGGCACGATGTCGCACTGGCGGTGGGCCAGGGGCCGCCCGGCGGCGATGACCAGCTGCTCGCGCACCAGGTCGATCCCGGTCACCATCTCGGTGATGGGGTGCTCGACCTGCAACCGGCAGTTGACCTCGATGAAGTGGCACGCGCCGCGCTCGTCCAGGACGTACTCGAACGTGCCCGCGCCGACGTACCCGGCCCGCAGGGCCGCGCGCACGGTGATCTCCCCGAGGTGCTCGATCGTCGCCTCGGGGAGGTTGGGCGGAGGCGTCTCCTCGATCAGCTTCTGCCGGCGCCGCTGCACCGAGCAGTCCCGGGCGCCCAGGTGGACGACGTTGCCGTGGCCGTCGGCGAGGATCTGCACCTCGACGTGCCTGGCGGCGTCCAGGTACTTCTCCACGTACACCCGGGGGTCGCCGAACAGGGTGACCGCCTCGCGCCGGGTGGCGGCGAACGCGCGGGCGAAGTCGCCCGGCTCGTGCACCACCGTCATGGCCCTCCCGCCGCCCCCCGCCGACGACTTGATCACGACGGGGTAGCCGACCGCGTCCGCCGTACGAGCGGCCTCGACCGGCCCCGCGGCGGGACCCGAGCCGCCGGGAAGCACGGGCAGCCCGGCCTCGGCGGCGAACTCGCGCGCGGACACCTTGTCGCCGAGCCGGGCGATCACGTGCGACGGCGGGCCGATCAGGGTCAGCCCGTGCGCCTCGCAGATCTCGGCGAACTCCGCGCTCTCCGACAGAAAGCCGTATCCGGGGTGGATGGCGTCGGCTCCGGTCTGCAGGGCGGCGGTGACGATCGCGGCCGCGTTGAGGTAGCTGTGCCTGGGTGCCGCGGGTCCGATCTGGACGGACTCGTCGGCCAGGCGCACCGCGGCGGAGTCGCGGTCCGCCGTGGAGTGGGCGACGACCGTGCGGATTCCCATCTCGCGGCACGTCCGAAGCACGCGCAGGGCGATCTCGCCCCGGTTGGCGACCAGAACTGTGGTGAACATCGCGCCAGGCTCCAAGCTCCGAGGAAGAAAGGATCAGTGGCCGTCGCAGGGCACGAGTGCCAGCAGCGGCTCCTCGTACTGGACCGGTGAGCCGTCGGTGGCGACGATCTCGCAGACGCGGCCGGGGTGCTCGGCCTGGACGGCGTTCATGAGTTTCATGGCCTCGATGATGCCCACCTGCTGGCCGGCCTCGACGACGTCGCCGATCTCGACGAACGGCGGCGCGCCGGGCTCCTGGGACCTGTAGAACGTGCCGACCATGGGTGCGGTGACGACGACCGCGCCCGGTGTGCCGGCGTCGACACCGGCGTCGATGCCGGGCGGGTCGTCGCGCCGTTGGAGCTCGGTGCCGGGCGGGCGCGGCTCGGGGTCGCGCGGCGCGGTGGGCGACCACTCGACGTCGACGGCCAGGGTGGCGGTCGAGACGGTGATCCTGCGCAGCGGGGCGGCGCCGGCCTGCCCGAGCCGGGCGGCGTGCCGGACGACCCAGTCCAGTACCTGCTCGCGCTCGTCCAGGTGTGCGGGTTCGGCTGTCATACGGGTTCCTCCTACGGCTGCCGGCGTGGTCGGCGGCAGGGGCCTAGGCGCGGGCTCCGAAGCGGCGGAAGCGCCGCCTGCGCTCGGCCACCAGCCGGTCGGGATCGGTCCGCGCGAGCTCGTACAGCGTCGCGGTGACGGCCTGCCTGACCAGCCGGACGGTGAGCGAGGGGTCGCGGTGCGCGCCGCCGTCCGGTTCGGGGATGACGGCGTCGACGATGCCGTGGCGCAGCAGCTCGCGCGCGCCCAGGCGCAGGGCGGCGGCGGCCCGCGGGGCCGCGGCGGCGTCGCGCCACAGGATGGCCGCGCATCCTTCGGGGCTGATCACCGAGTAGACGGCGTTGCCGAGGGCGAGCACCCGGTCGGCGACGCCCAGGGCGAGCGCTCCCCCGCTGCCGCCCTCGCCGCCCTCGCCGGTCACGACGGCGAGCACCGGGACGCGCAGCCGGGACATCAGGCGCAGGTTCTCGGCGATGGCGTGGGCCTGCCCGCCCGCCTCGGCCTCGACGCCGGCGTACGCGCCGGGGGTGTCGATGAGGGTGAGGATCGGCAGGCCGAGCTTGCCGGCCAGGCGCATCAGCCTGGCGGCCTTGCGGAATCCGGCCGGGGAGCCCATGCCGAAGTCGTGGGCGACGAGTTCGCGGGTGTCGTGGCCCTTTTGGTGGCCGATGAGCATGATGGGCACGTCGTCGAGGCGCCCGATGCCGCCGACGATCGCCGGGCAGTCCCCAAAGACGCGGTCGCCGTGCAGTTCCTGGAAGTCCTCCAGCAGGTAGCAGGCGTAGTCCAGGGTGGTGGGGCGTCCAGGGTCTCGGGCCAGGGCGACGGTCTGCCAGGCGTCGCGCTCGGGCAGGCGTTCGGCGCCGAGCACCAGCGGGGGCGCGCTGCCCCGCCAGGCGGCGGGTACGGCCCGGCCGCCGGTGGCCCAGGCGGCGGCCGACAGCAGGTGGGCCAGCAGGGGCCTGAGCTCGGCGCGGCGGCGCACGGCGTCGACCAGGCCGCCCGCGAGGAGCGTCTCGGCGGTCTGGAAGCCCTCGGGGAGGGTCTGCTTGATGGTGCCGGCGATGACGCGGGGCCCGGCGAAGCCCATGTGGGCGCCCGCCTCGGCGACGATGACGTCGGCCAGGGTGGCGTAGGAGGCGGCGACGCCTCCGTAGGTGGGGTCGGTGACCAGCGAGACGGTGAGCAGGCCCGCGTCGTCCAGGTCGGCCAGGGCCTGGCTGGTCTTGGCCATCTGCATCAGGGCCAGGGCGCCCTCCTGCATGCGGGCGCCTCCCGAGGCGGTGACGACGACCAGGGGGGTGGCGGTGGCCAGGGCGTGCTCGGCCGCGGCGGTGATGCTCTCGCCGACTGCGGAGCCGAGGCTGCCGCCCATGAACCCGAAGTCCATGACGGCGGCGACGACCGGGTGGCCGCGGACGGTGGCGGTCGCGCACACGACGGCCTCCCGCAGGCCGGTGGCGCGGCGGGCCTGCTCCAGCCGGGCGAGGTAGGGGCGGGTGTCGGTGAAGCCGAGCGGGTCGACCACGGTGGGCGAGGCGCCGATCGGGGTCGTGGAGCCGGGGTCCAGGAGCTGGCGCAGCCGTTCGGGCGCGGTGAGCCGGGCGTGGTGCCCGCAGCCGGGGCACACCCGCAGTCTCCGCCGGTAGTGCTCGCCGTACGTCGGCCCCTCGCAGCCGGGACAGCGGATCCACAGCGAGGAGGCGGGGACGGCGGTGGTCGCGGTCACGCGGCGGCCTTCCGGGTGGCCGCGTGGCGGGCGTCTGATCGCATGGCATTCCTCCTGTGACTCCCGGCAGGTGCGCCGGCCGTTCACGACGCGCGGCGGGCCCCCTGTCCGGAACCATCCCTCGGGGCGCTGGTCGATCGCTTGAGGGGCGCTGGAGGCGTTCTGGTCGGGGCGGGGTGGAGGGGTGCTCCCCGCCCACTAACTAACGTCCTTATGCCGAAATTATGTGCTATTTCATATCAAATCGGACGGGGGCTGCACCGGGATTCCCCGGCCACACAAGGGAACTCACCATTCGGAAATCCTACGCGAGGTAAAGAATACAGTACTAGACCAGGACTTTTTCGGAGATTTTGTCCTGAGGAGCCATTTTTCCGGAAGTTCCGATAAGCGGGTTCATCTAAATTCGAGAAGTCCACCAGGCGTCGAGGTCACGCCGACGCCGAGCGCCGGCCAGCTCGGACGACGTTGCCGATCATCTGCGGAGATCACATGGAATTCCGGGTTCTGGGTTCGCTGCAAGTCGTCGACGACACCACCGACCTGACGCCGAGCGCCGCCAAGGTGCGGGCGGTCCTGGCGATGCTCGTCCTGCGCCACAACCAGATCGTGTCCACCCGCGAGCTGATCGACGAACTGTGGGGCGAGCGCCCGCCGGCGACCGCCCTTCCCACCCTGCACACCTACGTGTACAAGCTGCGCAAGATGCTCGGCACCACCGGCCCCGCCACGGTGGTCACCAAGCCGTACGGGTACCTGCTCGCGACCTCGCCGGAGACCATCGACGTGTTCCGCTTCGAACGGCTGGTCGCCGACGGATGGAACGCGCTGGAGCGCCAGGACCCCGAGCACGCCACCGAGGCCCTCTCCCAGGCCCTGGCCCTGTGGCGGGGGCCCGCCCTGGTCAACCTGGCGGCGGGCGAGCTGCTGTCGGCGCAGATCACCCGGCTGGAGGAGAGCCGCCTGCGCGCCCTGCAGCTGCGCCTGTCGGCCGACCTGCGGCTGGGCAGGCACCGCGAGCTGATCAGCGAGCTCAAGGAGCTCATCGCCACCTACCCCCTCGACGAGGACTTCTACGCCAAGCTCATGACCGCGCTCTACCAGGTCGGACGGCGCGGCGAGGCACTGGAGGTGTACCAGAACCTGCGCCAGATCCTGGTAGGCCAGCTCGGGCTGGAGCCCTCCCCCGCCCTGTGCCGCCTGCAGCGGCGCCTGCTGTCGGCCGACCCCGGCCTGGAGCAGCCGGGACTGGAACAGCCCGGCCTGGAACCCGGGCCGGAGAACCCGCCCCGGCCGGCCGCGCGGGCGGGCACCGTCAAACCCGCGCAGCTGCCCGCCGACATCGCCGACTTCGTCGGGCGCGAAGAGGTGGGCGAGCGGATCGCCGCGGTGCTGTCGCGACCCGCCGAGTCCGGCACCGCCGTACGGGTGATCTGCGTCAGCGGGATGCCCGGGGTCGGCGAGACGGCGCTGGCCGTCCACGCCGCGCACCGCGCCCGGGGCGGCTTCCCCTCGGGCCAGTTGTTCGCCGAGCTCGGCGGCGCGAGCGCCCCGGCCGACCCCGGCGAAGTGCTCGCGGGGTTCCTGCGCGCCGCCGGGGTGCCCTCCGGCGACATCCCCGCCGACCGCGACGAGCGCAGCAAGCTGTTCCGCACCTGGTGCAGCGACCGGCAGGTCCTCATCGTGCTCGACGACGCGAGCAGCCCCGCGCAGATCCAGCCACTGCTGCCGGGGTCGGCCGGGTGCGCGGTCATCGTCACCAGCCGGTTCGGGCTGCACGGGTTCGCCGGCGCGCAGATGGTCGAACTGGACCCGCTCAGCCCCGCCGAGGGCCTCGAACTGCTCGCCAGGATCATCGGCCGGGCCCGACTGGACGGCGAGCGCGCGGCCGGCGAGCGGATCGTCGGCCTGTGCGGGCGGCTGCCCCTGGCCCTGAGGTGCGCCGGTTCCCGGCTGGCCGCCGGCCAGGGGCTGACGCTGGCGAAGTTCGCCGAACGGCTGGAGGACCCCCGCGCCCGCCTCTCCCACCTGTCGGTCGCGGACCTGGACGTGCGCGCGGCCTTCTGCGGCACCTACGAGCGGCTCGGCGAGCCGGAGCGCAGCCTGTTCCGGCTACTCGGGCTGCTGCAGACGCCCTACGTCACCGTACGGCAGGCGTGCGCGCTGCTCGGCTGCGAGGTCGACCACGCCGAACGGCTGCTCGCCCGGCTCGCCGACTGCTCGCTGCTGAAGGCGCGGGCCGGGTCGCTCGGCGAGCTGCGGTACGCGATCCACGAGCTGGTCAGGCTGTACGCCAGGGAATGCCTGGAAAAGGAGCTGGACACCTGCGGCGAGTTCACGCCCGAGCCCCCCGCGCAGGCCAGCGTCCCCGCGCCCGCGCGGATCCCCTCCGGCACCGGGACCCCGCCGCCCGCCGGGTCCGGCGACGACCACGACGTGGGCGCCCGCGAGGACCACGACGCCGGGGAGCGGTCCTTCTCGCTGCTGATGGCGCCCGCCGAGTGCGTCAACGGGAGCGCGGCCCGCGTGCTCGGCCCGTAAGGGCGCCGCGGCGGGAGGTCGCGGTGGTGCGGCGCGGCCTCATTCCGGCACTAGCGCTGCATCAGCAGCAATCCAGGCGTTCCGGACACCATTGCGTCTACGGACGAAAGGAGACGTGTGGTGCATCGGACGCTAATCGTGGCGAAGATGGAACCCTCCGAGACGGAGGCGGTTGCCAAGATCTTCGCCGACTCGGACGCGAGCGACCTGCCGCATCTCATCGGGGTGTCGAGGCGAACGCTGTTCCGCTTCCACGACCTGTACTTCCACCTGGTCGAGGCCGACCACGACATCACGCCCAACCTGTACAAGGCGCGCAGCCACCCGCTGTACGGGGAGATCAACCAGCGGCTCGGCGAGCACATCCGGCCCTACGACCCGAACTGGCGCGAGCCCAAGGACGCCATGGCCGAACCGTTCTACACCTGGGAGGCGGACGGCCATGACTGAGAACCGCCTCACCAAGGTCACCGTCAGCGAGGTCGCGCCCAACCGGCGCCGCGGCGGCGACATCCGCGTCCTGCTCAGCCCGAAGACCACCGGCTCCACCTCCGGCTTCATGGGCGTCGCCTTCCTGCAACCCGGAGAGCACTTCGTCGAGCACTACCACCCGTACTCCGAGGAGTTCATGTACCTCGTACGCGGCACGGTCCTCGCCCGCGTCGACGGCGAGCAGGAGATCGTCCTGCACGCCGGCGACGCGCTCATGGTGCCCAAGACGGTCAGGCACCGGATCCAGAACACCGGCGAGGAGGAGGCCTGCATGGTCTTCCACGCCAGTCCCCTGGCCCCGCGGCCCGACCTCGGCCACGTGGACACCGAGCCGGCAGCGAACGACGCCGCGGCAGGGAGCCCGCGGTGAACATCGTGGACACCCGTCCGACCACCCGGCGCCGCACCCGGGCGCGAGGTGGCGCCAGGCGCTCCTCGCGCACGCGCCACGACCGCCGGGTCGTCATCACCGGGATCGGCGTCACGGCACCCGGCGGCATCGGAGTGAAGTCCTTCTGGGACCTGCTCACCGCCGGGCGCACCGCGACGCGCGCCATCACACTGTTCGACGCGACCGGATTCCGCTCCCGGATCGCCGCCGAATGCGACTTCGACCCGGGCGCGCACGGACTGTCCCCGCAGGAGATCCGCCGCATGGACCGCGCCGCCCAGCTCGGCGTGGTCGCTGCGCGGGAGGCCCTGGCCGACAGCGGCCTGACCGGCCAGGACGTGCCGCCCGAGCGCCTCGGGGTCACCATCGGCAGCGCGGTCGGCTGCACCATGGGCCTGGAGGAGGAGTACGTCGTCCTCAGCGACGGAGGCAGGAACTGGCTCGTCGACCCGGCCTACGGAGTGCCCCAGCTATACGGGTACATGGTGCCGAGCACCATCGCCACCGAGATCGCCTGGGCCGGCGGAGCGGAAGGCCCGGTCGCGCTCATCTCCACCGGATGCACGGCCGGACTCGACTCGGTCGGCCACGGCTACCAGCTCGTCAAGGAGGGCACCGCCGCCGCCGTGATCGCCGGAGCCGCCGACGCGCCGATCTCACCGATCACCGTCGCCTGCTTCGACGCCATCAAGGCCACCTCGCCGAGCAACGACGAACCCGAACACGCCTCACGCCCCTTCGACATGAACCGCAACGGCTTCGTGCTCGGCGAGGGCTCGGCGGTGCTCATCCTGGAGGAGCGCGAGGCCGCGCTGCGGCGCGGCGCGCAGGTGTACGCCGAGATCGTCGGCTTCGCCAGCCGCAGCAACGCCTACCACATGACCGGCCTGAAACCGGACGGCCGCGAGATGGCCGAGGCCATCGGGGCCGCCATGCGCCAGGCGCGGCTGCGGCCCGAGGACGTCGACTACATCAACGCCCACGGGTCGGGCACCCGGCAGAACGACCGCCACGAGACCGCGGCGTTCAAGAGCGCACTGGGCGACCGGGCCTACCGGATCCCTGTCAGCTCGATCAAATCCATGATCGGGCACTCGCTCGGCGCCATCGGATCCATCGAGGTCGCCGCCTGCGCGCTGGCCATCAGGAACAACGTCGTCCCCCCGACCGCGAACCTGCACACCGCCGACCCCGAGTGCGACCTCGACTACGTGCCGCTCACCGCCAGGGAGCGCGACGTCGAGGTGGTCCTCAGCGTGGGCAGCGGGTTCGGCGGGTTCCAGACCGCCATGCTGCTCGCCCGCGACAGGGGCGGGCTCACCGGCCCGGGAGGTGACCGCCATGACTGAGCGGACCGGCGCGGGCGGCGCCCGCCCGGTGGTGACCGGCATCGGCGTCGCGGCGCCCAACGGCCTCGGCACGCAGGCCTACTGGTCGGCCACGCTGGACGGCAAGAGCGGCATCGGCCGGATCACCCGCTTCGACTCCGAGCGGTACCCGGTGCGCGTCGCGGGCGAGGTGTCGGAGTTCGACGACACCGAGCACGTGCCGAGCCGCCTGGCCGTGCAGACCGACCACTGGAGCCACCTCGGCCTCACCGCCGCCGACATGGCGCTGCGCGACGCGCGGATCGAACCCGGCGAACTGCCCGAGTACGAGATGGCCGTCGTCACCGCCGGCTCCTCCGGCGGCACCGAGTTCGGCCAGCGCGAGATCGAGAAGCTGTGGAGCCAGGGCCCCGAGTACGTCGGGGTGTACCAGTCCATCGCCTGGTTCTACGCGGCCACCACCGGCCAGATCTCCATCCGGTACGGCATGCGCGGGCCCTGCGGGGTGGTGTGCACCGAGCAGGCGGGCGGGCTGGACGTGGTCGCGCAGGCCAGGCGGCTGCTCCGCCAGGACGCCACCATGGTGGTGACGGGCGGGACCGACGCCTCGCTGTGCCCGTACGGGCTCGTCGCGCAGATCTCCACCGGCCTGCTCAGCCCGCGCGACGACCCCGAGCGCGCCTACCTGCCCTTCGACGACGACGCCTGCGGATACGTGCCCGGCGAGGGCGGGGCGATGCTCATCGTCGAGGACCACGACGCGGCCCTGGCCCGGGGCGCCCGGCCCTACGGCGCGATCGCCGGATACGGCGCGACCTTCGACCCCCGCCCCGTGCAGGGCGAGGAGAACAGGTCCAACCTGCAACGGGCGATCACGCTGGCGCTGCGAGAGGCCGAGGTGAGCCCCGGCCAGGTGGACGTGGTGTTCGCCGACGCCCTCGGCGTGCCCGAGCGCGACCTGGCCGAGGCACGGGCCATCTCCGCGGTCTTCGGCCCCTACGGGGTGCCGGTCACCGCGCCCAAGACCATGACCGGGCGGCTGTACGCCGGCGGCGCGGCGCTCGACGTGGCCACCGCGCTGCTCGCCATCCGCGACGGCGTGATCCCGCCGACCGTGGGGGTGCGCGCCGCCGCGCCCGCCTACGAGCTGGACCTGGTGCGCAGCGCGGCCAGGGACGGGCCCGTGCGCAGGGCGCTGGTGCTCGCACGCGGCCACGGAGGGTTCAACGCGGCCCTGCTCGTCACGGATGTCTAGCCCACCCGACCTCGCGACAACGGAGAACCGACATGACCGAATTCACCCTCGACGACATGAGACGCATCATGGGCGGCTGCGCGGGAGTGCCCGACGCCGTCGACCTGGCCGACGACATCGGCGAGATGTCGTTCGTCGACCTCGGCTACGACTCGCTCGCGGTGCTGGAGATGGCCGCCCGCATCCAGCAGCAGCTCGGCGTCCGCATCCCCGACGACGCCGTCGATGAGATGAAGACCCCGCAGGCCGCGGTCGACTACGTCAACCGCCGGCTCGCGGCCTGACACCGGAGGAACGTCATGGCAGGACACGCGGACAACGAGATCATCATCGCCAGTCCCATGGACCTTCTGTGGAACATGACCAACGACGTCGAGTCGTGGCCCACGCTGTTCAGCGAGTACTCCGCCTCGCAGATCCTGGAGCAGCGCGGGCCCACCATCAGGTTCCGGCTCACCATGCACCCGGACGCCGACGGCAACGAGTGGAGCTGGGTGTCGGAGCGCACGCCCGACCCGGCGACCAGGACCGTACGCGCCCACCGGGTCGAACCGGGCTGGTTCAAGTACATGAACCTGTTCTGGGAGTACACCCAGGTGCCCGACGCGGTGCGCATGCGCTGGGTCCAGGACTTCGAGATGAAGCCGGACGCCCCGCTCAGCGACAAGCAGATGACCAAGCGGCTCAACGACAACACCGTGATCCAGATGAACCGGATCCGGCAGATCGTCGAGGAGGCCGCCGACCAGTCCCCCGTCCGGATGTGACCCCACTCCGGGCCACCACACGTCCGGGCCCGGCTCCGCCCGGACCGGCCTCCCCGCACCACCACCCCCTTCGATGACAGCAAGTCCGACGGAAAGAAGAGAGTGGGCATGAACCACAAGGACAGCGTGTACCGCGTCATGGTCAGGATGCGGATCCACCCGGGCATGGAGCGCGACTTCGAGAAGACCTGGCGCGAAGTCGCCGCCACCATCGCCCGCCACCCGGCGAACGTCGGCCAGTCGATGGCCAAGAGCCCCGACGAGGACGGCATCTACTACATCGTCAGCGACTGGGAGAGCGAGGAACGGTTCCACGAGTTCGAGCACAGCGCCGAGCACGCCGCCAACCGCATGCGGCTGGACCCCTACCGCGACTCGGCCGGCACCTCGATGACCCCCATGATCGTGGCCTCGCGCCTGGGAGCCCAGCCCAGCCCCGGCCGGGTGCGCGTCGCGCTCTACCTGAACGAGCCGGAGAACGACAGAGGCTCCATCGAGAACGCCTACCACCAGATCAGCACGACCCTCGCGGGCAGGACCGGGCTGCGCGGCAACGAGCTCCTGCGCTCGCTGCGCGACCCGCGCCGGTTCGCCGTGCTGAGCGAGTGGGACGACGTGCCCACCTACCGCGAGTGGGAGCGCAGCCCCGAGCACCTGCCGACCACCTCGCCGCTGGCCAGGTACCACGACAAGGGCCTTGGGATCTTCGGCTCCTACGAGGTCGTGGCCGCCTACTGACCGGCCCGCCCGCCTCCCCGGACGGCACCGGCCGCCCGGGGAGGCCACCGGCGGCCCGGGGGTGTTCCCCGGCCCGCCCGGTGAACACCCCCGGGCCGCCACCATGCCGGTGCGAACGCACCGGAACGACGACGGAGGTAACCGATGCCCTACGCGATGATCACTTTCCGGATCAAACCCGGACACGAGGACGAGCTCGCCGAGCTGTTCGGCGGCGCCCCGCCCCTGGAGTCGCCGATCGTCACCGACGACAACGGCGAGGAGACCGCCCGCCTGCTCGGGACCGGGGTGTTCGTCAAGGACGACGTCCTGGTGCGGCTGGTGCACTACGAGGGCGACTTCGCCGGGATCGCCCGCCACCTGGCCGGCCAGCGGCACGTCCACATCATCGAGGACGAGATCGTGCCGTTCCTGGCCGACGCCCGCGACACCGCCACCTCCGAGGGGTTCGCCGCGTTCTTCCGCAACTCGATGATGCGGTGCGTCACGCAGTCGTCCAGCGAGACCCACCCCACCCGGCTGTGACATCGGCCGCGGGAGGCGGAACCGGCGCTCGCCGCTCCGCCGAGCCGGGGCCCGCGGCACTCCGCCCGGGCCCCGCCGCCGCGATTGGAGTGACCACCATGCCGCACGACGAGACCGTCGACGTCCTTGAGGCGGTCGAACGCCAGACCGCCTCCCTGTTCGCGCAGGCCAACCGGCTCGTGGAGGCGCTGGCCGCGCGCGTCGGGCTGGACGCGACCCACTTTCGGTGCCTTTCTGTGCTGTGCCGCCAGGGCCCCATGTCCGTCCGCTGCCTGGCCGCGCTGGCCGGGCTCACCGACGAGGAGGCCACCGAGGTGGTCTGCCACCTGGAACACGACGGCTACGCCGCACGCCGTCGCGAGGCCGACAGCCACCGGATCCTGGTCCACCCCGACCGCGTCGCCCACCGGGCCCGCGTGGAACCGGCCCTCCGGGAGCTGCGCGAGGCCTGGTACCCCCTGGTCCGGCGCAGGTGTGACGACCTCGGCCTGGTCGCCGCTCTGATGGCGGAGAGCCGCAGGCTGAGCGACCTGTCCATGACGTTCCGCACCCAACCTGAGGCCTTTACAATGTAGATTAACAACGGCCGGGGCGGGACCGGCCTAAGATCGCACCGTGGACGTGCCCGCCGTACCCGACCCCGGCCTGGGCGCCGTCACGCCCGCCGGCGACCCCTACGTGGTCTACCTCGACGCCCTGGCCAGCGCCGAGTCCCGGCGCACGATGCGCGGGTGCCTCGACAGGGTCGCCCGCGTCATCTCCGGCGACCCCGCCGCGACCGGCGCCGGGCAGCCCTGGCACCTGCTGCGCTACGAGCACACCGTGCGCATCCGCACGATCCTCACCGAGCAGGGATGGTCGCCCGCCTACGTCAACAAGCACCTGGTCGCGCTGCGCCGGGTGATGCGCGAAGCCTGGCGCCTCGGCAAGATGAGCGCCGAGGACTACCAGCGCGCCGCCGACCTGCCCACCCTGCGGCACACCCGCCTGCCCACCGGGCAGCACGTCCCGCCGGAGGTGGTCGGCGCCGCCCTGGCCGTCTGCGACCGCGACGACTCCCCCGCCGGGGTGCGCGACGGCGCGCTGCTGGCCGTGCTGTACTCCACCGGCTGCCGGCGCGCCGAGGTCGCGGCGCTCGCGCTGAGCGACTACGACGTCGCCGCGCGCTCCCTGCGCGTGCGCGGCAAGCGCGACAAGGAACGCCTGGTCTACCTGACGGCCGAGGCGGTGGCCCGCACCGAGGCCTGGCTGGCCGTACGGGGGCGGGAGGCGGGCGCGCTGTTCGCCCCCATCAGCAGGGCCGGGCGCCTCCGGGCCCCCGGGGGGAGGCCGGCGGCGATGACCGGGCAGGCGATCGCCGACATCCTGGCCCGGCGCCTCGCCGCCGCCGGGGCCACCAAGCGGACCCCGCACGACTTCCGGCGCACGTTCATCGGCGAACTGCTCGACGCCGGAGTCGACCTGGCCACCACCCAGGCGCTGGTCGGCCACGCCTCCCCCGTCACCACCGCGCGCTACGACCGCCGTCCCGAGAGCCGCCGCAGGGAGGCCGTCGACCGGCTGCGGATGCCCGACGCCCGCCCCCTGCGCCCCGGCGGGCCCTGAGCCGCCCAGGACGTGCAGGGCGCCAGGTCCTCCTCGCGCCACGGGCGCGGGATCAGCCGCTCGGTCTCCAGCATGGTTCCCCATTGTGACCCCTGACCGGCCCCAGTACGCCCCTGTATCCCGGCCCGGGAGTGCCCGGAACGGCAGGTCTGGAATAAGAACCTCTGGGAGTGGGTTAGAGTCGAGTAGCCGATGTGGTTTGTGTCCCCCGGGCCGCAATTACCGCCTTCACGGAATACCGTTCGGCTGGAGCCGTGTTGTGCCTCTCGCCGAGGAGGCGACCGCCACATCGGCCTAAAACGGAGCGCCCCGCAGGCTCGTCTTGCGGGGCGCTCCGTTGTACGACGATGTAACACTTTGTGGGCTGCCGTAACACAAGGTTTCCACTCAGCGCCGTATGGTTGGCATTGGCCGTCCGCACACCGGGAGAGTCCGTGCTGTATCGCATGACGAAGATCATCAGCAGTCCTGTGCTGCGCGTGCTGTGGCGCCCTCAGGTGACCGGGGCGCGCAACGTCCCGAGGTCGGGGGCGGCGATCCTGGCCTCCAACCACCTGTCCATCCTGGACTCGGTGTTCCTGCCGCTCATGCTCCCCCGGCAGGTGACCTTCGTCGCCAAGTCCGAGTACTTCACCGGCAACCGCCTGATGGCCATGTTCATGCGGAGCACCGGCCAGGTGGCGATCGACAGGGAGAGCGCCTCGGCGGCGCAGGCCATGCTCGACTCGGCCATCCAGGTGCTCAAGGGCGGCGAGCTGTTCGGCATCTACCCCGAGGGCACCCGCTCCCCCGACGGGCGGCTCTACCGGGGCAAGATCGGCGTCGCCTGGCTGGCGCTGACGGCGGGCGTGCCGGTGATCCCGGTCGCGATGGTCAACACCGAGCGCGTGCTGCCGCCCGGCGCCTCGGTCCCGAGGATCGCCAAGATCGGCGTGCGCATCGGCGAGCCGATGAGCTTCACCGGCGACCCCGGCAGGGCCAGGGACCGGCGCGTGGTCACCGACGAGGTGATGCGGGCCATCCAGCGCCTGTCGGGCCAGGAGTACGTCCCGGCGTACGCCTCCAGCCACAAGGAACGGGCCAAGGAGGCCGCCTGAGCCGGTCACACGGCGGCGAAGCGGCGAACACCGGCGAACACCCCGCGCTAGGCTCGTGGCGACGTCGACACACCCGGGGGTAACACGTGCCGCGCGGCCGTATCATCGCGATCACGTCTGTCACGACCGTGCTGGTGGCGGAGGCCGCCGCCGGTGGCGCCTACTACGTCCTGCACACCAGGGGCAGCGCGGCGCAGACCGCGAGCCACTTCGCCGGCGCCTGGAGCCGGGGCGACCTGGCCGCCATGCGGTCCGACCTCGCCTCGCCGGTGGCCGGGTTCGAGGACGCCTACGCCGAAACGGCCAAGAATCTCGGCGTCCAGAAGACCTCGGTCAGGCTGGGCGCGGTCAGCCCGGCCGGTGACGACCGGGCCAGGGCCGCCTACACCGCCACGCTGTCGCTGAAGGACGTCGGGCAGTGGACCTACACCGGCTCCCTGGAGTTGGTGGTCAAGGACCACTACTGGAAGGTCGCCTGGACTCCCGGGGCCGTGCATCCCGCGCTGACCGGCTCCACCCACCTGGCCCTGAAGACCACCTGGCCGCAGCGGGCCGCCGTGGAGGACTCCTCCGGCCGCCGCATCGACCAGGGCGACGTCGGCGGGTCGGTGCAGCAGCTCGTCGGCTACCTCGACAAGGCGACCGCCAAGGACGTGGCCAAGCTCGGCTCGTCCTACACGACCGGCGACCCCGTCGGCAGGGGCGGGCTGCAGGAGACGTTCCAGAAGGACCTGGCGGGCGTCCCCGCCACCCGCGTCACGGTCGTCGACGGATCCAAGAAGACCGTCCAGACGCTGAAGACCTTCGAGGGGACCCCCGGCGTGGCCGTGCGCACCAGCCTGGACCCCTTGGTGCAGAAGGCCGCGGTCGAGGCGGTGCGCACCCTGGACAAGCCCACCTCCCTGGTGGCGATCCGCCCCTCCACCGGCGAGATCCTCGCCGTCGTCAACAACCGCGGCGGGTTCAACCGCGCCCTCGACGGGCGCTACCCTCCCGGGTCGACGTTCAAGACCGTCACCGCCGCCGGGCTGCTCGCCGAGGGGCTCACCCCCGAGCAGAAGGTCACCTGCCCCGCCAAGGCCACCATCGGCGGCCTGCCGATCCGCAACTCCGACCACGAGGCGTTCGGCTCGCTGTCGTTCCTGGACTCCTACGCCCACTCCTGCAACACGACCTTCGCGCCGCTCGCCGCCCAGCACCTCAGCGGCGGCAAGCTGTACGAGATCGCCACCAAGATGGGGTTCAACCAGCCGCTGGCCATCGGCGTCCCCGCCACCAAGGGAAGCATGCCGAAGCCCACCAGCGACGCCGACCTCGCCGCCGAGTCCTTCGGCCAGGGCCGCATCACCGCCAGCCCGCTGGTGATGGCCTCGGTCGCCGCGGCGGTGGCCGACGGCACCTGGCGCCCGCCGACCCTGGTGCCCTCGCTCAAGCAGAAAGCCCAGCCGCAGCGACTGCCGGAACCGGTGGCACGGAACCTGCGCACGATGATGGCCGCCGTGGTGAGCAAGGGCACGGCCAAGAAGGCCGGGCTGCCCAAGAGCACCGCGGGCAAGACGGGAACCGCGGAGTTCGGCACCGGCCCGAAGCTCGACTCCCACGCGTGGTTCATCGGCTTCCGCGGCGAGGTGGCGTTCGCCGTGGTGGTCGAGGCCGGAGGCATGGGCGGCGCGGTCGCCGCCCCGGTCGCCGCCGACTTCCTGCGCGGTCTCGGCTGACCGGCGGCCGGGCACCCCGGGCCTGAACCCCGCGTGTACGACGCATCGGTCCATGGCGGTCACGCACGCGCGTGTCAGCCCAGCCTGACCGCCCGCTTGAGGAAGACGACGCCGTCGATCGCGGCGAGCTGGGCCGGGTCCAGCGGGAAATAGGCGAAATCGTGCGAGACGCGCGGGGCGGGCTTGGTGACGGCCTCGGCCAGGCGGCGGGCGTCGACGAGAGAGTGGTCCCACGGGAGCGTGGACAGGATGCCCTCGACGGTGTCCGGGGGCGGGGTGTCCTCGCCGGCCGTGCCGAAGGCGGAGGCCAGGAAGGCGTACCGGTCGCCCAGGTGCGCTTCGGTGATCGCCCCCGCGCTCCACCACTCCACGAAGTGGTCGCCGAAAGGCATGAGGCTCTTGTTCCGCTGCAGGTGGAGGTTGTGGCAGAAGACCAGGGCCGGGCCCTGCCCGGCGACGGCGCGCAGGTTGGCGGCCATCATCGCGTCCCGCTGGGCCGACAGCCGCGTCATCCGCGCCGGGGAGGTGTCGGCCATCCAGGAGTGGTAGCGGAGCAGGCCGACGGCGGTGCGCCCGTACAGCGCCGCCCGCTCCCTGTCCTTGGCGCTCAGCCGCGGCACCTGGGTGTCGAGCAGCGCCACCAGATCGTCGGCGAGCAGCCGCAGCCGCTGGGCGTCGGCGGACCGGCCGATCGACTGGGACGGGTCCATGACCGTGGCCTCGTTCGTCCACCGGTCGTCCGGGCCGAGCAGCGCGTCCAGCGTTTCCCTGGTGCAGGGGAGGGGGCCTTCGAGGAGGGCGTAGAGGGCGGTGAGCGCCTGGCGCGGGCTCTCGGCCCAGTACTCCAGCGGGCCGTCGAAGCCGAAGAACCGGAGCCTTTCGTCATGCTCCTCGTTGTACGCGCGCATCCAGCGCACGAGCTCGCGGTTGGCGGGGGGCGCGCCGAAGCCGTGGCTGAAGCCACGCTCCATGACGTCATCGAGCGTGCCCGCGCCCGTCGTGACGTAGTCGTCCACCACCAGGCCCCTGAGGCAGTCGCTCTCGATGGCGAAGGAGCGGTAGCCCTCGTGCTCGACCAGATGCCGGAAGATCTCGTTGCGCAACTCGCCCAGCTCTCCCACGAAGTGCCTGGCCTCGCCCAGGCCGAGCAGCAGGGGCTTGGCGGGAAGCGACCGGAGGAACGCCGAGACGCCCGCGCCATCGAGCGGCCGGGCCGTGTCCTTGATATCCATACCTTCAACGGTATCGTTGAACTTTCGGTGTAAACTTTGCCGCGAGAATACTCGCGCTCATCGCGGCAACCTTCAATCGTTGGTGCATCCATGAGACGGACCCCGCCGCCTCGTCGAAAAGCACGCCGACCCCCACATCCCTGAGGGGACCCAATACAGCGCTCCGGCCACCCGTGGGCACGCTCCCATACCCCAAGAGAGCGCTTTCTCCCATCCTTGCAGGCTCGGTCGTGTCGCGGGCCTGGACATCGCACGCTTCCGCGGCGAGCCGGCCCGTACGTACAACGGGAGACCCGCCGCGGCAGAGGGCGGAAGGCGCGGACGGTGGCGCGCGGCCTTGCTCTCACATCGGCAGCGCGGCCGCCGCGTCGTGGTGGAACACCATGATCAGCAGTGTCGCCACCAGGGTGGCGATCAGCAGCCAGCTCACCAGGATGATGATCGACGACCTGCTCAGACGCCGCCGGCCACGGGCCTCGCGGGCGGCCCGCTTCTGTTCTCCGGCCGCCTTGCGCTGCACGCGCTCGTTGAACGACTCAAGCCGGGCGGCGAGTCGTGGATCGGCATCAATGAGATAACTCTCGATCTGGGCAAGCATTCGCTCCTCGTCCTGCGACCAAGGCACGCCGCACCTCCCGGCAACGCAAGCGGTGTGCCGACGTTCTGCCCGCCCCCAAGATCTTTAGCCATACCATGCCGTCCTTTTTACCGCCAGTTTTGAGGTTGCGATCTTTGTCGAACTTTCGTTCTATGCGCTGGGACGACGCGCTCCCGACCGGCACCCGCCGTGCCTCTCTTCGCCCCGTGGCGCGGTGACCCACGACCTTCGACGGGGTCCCCTCCCCCGCCGCCGCGCGCCACGTCCGCCCGTCCCGGCCCCGGGTGGCGGCGGGCCGGGGCGGCTCACGCTACTGCGAGCCGCGAAAGACGCTTATGGGTGATTCGCTCCGCTGTTGGGTATTTAACGCGAGTGATGCGCCGAATATGGCGCATTGTCAGTCAATGGTCGGTCCATGAGAACAGGGGGAATCATGGCGGGAACACGAAAGAAATCCACCAAGGCCACAGGAAAGGCCAAGAAGGCGGCCATCAAGGCCACGCGCGAGACCAAGCAGACCAAACGCGAGGACGACGACAAGCGACCCGCGGAGCGCGAAGAGGCCCGGTGACGCGGGTCATGACGCGACGATCCCGGCGAGCTGTGTGACGGGGCCGTCATAGCCCGCGAACCGGGCCTCGGCAACAGCGCATGATCAGGCACTCTCCCTCCGGCCACCGCGTGGACTTGTGGATCCGGCCCGTCAAGTACGGCGACCGCTCCCCATGGCCCGCTCGACGGTCCTTCGGGCCTTCGCGGCGCCGAAGAGGGGGCGTTCACGGTCTCGACGCGGCGGCCCGGGTGCCTGATCATGGAGACCCCGGCCCCCGAACGCGAGGATCGATGTCCGCTTACCTCCGTTTCCCCACGATCTTCGGCGAGGTCGTCGTCTTCGCCGCCGAGGACGACCTGTGGATGGTCTCCGCCGACGGCGGGAGGGCCTTCCGCCTGACCGCCGGGGTCGCCGAGGCCGGGTATCCCCGCTTCTCCCCCGACGGCACCAAGATCGCCTTCGTCGGCCGCGAGGAGGGGCCCGAGGAGGTCTACGTCATGCCGGCCGAGGGCGGCGCCGGACAGCGGATGACCTACGACGGCGCCCTGTGCACGGTCACCGGCTGGGACCCGGGCGGCGCGGTGGTCTACGCGAGCGACGAGGGCCAGCCCTTCGGCCGCCGCCGATGGCTCCACCGGGTCGACCCCGGCGGCGTCTCCCAACGCCTGCCGTACGGGCCGGCCAACTCCATCTCCTACGGCCCCGGCGGGGCGATCGTGCTCGGCCGCAACACCGCCGACCCGGCGCGGTGGAAGCGCTACCGGGGAGGCACCGTCGGCGACCTGTGGGTCGACCGGGAGGGCAGGGGCGAGTTCGCCCGGCTGATCTCCCTGGCGGGCAACCTCGCCTCGCCCTGCTGGGTGGGCGAGCGCATCTACTTCCTGTCCGACCACGAGGGCATCGGCAACGTCTATTCCTGCACCCCCGCCGGTGAGGACCTCCAGCGCCACACCGACCACGGCGACTACTACGCCCGCAACCTCGCGAGCGACGGGCGGCGGCTGGTCTACCACGCGGCGGCCGAATTGTACGTGCTCGACCCGGCCGAGGGCGAGGCGCGCCCGGTCGAGGTGCGCCTGGGCAGCTCGCGCACCCAGCGCAACCGCCGCTTCGTCCCCGCCGGACGCTACCTCGACAGCGCCACCCTCACCCCCGACGGCAGCGGCCTGGCGATCACCACGCGCGGCAAGGCGTACTCCTTCGGAAACTGGGAGGGGCCGGTCCGCCAGCACGGTGAGCCCGACGGCGTGCGCTACCGCCTGCTGACCTGGCTCAACGACCGCGAGCGGCTGGTGGCGGCGGCCAGCGACGACGGCGACCGCGAGGTCCTGGTCGTGCTGACCGCCGACGGCAGCGCACCCCCGGTACGCCTGTCCGCCCTGGACACCGGGCGGGCGATCGACCTGTCGGTGTCGCCGGGCGCCGACCGCGTCGCGGTGACCAACCACCGCAACGAGCTCCTCATCGTCACCCTGCCCGAGCCGGGGGCCGAGGACACCGGCGGACAGGCGACGCTGAAGGTCGCCGACAGCAGCAGGTTCGGCCGCGTGGAGGACGCCGTCTGGTCCCCCGAGGGTGACTGGCTCGCCTACACCTTCCCCGACACCGCGCAGACCACGGCCATCAAGCTCTGCAGGGTCGCCACCGGGGAGACCTACCGGGCCACCCGCCCGGTGCTGCGCGACAGCAGGCCCGCCTTCGACCCCGAGGGCAGGTACCTGTACTTCATCGGGCAGCGCGTCTTCAACCCGGTCTACGACTCGCTGCAGTTCGACCTGGGCTTCCCGCTCGGCACCCGGCCGTACGCCGTCGTGCTGCGGTCCGGCGTCGGCTCGCCGTTCGTGCCCGAGCCGAGGCCGCTGACCGGCGACGACCCTCCCGCCAAGGACGCCCCCGACGACGCCGCCCCCGGTAAGGAGGCCTCCGACGCGACCGCCCCGGGCAAGGACGGCGTCCGCGCCGGCGAGGCCGAGCTCCCCGCCTCGGGCGAGAGCGCCCAGAGCTCAGGCGAGGGCACAGGCGCGGGCGCGGGCGCGGCCGGGACGCGGGCGCCCGGTGGCGACGACGCGGCCGGCGAGTCCGCGAGCGAGGATGACATCGACGGGCTGGAGATCGAGTTCGAGGGCATCGAGCGCCGCGTCGTCGCCTTCCCGGTGCCCGAGGGCCGCTACGAGCGCGTCGCCGGCATGAAGGGCAAGGCGCTGTTCACCTCCTTCCCGGTCGAGGGCAGCCGCGGCGACGAGTTCGCCGAGTCGACCTCCGGCACCCTGCATGCCTACGACTTCGTCAAGCAGAAGTCCGAGATCGTCGTCTCCGACGTCACCGACTTCCACCTGGGCCGGGACGCCACGACGCTGCTCTACCGGTCCGGGCAGCGGCTGCGGGTGATCCGCGCGGGCGAGGCGCCCGCCGAGGAGGAGGCCCCCGGCAGGGCCGGCGGGTGGATCGACCTCGACCGGGTGAAGGTCTCGGTCCGCCCGGCGGCCGAGTGGCGGCAGATGTTCCGCGAGGCGTGGCGGCTCCAGCGGGAGAACTTCTGGGTGCAGGACATGGCCGGCATCGACTGGGAGGGCGTCTACGAGCGCTACCTCCCCCTGGTCGACCGGGTGGGCACCCGGGGCGAGTTCTCCGACCTGCTGTGGGAGCTGCTGGGCGAGCTCGGCACCTCCCACGCCTACGAGAGCGGCGGCGAGTACCGCACCCGGCCCCAGTACTGGCAGGGCAAGCTGGGCGTCGACTGGTCCTACGCCGACGGCGTCCACACGATCGCACGCATCGTCGCCGGTGACCCCTGGGACCCCGACGCCACTTCCCCGCTCAACCGTCCGGGACTGGACGTACGGCCGGGCGACGCGGTGGTGGCCATCAACGGCCAGCCGGCCGGGGCGGTGGCGGGCCCGGCCAGGCTCCTGGTCAACCAGGCCGGCCAGGAGGTCGAGCTGACCGTAAGGCGCGGAGACGGGCCGGCCAGGACGGTGACGGTCAAGGCCCTGTCGGACGAGGAGCCGGGCCGCTACCGCGACTGGGTGGAGGCCAACCGCGCGCGCACCCACGAACGCACCGGCGGCAAGATCGGCTACATCCACATCCCCGATATGGGCCCCGACGGCTACGCCGAGTTCCACCGGGGGTTCCTCGCCGAGTACGACCGGGAGGGGCTGGTCGTGGACGTCCGCTTCAACGGCGGCGGCCATGTCTCGGGGCTGCTGCTGCAGAAGCTCGCCCGGCGGCGCATCGGCTACGACTTCCCGCGCTGGGGTGTGCCCGAGCCCTATCCCGCCGAGTCGCCGCGCGGCGCGCTGGTGGCGATCACCAACGAGTGGGCCGGTTCCGACGGCGACATCTTCAGCCACACCTTCAAGCTGCTCGGGCTCGGGCCGCTGATCGGCAAGCGCACGTGGGGCGGGGTGATCGGCATCTGGCCGCGCCACCGGCTGGCCGACGGCACGGTGACCACCCAGCCGGAGTTCTCCTTCACCTTCGACGACGTCGGGTGGCGGGTGGAGAACTACGGCACCGATCCGGACATCGAGGTCGACATCACTCCGCAGGACTACGCGCGGGGGATCGACACCCAGCTTGAGCGGGCGATCGACCTGGCCCTGGAACGGCTGGCGCAGTATCCCGCGCACACCCCCAACCCCGCCGACCGTCCCCGTCTGGGCGCCCCGCTGCTGCCCCCACGCCGGTGACCACCGTGGTGACCGCGCAAGTGGCCGTACGGCTCGCCCTCACCCCCTGGCGGCTGCTCGACGACTGAGAAAGATCCGCCCTGGAATGCCCGAGGGCCGCACTAGGCGTGCCAGATGGCGGCGAGCTGCCGGGTGGCCAGGCGGGCCGGGATCGCGCGCAGCAGGGTGTCGCGCGCCCAGGCGGCGGCCCCGGTCTGCGAGGTCAGCCGCGACTGCCGCTCCGCGGCCCGCATCAGCCGGTTGGCGCGCGGGCGGCGCTGCGCGTCGTAGCGCAGCAGCCGCTCGGCCACCTCGGCGGCCCCGGTCCCCGACAGGTGTCGGGCGAGCGCGGCGGCGTCCTCGAAGGCCTGGCTGGCGCCCTGCCCGAGGTCGGGCGTCATGGCGTGCGCGGCGTCGCCGAGCAGCGCGATCCTGCCGGTCGCGAACGTCGGCAGCGGCTTGGCCAGGCAGGCGATCGGGTCGACGTAGACGTCCTCGGCAGGCGTGGCAGCCAGCAGCGCGGGGACGGCCGGATGCCAGTCGGACATCAGCGCCAGCATCCGCTCGCGCGCCTCCTCCGGCCCCGGGACGGGTTCCGGCAGCACGGAGTCGGTGAACCAGTACAGCCCGTCCGCGTCGATGGGGAACAGCCCGAACATCGCTCCGGTGCGCCGGTCGATCAGGATGGCGGCCAGCAACTCCTCCACGTCCAGGTCCGCAGGGCGGGGCAGGGTGCCGCGTAGGTCCATGCGGCCGATCCTGCGCGACCCGCCGTGGCCGGGGAACAGCTGCCCGCGCAGCCTGCTGCCGATCCCGTCGGCCACGATCACCGCGTCCGCCTCCTCGACGCGCTCGCCGCCGCTGAACACCGCCACTCCGTTGACTCCGTGCTCCAGCCGCTCCACCGGTGTCGCGGTCCGCACCGTCTCGGCGGGCAGTGGGGCGCGCAGCGAGCGGTGCAGCTCCGCCCGGTCGGCCACGATCATCGACCCGACCTCGCGCTGTGCCCGCACGGCGTCGGTGATCAGCAGCGGCCTCCCGCGCCAGTCGCGCAGCCCGGCGCTGCGGGCGGGGGTGGACCGCCCTGACGTGTCGTAGCCGAGCTCCTCCAGCGCCCGGAGCCCGTTGGGCATGATCACCACGCCGGTGCCCGCCTCGCGGAGCTCGGCGCCCCGTTCGTAGAGGGTCACCTGATGCCCCTGGCGGTGCAGGCCCACCGCGGCCGCCACCCCGCCCAGCCCGGCACCGACCACGGCGACACGCATGGCGATCCTCCATTCACTACGATCGTACTACTACGGCTATTGATAGCATGGCCCGGTGCCGCCCACCAACCCTGCCCGCCGCCAGGCCCTGACGGACGCCGCTATCGACCTGCTGGCGGCCTCGGGGGTGCACGGGGTGACCCATCGTGCGGTGGAGAAGGAGGCGGGGCTGCCGGCTGGTACGGCGTCCAACTACTTCCGCAGCCGCGAGGCGCTGCTGGTCGCCGCCGCCGAGCGGGTGGTCGAGCTCCACCTGGCGGACATGGACCAGGCGGCCGGGCACCAACCTGCGGGCGGCGCCGACCTGGTGGAGATGCTGACCGAGTCGTTGCTCTCGGCGGCGACCACGCTGCGCCACCGCTACCTCGCGATCTTCGAGCTACAGCTGGAGGCGGTGCGCCGCCCGGCGTTGGCCGCAGCGCTGGCGGGGCTGCAGGAGGTCGCGGTGCGCGTCACCGCCGGGCATCACGACCAGCTGGGACTGAAGATCGCGCGTGAGAAGGTCCCCGCGCTCATCGCGCTCTACGGCAGCGCCCTGTTCGCCCTGGTCAGCGCGCCCCCCAGCAGTGTCACCCGGCCCGCCGTCGAGGCCATCGTCGACACCATGGTGTACGGCTCGGCCGTACCGGACGATCCGGCCGCCTTTACTTTGTAGATCAAGAGATGGGCCGTCGACATCCCCCACGGCGGGACCGCGGCCTTGCTCGGCCGGCTCCGACCCCCGCCCGCACCGTGCGTCGCCGAGCCGATGTCACTGGGGGGCGACGGCGAGCGGCTCGGGGATCAGGGGCTGCTCCCACCGGAAGCCCATCCGGAACGTCACCTTGGCCAGCGCCCGCTGGCCGTCGGCGTTGGGGTGGAAGAAGTCCCACTTGCTGATGTGGTCGAGGGTGTAGGGGTAGGAGAAGACCGCGCCGCCGTCGGACCGGCAGTCCGGGCCGTACGCCGCGCACGCCTGCGCCATCGCGGTGTTGTAGTCCCGCACGCGCTCCCTGACGCGGTCCCTGCGGGCCTGGTCCTTCTTGGCGTCGGAGGAGGCGTTGGCCAGCATGGTCGGGCAGATGCCGCCGATCGTCCAGAACGACTTGGCCAGCACGCTCTCCCTGCCGATGCGCCAGAGCCGCTTGAGGTCGGGGATGCTGGCGGCGAAGACCTTCACCCCCGCCGAAGCGAGCACGGCGAAGGCCCGGTCGATGCGGGCACGGTAGGTCGCCACGGGGGTCATCCGCGACTCGCTCGCGACGCAGGCGTCCTGCGCGCCGATCAGGATCGTGACATAGGAGGCCCTGGCGGCCACGGCCTTCTCGGCCTGGGCGGCCAGCTCGGCGCTGGTGGATCCGGGCACGGCGAAGTTGAGGTTGTGCCCCTTGACGGCCGGGCCGACGGCGAGCAGGCGGAGGTAGTGGCTGTCGACGTCCGCCGCGTCACCCGCCGACCACGACCGGGAGGTGCAGGAGACGTACCAGCCGCAGGCGTTGAAGCCCGCGCTGATCGAGTCGCCGAGCGCCGCCATCACCGCGGGCACCGGCTCGGCCGCCGCCGCGACGGCCGTGCCGGGCACCAGCACGGCCGATGCGGCGAGAACGAGCGCGATCCTTCTGACCATGGTCACCTCCACCTGGGACGATCGATCCCGGGTTGGAGATCGAGAACCCAAGGTAGAGATCGGGAAGGGTGGGCTCTATTACCTCCGGGCGAGGCGTTGCTACCGTTGACCAAGTTCCTATCGCGGCTTGACAGGTCACGGAGCGTGTGCAGGCGCCCATGACGGCGAATCACCCTGAGCGCGCGGGGCTGTGATGAGGCCACCCGATGTCGAACGCGTTCAGTTTCCGCATAAGGTGGGCAGAGTGAGTGTCGCGCTCGGGATAACCCGCCCCCCGCTGGTTCGCAGCATCCCCATCCATCACCCCGAAGACCTGATCGCGCGACTGCCGCAGGCCCCGCCGTACGCCTGGGTCCACCAGGGCGAAGGCCTGGTGGCCTGGGGTGAGGCCGCACGGGTGAGCGTCCCCCCGGGGCCGGGGCGCTTCGACTGGGCCAGGCGGTGGCTGGCCGCCCAGTTCGGCGAGGCCCACATCGACGACGACGTGCACGTGCCCGGCTCGGGCCCGGTCGCGTTCGGCTCGTTCACCTTCGACCCCGACGTCGCCGGCTCGGTGCTGGTGGTCCCCCGGGTGGTGCTCGGCCGCAGGAACGGCCGCGCGTGGCTGACCACGGTGGGTGACGCCCCCATCGAGCTGATGGCGCCCGCCGCGTCCCCCGGCCGCATCGTGTACGGCGACGGCTCGCTGACCGCGCTCGAGTGGCAGCACGCCGTGGCCCGCGCCGTGGGCGAGATCAGGTCGGGGCGGCTGGAGAAGGTCGTGCTCGCGCGCGACCTGCTCGCCAGGGCCGAGCGCGACATCGACGTACGGGTCCTGCTCGACCGCCTGGCCCGGGCCTACCCCGACTGCTACACCTTCTCCTGCGCGGGCCTGGTCGGCGCCACACCCGAGCTGCTGGTGCGGCACACCGGCACGGCCATCGAGTCCCTGGTGCTGGCCGGCACCACCTACCGGGGGGCCGGCCCGGCCGACGACAAGGCCAAGGCCGCGGCGCTGTTCGCCTCGGCCAAGGACCGCCACGAGCACGCGTGCGCGGTGGCCTCGGTGCGCGAGGCACTCACGCCGCTGTGCGCCTCGCTCACGGTGCCCGGCGAGCCCGAGCTGCTGGTTCTTCCCAACGTGCAGCACCTCGCCAGCCGGGTCCAGGGGCGGCTGGCCGACGGCGCGTCGGTGCTCGACGTGGTCGCGGCCATGCATCCCACCGCGGCCGTCGGCGGCACGCCCACCGGGGTGGCCCTGGATGTGATCCGCGAACTGGAGGGCATGGACCGCGCCGGGTACGCCGGTCCGGTCGGCTGGATCGACGCGCGGGGCGACGGCGAGTGGGGCATCGCCCTGCGCTGCGCCTACGTCGAGGGGCGGCGGGCCCGGCTGTTCGCCGGGTGCGGCATCATGGGCGGCTCCGACCCGGCCGCCGAGCTGGCCGAGGCCCAGGCCAAGTTCCGCGTGATGAGGTACGCCCTGGAGGGCTGATCTCCTGCCGGCCCTCCCCCGGCGCGCCCCTACGGAACGCCCGAGGCGGGCGGCCCGCCGGTCTCCCCAGGACCGGACCCAGCGGGGACCTCGGGACCGGACCCAGCGGGGACCTCGCGGCCGGACCCGGCCGGTATCTCGCGGCCGAGCTCGTGGGCCAGCTCGTCGAGCTCGGCGCCCCCTGCCATCAGGGACGTCAGCTCGTCGCGGGTGATGTCGTCCTTGTCGAACTGCCCCAGGCTGGCGCCCCGGTTGAGCAGCAGGAACCGGTCACCCACGGGGAAGGCGTGGTGGGGGTTGTGGGTGATGAAGACCACCCCGAGACCCCGGTCGCGCGCCCGGGCGATGTAGCGGAGCACCACGCCCGCCTGCCTGACCCCGAGCGCCGAGGTCGGCTCGTCCAGGATCAGCACCCGGGCCCCGAAGTACACGGCGCGGGCGATGGCCACCGACTGGCGCTCGCCGCCCGACAGCGTGCCGACCGGCTGGTCCACGTCGCGGATGTCGATGCCCATGGCGCGCAGCTCCTCGCGCGCGACCCTCTTGGCCCGTGCCACGTCGAAGCGGCGCAACGGCCCGGTGACCGGCTCCGACCCGAGGAAGAAGTTCCGCCAGACCGACATCAGCGGGATCAGCGCGAGGTCCTGATAGACCGTGGCGATCCCCCGGTCCAGGGCCTCGCGCGGGCCGCCGAACCGCACCGGGACGCCGTCGAGGAGATACTCGCCGCTGTCCTGGACGTGCACCCCCGCGAGGATCTTGATGAGCGTCGACTTGCCGGCCCCGTTGTCGCCGAGCACGCAGGCCACCTCGCCCTGCCGTACGAGCATCGAGACCCCCCGCAGGGCGATCACGCTGCCGAAGACCTTGCCCACGTCGCGGGCTTCGAGTAGCGGCGGGGTCATCGCCGCACCTCCTCGGCGTAGCGGCGGACCAGGCGGTTGGCGAGGGTCGCCATCAGGAGCATCGCGCCCAGGAAGAACTTGAACCAGTCGGCGTCCCATCCGGCGAAGACGATGCCCTTGTCGGCCATCCCGAAGATCACCGCGCCGATGGACGCCCCGATCGCCGAGCCGTACCCGCCGGTGAGCAGGCAGCCGCCGATCACGGCGGCGATGATGTAGATGAACTCCTGCCCGATGCCGGAGTTGGCCTGGACCGAGGTGAAGCGCAGCGCCATGATCGATCCGACCAGCCAGGCGGCGGTCGCGGTGGTCATGAACAGCGCGATCTTCGTACGGGCGGCGGGGATGCCGGCCGCGCGTGCCGCCCGCTCGTTCCCTCCGACCGCGAAGATCCAGTTCCCGGCCCTCGACCGCATCAGGACCCAGGTGGCAAGGGCCGTGACCCCGAGCCACCAGAAGATCGCCACGCGGTAGTCCACCCCGCCGGCCGTGACCGAGCCGGCCAGCACCGCCCGCGCGCCCTCGTAGCCCTCGGCCCTCCTCAGGCCGCCGACCTGCACGGTGCCGGTCAGCGCCTTGGTGACGCCGAGGTTGAGCCCCTGCAGCATCAGGAACGTGCCGAGCGTGACGATGAAGCTGGGCAGCTTCGTGCGGACCACCAGCAGGCCGTTGGCGAAGCCGATCGCCAGGGCGAGGACGAGCCCCGCGAGCATGGCGGCCCACACGTTCCAGCCGTACTTGGTGGCGAGGGTGACCATTACCAGCCCCGTGGTGCCCGTCAGCACCCCGGCGGACAGGTCGAACTCGCCACCGATCATGAGCAGGGCGATGGCGACGGCCATGATGCCGAGCGTGGACGCCGGGTCCAGCCAGTTGGCCACGCCGTCCGCAGACCGGAAGACCTCCGACTGCGAGGAGAAGAACGCGAAGACCGCGACGGCCCCGACCACCGAGCCGAGCTCGGGGCGGATCAGCAGGCGCCGCGGCCACCCGGCGCCCGCGACGCGCTCGTCGGCGGCGACGCTGGTCACCGGGTGCCGCCCTGCGCGAGCTTGGCCACCTGCGCCGCGTTCTCCTTGGTCACGAAGCCCGGGCCCGTGTTGACCGGCAGCCCGCCGCCGACCGTGTTGAGGTTGCTCTTGTACAGGTAGAGGAACGTGATGGGCAACCAACCCTGGAGGTACTGCTGCTGGTCGACCGCGAACAGGATCTCCCCGGCCTCGATCGCGTCGACGACGTCGGCCGACAGATCGAAGGTGGCGAGCTTGGCCTTGGAGCCCCCGTCGGCGATCGCGTCGCGGGCGGCGACCGCCGGGTTCAGGGTGAGCACCCCGTTGACCGAGCGGTCGGACTGGAGCTTCGCCTTGATCTTGGAGGTGGCGTCGGCGAGATTGCTGACGTCCACCTGCAGCCGCTCCACGGTGCCGCCAAGGGTGGCCGTGGCGCCGCCGCACCGCTGGTCCAGGCCGACGTTACCCGCCTCGTGGATGACGCAGAGCAGCTTGGTGACACCCTCGGCCCTGAGCTTCTCGCCCGCCCCGCGCCCGGCCACCTCCTCGGACTGGCCGACGTGGGTGATCGCGCCGAACTCCTTGGACCTGTCGGCGCCGGAGTTGATGGTGACGACCGGGATGCCGGCGGCCACGGCCGTGGTGACGGACTCCTTCAGCGCGTCGGGATTGGCCATCGAGACCACCACACCGTCGACCTTCTCGCTGACCGCCTGGTCGATGAGCTGGGCCTGCTTGGCGGGGTCCCCGTCGCCCTGGTAGGTCACCTTCGCGCCGTACTGCCTGCCGGCCGCCTCCGCGCCGTTCTTGACGACGTCCCAGAAGGAGTCTCCGGGCGCACCGTGCGTGATGACGGCGTAGGCTCCGCCGCCCTGCCCCCCGGCCGCCGGCGAGACGGACGTGCCCGCCGAGGGCGTCGCGCCGTCACCGCCCGAACATCCGCTCAGCGCCAGCGCTCCCAGCACCGTCACTGTGATCAACCGTGTGACTCGCCTCATGGATACCTCCCACACCGCCCCGGAGGACGGGATCGGCCGCCTGCCAGGTTTGTAACCTCAGGTAACCCCCCTGTCAATTGTTTGTCGTGACATGCTGATGTACAGGCCACTTTCAACAGCGATGTGCCCGGGCACCGCCGAGCCCGGCACGGCCATACCCTGACCTGCGGCCGGACACGAAAAGGCCCGGCAAGAGAGTGCTCACCGGGCTTGGGGGGACGTCGGCGTCTAGTCCAGCTTGCGCACGATCCGCAGGATCTCGTCCAACGCGACCGTGTGACCGTTCAGGATGTCGGTGTGCTCGTCGAACCTCTTCGAGTGCTCGCCCAGTATCCGCGTATGCTCCTCCAGCTTCGCCGTGTGCCCTTCGACGGTCGTCGCGAGATCGCCGACCGTCGTCGCGAGGTCCCCGACGGTCGTCGCCAGGCCGTCCAGCTTCACGGTGTGACCCTCAACGGTCGACGTGAGACCGTCCAGCTTCACGGTGTGACCCTCAACGGTCGACGTGAGACCGTCCAGCTTCACGGTGTGACCCTCAACGGTCGACGTGAGACCGTCCAGGAGCTGGGAGTGGCCGCTCAGGATCATCGTGTGCACGTCCTGCTGCGCGCGGATGCTCTTGAGGTCGTCGAGCGCGTAACGGTAGAACAGCTTCCCCGTCTCTGACTCCTTCTTCGCCTCGCCGGCCAGGTAGGTCGCCGCGACGGTCTGGTCCCGCAGCACGCCGAGCCGGTTCTCGAGCTCGGTCATACGCCCTTCAACGTCGGTTGTTGACATCGTCATTACCTCCTGGAGAAAAAGTATCGCCTCCGGTGACTCTGAGTGCCGCGTTCAACACGAGAAGTGAAACCTTTTCATCCGGCGGGCGGTCCGCCTCCACGAGGGGGATCGGAGGGGGACGGTGGTCTTTGTACGGACATATTGACGTCCGCTACCCTGGACCCTTAGCGATCAGAACTGAGCCGGGAGAAGGCACATTGGGCACTCGACTCGACATCGATCTCGATCGTTCCAGCCCGGTGCCGCTCTACTTCCAGGTGGCCGAGCAGATCGCCGAGGCGATCAGGCGCGGCGACCTGACGCCCGGCGCCCGGCTCGACAACGAGATCCTGCTCGCCGACCGGCTCGGGCTCTCGCGCCCCACGATCCGCCAGGCCATCCAGTACCTCGTGGACAAGGGCCTGCTGGTGCGCAAACGCGGCGTCGGCACCCAGGTGGTGCACGGCCAGGTCAAGCGCTCGGTCGAGCTGACCAGCCTGTACGACGACCTGCGCCGCGCGGGCCAGGAGCCCACCACCCGGGTGCTGTCCCTGCGGTCCGTGACCGCCGACGAGGAGATCGCCGCGGTCCTCGGCGTGGCCGCGGGCACGGAGGTGCTGCACGTCGAGCGGGTGCGCTACGCCGCGGGCGAGCCCTTGGCCCTGCTGCACAACTGGCTGCCGGCCGCGCTCGGGTCGATCACGCCGCAGTCCCTGGAGGAGCGCGGCCTCTATGAGCTGCTGAGGTCCGCCGGCGTGCGGATGCGCGTGGCGAACCAGCGCATCGGCGCGCGGTCGGCCACCCCGGCCGAGGCGCGACTGCTGGACGAGCGCAGGGGCGCGCCGCTGCTCACGATGATCCGTACGACCTACGACGACCAGGGCAGGGCCGTGGAGCACGGCTCCCATGTCTACCGTGCCTCGCACTACTCGCTGGAGGTCACGCTCATCGAGCGCTGACCGGCCACCTCTTCGGTCGCGGGCTCCTCGATCTTCGAGGCGCGGCGCTTGATGTAGAGCGTGGTGCCGATGCCGAACAGCACCGCCACCACCAGGCCGACCCACGAGAAGCCCTTGAGCCACTTGTCGGCCACGATGCCCAGGTAGTAGATCACGGTGGTCGTGCCGCCCGCCCAGGCGATGCCGCCGAGCACGTTGGCGACCAGGAACCGCCAGTAGGGCATGTGCAGGGCGCCGGCCAGCGGCCCGGCGAGGATGCGCAGCAGGGCGACGAAGCGGCCGAAGAAGACCGCCCACATGCCCCACCGGTCGAAGACGCTCCTCGCCTTGGCGAGGTGGGCGGGGCCGAAGTGCTTGGGGAAGCGCCTGCCGAGGCGGTCGAACATCGGCTGCCCGCCCTTGCGGCCGATGAGGTACCCGATCGAGTCGCCGACGATGGCGCCCACGCTCGCGCAGACCCCGACCCACAGGGGGTTCACGACATGCTGTGCCGACAGCAGTGCGGCGCTGACGAGGACGACCTCACCTGGGAGCGGGATGCCGAGGCTCTCAAGGCCGATCACCAGGCCCACGATCACGCAGATCCAGACCGGGGGGATCGCCTGAAGCCATTCCTCCACATGCATGGCTCACACCCTATGTTGTGGCATGCCCCCGATTTTACTTAAGCGAGCACAGTGCTCCTTCCCGGCTAGGGGAGGGAGCGCAGCGCTTCGTGGGCGGCTTCGCGCATGGCGATGTGCACGCGGGCGTTCTCCTCGCGGTCGGTGCGGGCCTCCACGATGCGCACCCCCTCACCCCTGATCGCCTTGGGCAGGTCGTCGATGGACGACAGCAGGGTGTGCGGCGTGCCCGTGGCGGCGGCGACGTACGAGAGGTCCACCCCGTGCGGGGTGCCGAAGACCCGTTCGAAGGACTCGGGCAGCCCCGCCTGCGGCAGAAGGGAGAAGATGCCGCCGCCGTCGTTGTTGACCACGACCAGGCACAGGTCGGGCCTGGGCTCGCGGGGGCCGAGTATCAGGCCGTTCTGGTCGTGCAGCAGGGTCAGGTCGCCGAGCAGGGCGTAGGAGGGGCCGTTGTGTGCGAGCGCCGCGCCGATGGCGGTGGACACCAGGCCGTCGATGCCGGACGCGCCCCGGTTGGCGAGCAGCCGCAGGCCGCGACGTGGCCGCATGGCCTGGTCGAGATCCCTGATGGGCATGGAGGAGCCGCAGAACAGCAGGGTGTTGTTGGGGAGCACCTCGGTGAGGTCCCTGGCAAGGCGCGGCTCGCTCATCCCCGAGTCGTCGAGGACGGCGTCGACGGCCGCGCGGGCCGCCGTGTCGGCCGCCCTCCAGGACCGCAGCCAGGTGTCGTCCCCGGCCGCGGCGGCGATCTCGACGGCCTCGGCGACCTGGGTGGCCGACCGGGTGGGGTCGGGCCAGCGGGACAGGTCAGGGGTGACGACGATGTGCTCGTCGGCGCGCTTGAGCCACGACAGCAGCGGCCGGGAGAGGCTCGGCCGGCCCAGGGTCACCACGACGTCGGGGCGGTGGGCGTCGGCGAACTCGGGGGTGCCCAGCAGGAAGTGGTACGCCGAGACGGCGTGGTCGCCGTACCTGGCGCCGCCGGTGGGCTCCGAGAGCACCGGCCAGCCCGCCATGCCGGCGGCGGCGACGTACCGCCGCACGTTGGCCGCTCCGTCGCCGACCACCAGCACGCCGCGCCGGGTGGGGGCGACGTGCAGGCCGGCCGAGGGCGGGGCCACGCGGGCCCGTACCCAGGGGCCGCTCGCGTCGCCGTCGAGGGACTCGCACCAGGAGGAGTCGCCGTCGGGGATGAGCGGCTCGCGGAAGGCGAGGTTAAGGTGGACGGGGCCGGGGTCGCCCGGACCGAGTGCGCGCTGGTAGGCGCGGGCGGCGAGCGAGCGCCAGTAGGCGACCTGGCCGGGCCGCTCCTCGGGCGCGCCGACCTCGGCGAACCAGCGGACCGACGAGCCGTACAGCTTGATCTGGTCGATCGTCTGGCTGGCCCCGGTGGCGCGCAGCTCCGGTGGGCGGTCGGCGGTGAGCACCAGCAGCGGCACGCCCGACTCGTGGGCCTCGATCACCGCGGGGTGGAAGTTGGCGGCGGCGGTGCCGGAGGTGCACACCAGGGCGACCGGTCGCTCGGACCTGCGGGCGAGGCCGAGCGCGAGGAAGGACGCCGACCGCTCGTCGACGCGCACGTGCAGGCGGAGCCGCGAGTCGCCGTGGACGGCGATGGCCAGCGGCGCCGACCGTGAGCCGGGGGCCAGCACCACGTCGGTGAGACCGCAGCGGGCCAGCTCGTCCACAAGGACGCCGGAGAGCGCGGTGGCGGGGTTCACCTGCCCTCCTCGGACGCGCCCTCCAGGGCGCGCGTGCTCGTCGGAACGCGGAGAGCCTTCATCTAGGGGCGGCGGGAGAAGCCGGGACGACCGACCGTGATCTTCGCGATGCCCTCGGCGGTCTCGTCGACGACGTCCTCGCAGTCACCCGGCCGTTTCCGGCCGGCAGTGCGCACGGTCACACTCGCTCCTCACTCGCCTGCACGTCGCCCCGCCGAGGTCACGGGCGGGGGGCGCCTCTCACCGGGACTAACCTTACGACCGTGAGTGAGCGTCCTGTGCACGCGGTGGTTCTCCCTCCCGGTCCCGCCCTGTTCGGCATGGTTCGCGAGGCGGTTCTCGGTGCGGGTCCCGCGGTGCTTCCCCTCGCGCCCGATCTTCCCGATCACGCCCTTCGGGCGACGCTGGAGGAGTTGCGCCCGACCCATGTGGTCACCCCCGGCGGCACGCGGCCGTGGCCCGGCGGGGTTCCCGCGGCCGGCGACACGGCCGTGATCATCGCGACCAGCGGTTCCACGGGCACGCCCAAGGGGGTGGAGCTGGCGGCCTCCGCGCTGCGGGCGTCGGCGTCGGCCTCGCTCCGGCGGCTCTCGGCCCGGCCGGGTGAGCGCTGGCTGTGCTGCCTGCCCCCCTCCCACGTCTCGGGTCTTCAGGTGCTGGTGCGGGCGCTGCTGAGCGGGTCAGCGCCGCTGATCCACGAGCGGTTCTCCCCCAGCGCGGTGGCGGACAGCGGCGCCGCGCACGTGTCCCTGGTCCCCACCCAGCTCAGGCGCATGATCGATGTCGGCGCCGATCTGTCGCGGTTCCGTACGATCCTGCTCGGCGGGGCCGCCGCGCCGCCCGGCCTGCTCGCCTCGGCCAGGGAGTGCGGGGCGCGGGTCGTCACCACGTACGGCATGAGCGAGACGTGTGGCGGCTGCGTCTACGACGGCGTCCCGCTCGACGGGGTCGATGTGAAGGTGGGGCCGGAAGGGCGGGTGCGCCTGGCGGGGCCGGTGCTGTTCTCCGGTTACCGGCTGCGCCCCGGCCTCACCGAGGCCGCCTTCGACGGCGGCTGGTACCTGACCTCCGACGTCGGCGTGCTCGACGAGGGACGGCTGCGGGTGCTGGGCCGCGCCGACGACGTGATCAACACCGGGGGCGAGAAGGTCGTGGCCGGGGCGGTGGCCGAAATCCTGGCGGGCCACCCCGGCGTCCGCGAGGCGGTCGTGGTCGGCCGTCCTGATCCCGAGTGGGGCGAGGAGGTCGTCGCGGTGGTCGTCGCCGCCGACCCTGCCGCTCCCCCCGCCCTCGGCGAGCTGCGCGCCCTGGTGAAACGGCGGTTGCCCGGGTACGCCGCGCCGCGCGCGCTGGCGTTGCGGTCCCTGCTCCCGCTGCTGCCGAACGGCAAGCACGATCTTTTAGCGATACGCCGGGATATTTCCGGGTTTGCTGGCATAAGGGATGCTTCTTGACCACAATGGCCCGTCAAGGGAACCGGAAGTCGCGTCCGGCGCGTCATACAGGCAGCTGGATCTAGGAAGGACGCCTTGATGAACCCAACCCGCAAGATGTGGATCTCCGCCGGAGTGGTGGGGGTGGTCCTCGCCGGGGGTATCTCCGTGGCGGCGGCCGCCGCGTCGGGAGGGGTCCGCACGCCAAGCGGGGTCAGCCAGGAGAGCGAAGGCTCCGCGCCCTACGGCCCTGGCGAGGCGCCGGGCCAGATCCCCGGCCCCGACGTCCCGCAGAACGCCGAGCCGACCAGGTCGCCGGAGGAGTTCGTCGTCACCAACGACGACGTCAACCCCGACCCGAAGAAGGTCGCCGAGTTCTGGACCGAGAAGCGCATGGAGAGCGCCGAGCCGCTCCCGATCCCTGTCATCACCCCCGAGAAGAAGCCGAAGTAACGGCGCGGGCTTGATGGGAGGCGGGTCGCCGGACGGCGGCCCGCCTCTCCTCGTGTCGAGCGGCGGATCCCCCGATCCGGTGTCGAGCCCCCGATCTCGGGCAGAGGGGGGACGACCAGCGACGATGAGCGCGACGATCAGGAGGCGATTGGCGACGGCCACGCGCCGGGCGGGAACAAACCACGGCGCCTGACGTTATTGATACTGGTGCGCCGAACGCCGAACGCCGCGCCACCCCATCGACCCAGAAGACGACTCCGTGACGGAGGAGGTGTGCTCATGCCCCGAACCGCCGTGGCGACCTCGACTGAGCGCGAGGCGACCCCGACGACTCTCGCTCAGGTCCTCGACCGAGGGCGAGCGCAAGGTCACCTTTCCCTCGCGGAGCTCCGCGAGGCGTTCTCGTCGGCGCGGATCAGCCCCGCGAAGGGCCGGTCGATCCTGCGTGACCTCACCGAGGCCGGCGTGAGCCTGGCCGCGGAGAACGAGCCCCGCTCGGGGACCGGCAGCCCGGCGAGAAAGACCCGTAAGAGCACCACGATGAAGACTACCGCGAAGAGCGCAATGACCAGCACCACGATCACCACCGCGGAGACCGCCGAAGCCCCCGAGGGGACCGTCGAGACCCGCCCCCGGCGCACCGCTCGCCGGACCACGCGCAAGACGGCCGGGGCCACTCCCGCTCCCGCCGCGTCGCAGGCGTCCCCGGCCAAGCACGACGAGGCCGCCGCCGAGCCAGGGGACGGCTGGAACGAGCCGGAGGAGAACGAGCTCCAGAGCGAGACGTTCGACCTGGACGACCAGTCCTCGGTCATGGGCGACTCGGTGCACACCTACCTCAAGTCGATCGGCCGGCGCACCCTGCTGACCGCGGCGGAGGAGGTCGAGCTGGCCAAGCGCATCGAGGCCGGCCTGTACGCCGAGCACAAGCTGGAGACCGAGACCCTGTCCGCCGCCCGGCGCGCCGACCTCGAGTGGGTGGCCGAGGACGGCAGGCGCGCCAAGGACCACATGCTGGAGGCCAACCTCCGCCTGGTGGTCTCGGTGGCCAAGAAGTACACCGACCGTGGCATGGCGCTGCTCGACGTGGTCCAGGAGGGCAACCTCGGGCTGATCCGCGCGGTGGAGAAGTTCGACTACTCCAAGGGCTACAAGTTCTCGACGTACGCCATGTGGTGGATCCGCCAGGCGATCCAGCGCGGCTTCGCCGACTCGGCCCGTACGATCAGGCTTCCCGTGCACGTCCTGGAGCTGCTGTCGAAGCTCTCGCGCATAGAGCGCGACATGCACCAGCGGTTCGGCCGCGAGCCCACCCCCGAGGAGCTGGCGGTGGAGCTGGACAAGACTCCGGACCAGATCGAGGAGCTGCTGCGCACCAGCCGCCAGCCGATCAGCCTCAACGCCACCATCGGCGAGGACGGCGAGACGACCATCGGCGACCTGATCGAGGACGTCGACGCCCCCGAGGCCTCGGAGGTCGTCGACCGGCAGCTGCTCGGCGCGGAGCTGCGGGGCGTGCTGGGCAACCTGACGCCGCGCGAGGCCAAGATCATGGCACTGCGCTTCGGGCTGATCGACGGCAAGCCGCACACGCTCGACGAGATCGGCAAGCACCTGGGGCTCACCCGGGAGCGGATCCGCCAGCTGGAGAAGGAGTCGCTCTCGAAGCTGCGGCACCCGAGCAACACCCGCCCGCTGCTCGACTGGGCGAGCTGACGGACACCGGCGGGGGGGGGGGGGGGGGGGGGGCGGCCGCCGGGGGGGGGGGGGGGGCGCGCGCCGCCCCGCGGGGGCACCCCCCCGCCGCCGGGCGGGGGGGCGGCGCCCCCCCCCCCCCGCCCCCGCCCCCCCCCCCCCCCCCCCCCGCCGGTGTCCGGGCGCGCGAAGCGCGAAGCCCGTGGCGCGAAGCCTCAGCGCGCGGGGGCGAAGGGGCGCGGCACCCGGGCGATGCCCGTCAGCCGGTTCTCCTCGCGCAGGGTGCGGAGCCTGGTGACCTCGGCGGTCCACCGGGCCCCCTCGGGGGTGGCGACGCCCTTGCGCCGCCGGATGCGGTCGTCGTACGCCTTCACGCCGAAGGACGCCCGCTGGGCCGCCTCCGCCGCCCGCAGAGCGTCGGTCAGCGCGCGGTCGAAGGCGAGCCCCGCCGCCCGCAGCTCCGCGACGCCGGCGTGGGAGGCCTGCGTGCGGCGCAGCACGCGCTCCGCTCCACGGGCCTTCTCCAGCAGCTCCGCGAAGCTCTTCCCGACCTCCTGGTCGGCGTGGTGCCTGACCTCCGCCTCCCGGCTCACACTGGGACGGAAAAACGCCATCGCTCGCCCTTTCTCGGCACATCGCCGGTGATCCGGCGTCGGTTGCTCGCCTTAGCGTACGCGGCCCGGGGAGGAGGTCGGTCAGCGGCACGGCGTGGCGCCCTTTACAAAGTAAGCCATTGTGCGGATCATGCCTCCTATGCCTGCCAAGCGACCTCCCATCCCCCTGTCCCGCGAGCGCATCATCGACGCCGCCCTCCACATCGCCGACGGCCAGGGCCTGCGCCGGCTGACGATGCGGCGCCTCGGCGACTCCCTGCAGGTGGAGGCGATGGCGATATACCACCACCTGCCGCGGGGCAAGGAGGCCCTTATGGACGCGCTCGCCGAGCACGTCACCACCGTCACCGTCCCGGACGCCGGCCCCGCGAGCTGGCAGGAGATCGCCCGCGCCTGGGCTCACGCGGCACGGGCGGCGCTGCTGGAGCATCCGGGGGTGCTCGCGCTCGCGCTGACCAAGCCGCCCCAGGGCACCGCGCTCCTGGCGATCAGGGAGCAGGCCGAGCAACTGGCCGCCTCGGGCCTCGGCGACTCGGCGCGGGCGGTCCGCACCCTGCGGGCGTACGTGCTGGGAAGCGTCGCGGTGGAGATCCAGCGGTCGGGCTGGGCGATCGGCCCGGCGGGCGACGGCGAGGACCCCGGGGCCCCGCAGGTGTCCCGGCCCGAGTCCGGAGAGGAGGCGGTGGCCGCTTTCGAGCGTGGTCTCGACGCCCTGCTCAGGGGCCTTGCGCAGTCGTAACCTTTCGTTTATCGGTTCGGCGGCGAGTCGTGCTTGGACCGTTATCTTCGGTGAGGCACGCTTGTGTCGCAGGTCACAGCGCCGAACCAGCCCGATGGACCCCCCCGGACCCCCTAATCGAAGGATCGAAACCGTCCCAACGGGCTATGTCGCCCGCGTGTGACCCGCAGCACACTTACTCTGTAGGTGTGCGGCACCGCACACGTCAACCACACAGCGCTCGTCTCCGTCCAACGGGGGTGGGGGAGCCGTCCGGAGACAGACACCGGCACGGAGGTCCCCCGGCCGAGCACCAGATCGAGAGAGAAAACCGGAGGCACGCCGATGTGCCCGCATGAGCCGTCCTGTCCGAGCACCACCGCGCCGGACCGCGAAGCCGCCCGCACGATCGCGGCACACCCCGAGCAGGGGTGGAGCCTGTTGTGCAACGGCATCGTGCTTTTCGAGGACACCGGGGAGCTCCTGCCCAACGGCGCGGTCATCGCCCCGCACCGTCCCACCGACCTCGCCATCAGCGCCGCCTGAAATCACCGCCCTGAGATCAGCCGCCTGACATCAGGGGAACCGGGGGCAGAGCCAGCTCGCCACGACCTCGCCCACCTGGGCGGGGTTTTTGCTGAGGTCGTGTCCCTCGCCGGCGAGCACGACCAGGCGTGTCGTATCCGCCTCTTCTGGCACGCCGAAACGGTCGCGGTCACCGCTGACCACCAGCACGTCGACGCCCGCCTCGCGCAGCTCCCCCGCCCGCGAGCGCTCTGGCCTGCCCGGCGGGTGCAGAGGGAAGGCCAGCGCGACCACCGCCTCGGCTCCGGCCGCGCGGGCCGTGCGGCAGGCCACCCGGGCCCCGTTGCTCCGGCCGCCCTGCACGAGGGCCAGGCCGGGGAACCGCTCGCGGACCGCCGCCACCAGCGTCGTCCACGCCTCGTCCTGCCTGGCCGGTGACCCCGGCGCGCGGGCGCCGGCGACCCTGAAGGGCTGCAGGACCCGCGCGACCGTACCCCCAATGGCGGACACCGCGTCGCGCACGGCCAGCAGGTCGGGCGCCTCGACTCCCCCCGCGGACCCGTGTGTGAGGACGAACAGGAACCGTGGCCGGGGTACCTCGTCCACCTCCACGATCGCCGGGCCTGCGGGTGTCACGATGCGCATGGCCGACACGCTACCCGCGGAGAACATCTCTCCTACTCCTGGGGGATGCCCCACCGGTGCGTCTGTGCCAGATTAGGAGGGTGCCGGACAACTCTCTCCCCCGCGACGAGCTTCGCGCCACCGTCGAGGCCCGTCGTGACCTCGGTCCCGACTACGAGCACGCGCTGATCGAGTCCTTCCTGGAGAAGATCGACTCCACGATCGACGCGCGGGTGCGGTCGGAGGTCACGGCCCAGAACGGCTACCAGGGCCACCCTGGGCCCGGTGGCTTCGCCGGGCCGCATGGCGCTCCCCCGGGCCAGGCCAAGCCGCACAAGCAGGGGGACGGCACGATCCCCATCGCCCTCGGGTCGCTGGGCATCGGCGTCCCGCTGACGGCGATCGCCGCCACGCAGGCGGGCCTCGCCGGGCTGTTCCTCGCCTGGACCGGCATCGTCCTGGTCAACCTCGCCGCGGCGTTCGGCCGCCGCCGCCGCTGAGCCGCCGCCTCACGCAGGGCATCAGGGGTGAGGGCGCCGCCTAGCCGCCGTCCCCGGCGGGCTCGTCGTCACGGTGCAGGCGCAGGCGCACCTGCTCGGCCACACCCTCGTCGGGATGCTCCAGGCCGTACGTCCACACCGTCTCGGCGTCGGCGTCGCGCCCGCGCAGCGGGAGGGTGCGGGCGAGGAGCTCGATGGCGAGGGCCGCGCTGTCGGTGTCCTGGCCGCCCTCGGCGGCGGCGGCGAACTCCCCGCAGGCCATGTCGAGGTGGGCGATGCCGAGCAGCACCCGCAGGCGGCCGGAGTCGGCGACGCCGGGCACGTCGAGCGCCTCGATCAACACGTCGGCGGCCTCCCCGGGCTCGCCCTCGGCCAGCAGGTACTCGGCGAGCCGCTGCGCGGCCAGGGAACCCGCATCGGGGTCGCGGGTGGCGAGCGCCGCCCGCAGCGACCCCTCGGCCTCGCGGTCGTCCCCCTGGCTCACGGCGATGCGCGCCAGCGCCAGGTGTGCGGCGGGCAGGTAGGCCGGGGTGCCGACGCCGATCACGGCCTGCCAGGCGGCACGCGCCTGGTCGGCCATGTCGTCCCTCTCGAACCCGCGCGCCAGGTGGCAGGCCGCCTGGGCGGCGTACTCGGGGTGTCCGGTGGCAAGGGCCGTACGGGCCGCTGCCCTGGCCCCTGCCACGTCGCCGCGCTGCTCCAGCACCACGGCGAGACCGACGGCCGCCTGGGCACGGTCGGCCTCCTGCTCGTCGGCGACCAGCTCGGTGAAGATCTCGGCCGCGGCGTCGAGCTCACCGCTCTCGGCCAGCCTCCGCGCGTCGTCGATCGACCGCCCGGACTGCACCTCGTGCGCCGCCATCGGGACCTCTTCTCCGGATAGGGGGTTCCCGGGCCTCGCGACGCGGGCGCGCCGTCGCGCGCGACATATTATGCCGATGCGGACGGGCGCCCGAGGCTCGTCGCCTAGTCTTCGTATGCCTCCAGCGGGGGGCAGGAGCACACGAGGTTGCGGTCGCCGTACGCCTGGTCGATGCGGCGGACCGGTGACCAGTACTTCGCCTCGCGGAGAGCCGCCACGGGGTAGGCCGCCTCGGTGCGGGTGTAGGGGTGGGCCCAGTCGTCGGCCGCCAGGCAGTCGGCCGTGTGCGGGGCGTTGCTCAGCGGGTTGTCAGCCCTGTCGTAGGCTCCGGAGGCGACCTTGGCGATCTCCTCGCGGATGGCGATCATGGCGTCGCAGAACCGGTCGAGCTCGGCGAGGTCCTCGCTCTCGGTCGGCTCGATCATCAGGGTGCCCGCCACCGGGAACGACATGGTGGGCGCGTGGAAGCCGTAGTCGACCAGGCGCTTGGCGACGTCGTCGACCGTGACGCCGGTCTCCTTGGTGATCTGGCGCAGGTCGACGATGCACTCGTGCGCGACCAGGCCCTCGCGGCCGGTGTAGAGCACCGGGTAGTGCGGGGCGAGTCGCCGCGCCAGGTAGTTGGCCGACAGGATCGCCTGCTCGGTGGCCGCCTTGAGCCCGTCGGCGCCCATCATCCTGACGTAGGCCCACGAGATCGGCAGGATGCCGGCCGACCCGAAGGGCGCGGCCGAGACCGGGCCCACCGGGCTGTCCTCCAGCGGGTGGCCGGGCAGGTAGGGCGCCAGGTGGGAGCGGACCGCCACCGGGCCCACGCCGGGACCTCCGCCGCCGTGCGGGATGCAGAAGGTCTTGTGGAGGTTCAGGTGGGAGACGTCCGCGCCGAACGATCCGGGCTTGGCCAGCCCGACCAGGGCGTTGAGGTTGGCGCCGTCGACGTAGACCTGCCCGCCGGCCTCGTGGACCCGGTCGCAGATCTCGGTGATCGTCTCCTCGAACACGCCGTGCGTGGAGGGGTAGGTCACCATGATCGCCGCCAGGCGGTCGCGGTGTTTGTCGATCTTGGCGATGAGGTCGGGGACGTCGACGTTGCCGTCGTCGTCGCAGGCGACCACGACGACCCGCATGCCCGCCATGACGGCGCTGGCGGCGTTGGTGCCGTGGGCCGACGACGGGATGAGGCAGACGTCGCGCTCGTTGTCGCCGTTGGCCCTGTGGTAGGCGCGGATCGCGAGCAGGCCGGCGAACTCGCCCTGGGAGCCCGCGTTGGGCTGCAGCGAGACGGCGTCGTACCCGGTGACCTCGGCCAGCCAGCCCTCCAGGTCCTTGATGAGCCGCAGGTAGCCCTCCACCTGGTCGGCCGGGGCGTAGGGGTGGATCCCGGCGAGCTCGGGCCAGCTGATCGGCTCCATCTCGGTCGTGGCGTTGAGCTTCATCGTGCAGGAGCCCAGCGGGATCATCGACCGGTCGAGCGCGATGTCCTTGTCCTGAAGTTTCCGGAGATAGCGGAGCATCGCCGTCTCGGAGCGGTGGGAGTGGAACACCGGGTGGGTCAGGAAGTCCGTGGTGCGCAGCAGCTCGGCGGGCAGCGCGTCGGAGGTGGCGGTGTCCAGGTCGTCCAGCACGATGCCGGTGAGGCCGAACGCCTCCCAGACCGCCCGGAGGTCGTCGGCCGTGGTCTTCTCGTCGCAGGAGACGCCCACGTGGTCGGCGTCGGCGAGGCGCAGGTTGACGCCCCTGTCGCGGGCCGCCGCGACGATCTCGGCGGCACGGCCGGGGACGCGGGCGAGCACGGTGTCGAAGAAGTCGTCGTGCGCGATCTCGACGCCGGCGCCGCGCAGCCCGGCCGCGAGGACGGCGGCGTGCCGGTGGGTGCGCTGGGCGATGCGCCGGAGCCCCTCGGGGCCGTGGTAGACGGCGTACATGCCGGCGATCACGGCCAGCAGCACCTGCGCCGTGCAGATGTTGCTCGTGGCCTTCTCCCTGCGGATGTGCTGCTCGCGGGTCTGCAGGGCCAGGCGGTACGCGGGGCGCCCGTCGGCGTCCTGCGACACCCCGACCAGGCGGCCGGGCATCTGCCTCTGGAGCCCCTCGCGGACCGCCATGTACGCGGCGTGGGGGCCGCCGAACCCGAAGGGCACGCCGAAGCGCTGGGAGGAGCCCACGGCGATGTCGGCGCCCATGGAGCCGGGCGCCTCGACCAGCGTCAGCGCGAGAAGGTCGGCGGAGGCGACCACCAGCGCGCCGCGGGCGTGGGCCTCGTCGGCGACGGCGCGGAAGTCCTTGATCTCGCCACTCGCGCCCGGGTACTGGACGAGCACGCCGAACAGCTCGCCGCCGGGCAGGCCCTGGCGGAGGTCGGCCTCGGCGAGCTCGATGCCGAGCGGCTCGGCGCGGGTGGCCAGCACGGCCTTGGTCTGCGGGAGGGCGTCGGCGTCCACGACGAACACCGGGCTCTTGGCCCGCCCGGCGCGGCGGGCCAGCGTCATGGCCTCCGCCGCGGCCGTGGCCTCGTCGAGCAGCGAGGCGCCGGCGACGTCCAGCCCGGTCAGGTCGCTGATCACGGTCTGGAAGTTCAGCAGGGCCTCAAGGCGTCCCTGCGAGATCTCCGGCTGGTAGGGCGTGTAGGCGGTGTACCAGCCCGGGTTCTCCAGCAGGTTGCGCCGGATGACCGCGGGGGTGATCGTGTCGTGGTAGCCGAGCCCGATCATCGAGGTCAGCACCTGGTTGCGGGACGCGAGCGCCCGCAGCTCGGCGATGGCCTCGGTCTCGCTCGCCGCCTCGGGCAGGTCGAGCGGGCCCTCCGCGCGGATCGTCCCGGGCACCGCCAGGGCGATCAGGTCGCCGACCGACTCGTAACCCACCGCCTCCAGCATGCGCGCCTGATCGGCGTCCGCGGGGCCGATGTGCCGGGTGGCGAAGGGCGGTGCGGACAGGTCGCGAAGCGGTGACCGATCGGTCATGGGGCCCTCCTGAGGGTGTGGAGACCAGCGCTTGGAGCGCGCGCGTATGCCGGGTCTCCCCCTCTGTCAGCGCGATGTGTCATCGCGACCTGAGAGCTTCATCCCCATAAAAGCGGATTTGCACCGTCGGTGAGACACGCCTGGCGGGCATGTCTACTTTCCAGAGTCGCCTCACCCGTGCGGTACGTGGGCCTGAGAGATTCCGGGGAGGTTGCTCCTTCGGCGCCCGGGTCACACGCCGGCACCGCGTGGAGCGCGGAACCGGCCCGTGCCAGGGACTCTCCCGCACAGGGTCATAAGCCTTGCGCCAATCGTACCGTCCCGCCCCGACTTAGGGGCTACCCCTATTGCCCGGGTTTGCCGTACTTTGCCCCTGACCTGCGGGTTCACGAAGATCCAGCCCCGTCCCCACGGGATCTCCACTCACACAGTGGCCGGGGTCACCCTGTCTTGCGGGCCTTCCTGCGCCGAGCCAGCTCGTCACCCGGGTGCTCCTCCGTGGAGGTCCGGTCGGCCGGCTCCGCGCGTTCCCCCGGCAGCTCCGCCAGGGATCCCTCGACCTCGCGCCAGACCCCGCCCAAGGCGATGCCGAACACGCCCTGGCCGCCTTCGAGCAGATCTATCACCTCGTCGGCCGAGGTGCACTCGTAGACGCTCACGCCGTCGCTCATCAGCGTGATCTGCGCCAGGTCGTTGACCCCGCGCTCCCGCAGATGCTGCACGGCGGTGCGTATCTGCTGGAGCGACACCCCGGTGTCGAGCAGGCGCTTGACCACCTTGAGAACGAGGATGTCGCGGAAGCTGTAGAGCCGTTGCGACCCCGAGCCCTGCGCCGCCCGTACCGACGGCTCGACCAGCTGGGTTCTCGCCCAGTAGTCGAGCTGGCGGTAGGTGATGCCGGCCGCCGAGCACGCCGTCGGGCCGCGGTATCCCACGTCGGCGGGCAGCGACGCCGGCCGCTCGTCGAACAACAGGCCCTGCTCGCCCGCGCGCTCCCGCGCCGACTGGCGCTGGGCCGGATCATGCTGGCCGGCCGTCTTTCCCTCGCCGCTGCTGACCGCCACTGCGGACCTCCGGCTTTCTCTCATCCCACGGTCTGATCTGGGGGTTCGTGAATTACAACCGTGGTTTCCCTTGCACCGTAGGACTGGCGCGATGCTCAGTCAACGATCCCGCCCGGCGCGTCGTGAAGCGTAAATGCCCGATATGGCTAACCCGCACGACCGAAGTCCTCGGGCGTGATCGTGTCCAGGAACTCACGGAACTTCTCGACCTCGTCCTCCTGATCATCAGGGATGATGACGCCGGCCTCGCGCACGACATCCTCGCTGGCGAAGATGCTGGCACCGGTGCGAAGAGCCAACGCGATCGAGTCGGATGGGCGTGCGCTCACCTCGACACCGTTGGAGAACACCAGGTCAGCGAAGAAGATCCCGTCGCGCAGGGCCACGATGTTGACCGTCTGCAGCCGCACGCCGAGAGCTTCGATCACGTCCTTGAACAAGTCGTGGGTGAGCGGCCGGGGTGGCGGCTCCTCTGCCTGTGCCAGAGCGATGGCCGTGGCCTCGGTCATCCCAATCCAGATCGGCAGATAACGCTCACCCTTCGCCTCCTTGAGCAGGACGATGGGCTGGTTGGAGGGCATCTCGACACGGACCCCCACGACCTCCATCTGCAACACAGGCTGCTCCGTCTCATTGGGTCGCCGGCCCGCTCCGGGCCCGTTCCCTTGCGGCTCTCGGCTCGCGGCGTGACCATCGCCGCAAAATTCAACGTAACATCCCCGCACCCCGAAATGTCCGGGCGCCTCCTTCAGCGGCCCAGAATGCCCCTCAGACCGCCCCGCACCAGGGCGGCGTGCAGCTCCAGGAGCAGGGCGGAGAGCTCGCGAGCGGTCTCCTCGGCCTGATCGACGGCGCCGGGGGCGCGGCGGCGCAGCAGCGGCGCCACGGCCTGCTCCACGAGCCCCGCCTCGCGCTCCGCGGCGGCCCTCAGCACCCGCAGGTGGCGGGGGTGCAGCCCGAACCTTCCGAGCGCCCCTGAGGCCCTGGCGACGGTGAGGGCCTCGGCGTCGTACCACCGCGCGACCGGGGTCAGCAGGCCGTAGTCCTCCAGCTCCACGAGGGTCTCCTCGTCGAGGGCCGCGGCCTCCAGAAGCTCGGCGCGGCTCAGCCGGATCTCGGCGACCGGCGGCTCGGCCCCGACTGCGCGGGGCCGGGTGACGCCGTCGCGCTCGGCGGTGTCCAGGTGGTCCTTGATCACGCGCAGCGGAAGGTAGCGGTCACGCTGGGCGGTGAGGATGTAGCGCAGGCGCTCGACGTCGGCGTGGGTGAACTTGCGGTACCCCGAAGGGGAGCGCTGGGGCTCGATGAGCCCCTCGCCCTCGAGAAAGCGGATCTTGGAGACGGTGACGTCGGGGAAGTCGCCCCGCAGGATCTCGAGGACTTCCCCGATGCTCATGAACGCCCTGGCTGCCTGCGCGCCCATCACCGTTCCTCCTCACCCACGCGTGAGGAACACCAGCCGGAACTTGCCGATCTGGACTTCGTCGCCGCCGGAGAGCGGTAGCTCCTCGATGCGCTCCCGGTTGACGTAGGTGCCGTTGAGGCTGCCGACGTCCCTGGCGGTGAAGTAGTCGCCCCGCCGGTAGAACTCCGCGTGCCTGCGCGAAACGGTCACGTCGTCGAGGAAGATGTCGCTCTCGGGGTGACGGCCCGCCGTGGTGAGGTCGCTGTCGAGCAGGAACCGGCTCCCGGCGTTGGGCCCGCGCATCACGACCAGCAGGGCCGTGCCGGCCGGCAGCTGCTCGACCGAGGCCCGATCGGGGATGAGCGTCTGTCCCGTCGCGTCGCCGTCCATCGCCTCGATCCCACTGAGTGAGATCGTGGAGGTGGTGTCCCCCGGCGTGTTTTCGACACGACTCAGCGGCGACCCGCACCGTGAGCAGAAACGGGCGTCGTCAGGGTTGGCATGACCGCACTGCGTGCAGTAGACGCTCGGCATCGATCGGCTCGGCCTCCTACCGCGAAGTCGCGGCGACGGTGCTCTGTGCGGCGTGCCTCGGTTCTTCGCTTCTCATAGTTGCTCAGACTGCGAATGCCGCAACTTACGCTGATGAGTCGCAAAGGTCAAGATGAGGGCAGGCTCGCGGGTTCGGACATGCTGCTGGTGGGGCTCGCTCGGTCCTCGCTGACGGGGGCTCGCGTATCTCCTGACGGCGCTCGCCCCTCGTTCCTTCCGACCCGGCTCGCCACGCCGGTCCAAAGCTACCGCCCGCGCCGCCCTCCGGTCCATGCGGCGCGCCGTTCAAATGTGACCGGAAACGGCCGGTTCGGGGCAGAACGCTCCCGTTGCCGGGGCGGGCGCTCAGGTGCCCGCGGCGTGCTCCACCACCCGCGCCCAGCGCTCCAGGAGGCCCTGTGCCACGTCCAGGTCGTCCCCTTCCGCCCAGATACGGGTCACGGCCTCCGAGGGGTCGGGGAGGATCAGGGCCCAGCCTCCGTCCTCCTCGACCACGCGCACGCCGTCGGTGGTGTCGAGGTGGTACCCGTCGGCCGCCTCGACGACCGACCGCATGACCGCCCCCTTGGCGGCCCACGGGGTCGGAACCGTGCGTTTGAGCATCTTCGCCTGCGGGATGCGGGCGTCGATCTGGCTCAGCGACAGCCGGGTGCGGGCCACCAGCCCGAGGATGCGCAGGAAGGCGGCCAGGCCGTCGACCGTGGGCGCGAACTCCGGCACGATGAAGCCGCCGCGCCCGTCCGCCGCGAAGATCAGATCGGGGTCGGCAGCCGCCGAGGTGAGGGCGTCCAGGGCCGTGGAGGTCCACTGCACCTGCGCCCCGTGGAACCGGCACACCTGCTCGGCCACGCGGGTGGTGGTCACGGGCAGGGCCACCCGGCCGCCGCGTCGCTCGGCCGCGACCAGGTCGAGGACGACCAGCTGCGCCCGCTCCTCGCTGATCAGCTGGCCCATCTCGTCGACCAGGGAGACGCGCTCCCCCACCGGGTCGAAACGTACGCCGAAAGCGGCCCTGGAGGACCCCACGAGCTCCGCCAGGCGCTGGAGGTCCCTGCGGCGCTCGGCGAGCGTCTCGGTCGGCGAGGCGTCGTCCAGGCGGTTGTTGACGGTGAGGACGTCCACCCCGACGCGGCCGAGCAGGCTCGGGAGCACCAGGGAGGAGGTGCCGCCCGCGCAGTCGATGACGACCTTCATCTCGGCGTCGCGCACGCCGGACATGTCGACCCAGCGCAGCAGCTCGCGGGTGTAGTCCTCCACGGCCCTGGCGGGGAAGCTCAGCTCCGCGATCTCGCCGGGGAAGGCGCGCCGGAACTCCTGCCGGGAGAAGACGCGCTCCAGCTTGCGCTGCGCGCCCTGCGACAGGTCGGCGCCGTTCTCGTCCATGAAGATGATGTCGACGCTCTGGGGGTCACCTGGGGTGGTGCGAAGGGCGATGCCGCCCGAGGCGGTCTCGTTGGAGGTGTGGAAGCGCGCGACGGGCAGCGGGGCGGCCTCCAGGTCGAGCACGTTGATCGCGCTCGCGGTCAGCGCGCTGATGACCGCGCGCTTGAGGGCGCGGGCGGCGCGGGAGGAGTCGCGCGAGGTGATGACCGACGCGCCCTTCTTCAGGGTGGTGGCGTACGCGCTGGCCAGGCGCACGCACAGCTCGGGGGTGATCTCGACGTTGACGAGGCCGGAGACCCCGCGCGGCCCGAACAGGCTTCGCTGGCCGCGCGACTCCCAGATCACGCTGGTGTTGACGACCGCGCCCGCCTCGATCGTCTTGAAAGGGTAGATCTTGACGCCGGAGGAGACGTAGGCCTCGGACTCGATCACGCACTCGTCGCCGACGACGGCGTTCTCCTCGATGCGCGCGCCGGTCATCACGTCAGTGTTCTTGCCGATCACGCAGCCGCGCAGGTGGGCGCTCGGCCCGATGTAGACGTTGTCGTGGACGACGGCGCGGTGCAGGAACGCGCCCTCCTTCACCACGACGTTGTCGCCGAGGACGGTGTACTCCCGCAGTTCGGCGCCCGCCTCGACCTTGGCGTAGCCGCCGATGTAGAGCGGGCCCTTCAAGATGGCGTCGGGGTCGACGGAGGCGCCCTCGGCGACCCAGACGCCCGGGGAGAGCTCGAAGCCGTCGGCGTCCAGCTTGACCCGGCCCGACAGGGCGTCCGCCTGCGCCTTGAGGTAGCTCTCGTGGGTGCCGACGTCCTCCCAGTAGCCGCCGGTGATGTACCCGTACAGCGGCGCGCCCTGGGCCAGCAGCTTGGGGAAGACGTCGGCCGACCAGTCGACCGGGACCCCGGGGGCGACCTCGTCGAGGACCTCCGGCTCCATCACGTACACGCCGGTGTTGACCGTGTCGGAGAAGACCTGCCCCCAGGTGGGCTTCTCCAGGAAGCGCTGCACCCTGCCCTGCTCGTCGACGATGATGATCCCGAACTCCAGCGGGTTCGGCACGCGCTTGAGCCCGATGGTGACGAGGGCGCCGTTCTCCTCGTGGAACCGGATCAGGTCGGTCAGGTCGATGTCGGTCAGCGCGTCCCCGGAGATCACCAGGAAGCGCTCGTCGCGCAGCTTGTCGGCGGCGTTCTTCACGCTTCCCGCCGTGCCGAGCGGGATCTCCTCGGTGGCGTAGTGGAGGCTCATGCCGAGCTCGTCGCCGTCGCCGAAGTAGTTGCGCACCAGGGCGGCCAGGAACTGGACGGTGACGACGGTCTCGGTGAAGCCGTGCCGCTTCAGCAGGCGGAGCACGTGCTCCATGATCGGCCGGTTGACCACGGGAAGTAGGGGTTTGGGCTGGTTGGCGGTCATCGGCCGCAGCCGAGTCCCCTCCCCGCCCGCCATCACGACGGCCTTCACAGATCACCCTCCGTCTGTTTCGTCACGGTGGGCACACGGTCACGCTCGCGCGGGCAGTAGTGGCCGCGGGGACTCGCCGGGACGGGCCCCCACGATCGCTCATGCCCGGCTCGCCCCTCCGATGAGCCGGCGCCCCTGAACCACGTACAGCGCCCCCGCCCACCAATACAGACCTGTTCCCCAGATGGCAAAGGCCCATCCCAAGATCCGGGCTATGTCGGCGTACCAACCGTCGTGGGACGCCAGGAAAAGCAGCGGGAAGGCGTAGAGCAGGTTGGCGGTCGCGGCCTTGCCGAGGAAGTGGACCGGCAGGGCCGACCCGAAACCGTGCCTGCGCAGGACCGGAACGCCGAGCAGCAGCAGGACGTCCCTGCCGACGATCAGGGCGGTCAGCCACCAGGGGATGACCTCGCGCAACGTCAGCCCGATCAGCGTGGCCAGGATGTAGAGCCGGTCGGCGAGCGGGTCGAGCAGCCTGCCCAGCTTGCTGGTCTGGTTCCAGGCCCTGGCCAGCTTGCCGTCGAGCCAGTCGGAGAACCCCGCCGCCATGAGCAGGGCGAGCGCCCACCCGTCGGCCTTGGGCCCCAGAACCAGCCACAGGAACACCGGCACGCCGAGCAGCCGCAGCAGGCTGAGCATGTTCGGAACCGTCCAGATCCGGTCCTCCGCCGATCTCACCCGTGACTCCCCTCGTGAACCTGGTGCCGACCCTAGCCGGTGCGCGGCCCCGGGCGGCGGCGGGGGCGAGCCTGGCCGCGATGCGTATCGTGAAAGGACGCACCCGCGCCCGTTCTCCGGGGACGAATGACGGGATCCTCCTCAAGTCGGAGACGGGGTCCTCCAGGCGATCACGAGATCGGCCGAACGGTGGAAGCAGCAGACCATTTTCTTCTTTAAGGTCGGTGCCATGGCCAATGACGCAGCCGTCTTCTTCGGGCAGTTCATGCGCTCGCCCGGCACCACCGGGGCGGTCGCGCCCAGCTCACAGCGCCTGGCGAGGGTGGTCGCCTCTCCGGTTCCCGAGCGCGGGGACCCCGTCATCGTCGAGCTCGGCCCGGGGACGGGCGTGTTCACCAAGGAGATCCAGCGGCGTCTCGGCGGGCGGGGCCACCACCTGGCCGTCGAGATCAACGCCCGGCTCGCCGTGGGGCTGGCCGAACGGCACCCCGGCGCCAAGGTCGTCGTCGGCGACGCCGCGCACCTGCCCAAGATCCTCGCCAACCACGGGCTCGACCGGGCCGACGTGGTGGTCAGCGGGCTGCCCTGGGCCGCCTTCCCCTCCGCGCTCCAGGACCGGCTGCTGGAGGCGATCCGCGAGACGCTGACGCCCGCGGGGACCCTGACCACCTTCGCCTACCTGCACGCCCGTACGCTGCCGCCGGCGATGCGCTTCCGCCGCCGCCTGCTGGAGGTGTTCGAGGAGGTCGTGCCGAGCCGGACGGTGTGGGGCAACGTGCCTCCGGCCTTCGTCTACCTCGCCAGGCGCCCGCGTTCCTGACCCTCGCACGGCCGCCGGGCTTCGCTCTACCATTGCGCGGCAACGGGAATGGAGTGATCACGGTGGACTTCACGCTTCCGGAGAGCGCCCGCGACGTACAGCGCGGCGTCGCGGACATCTGCTCGCGCTACGACATGGACTACTGGCAGCGGTGCGAGGCGGACAAGCGCTGGCCGGAGGAGGTGTGGTCCGAGCTGGCCAAGGGCGGCTGGCTCGGCCTCGCGGTGCCCGAGGAGTACGGCGGGGGCGGCCAGGGCCTGCTGGAGCTGACCGTGGCGACCGAGACCCTGTCGGCCTCGGGTTCGGCCGGCGGATCGGCGTTCACCTACGTGCTGACCCCCGGCTTCGGCGCGCTGACCATCGCCCGCCACGGCTCGGGCGAGCAGCGGGCGGCGCTGCTCCCGAAGCTCGCCGCAGGCGAGATCGAGACGTGCTTCGCGCTCACCGAGCCCGACGCCGGGTCGAACTCCCTGGCCATCTCGACCTCCGCCCGCCTCGACGGCGGCGAGTACGTTATCAACGGGCAGAAGATCTGGATCACCGGGGTCCAGCGCGCCAGCTGGATGCTGCTGGTCACCCGGACCATCCCGGCGGCCGAGGCCAGGCCGCGCACCAACGGCCTCACGGTCTTCCTGGTGAACGTGCCCGAGGCGGTGGCGGCGGGGCGGCTTTCCTACCGGCCGATCCCGAAGATGGGCGCCAACACCACCCCGTCCAACATGGTCTTCATCGACGACCTGCGGGTGCCCGCCACCAGCGTGCTCGGCGAGGTCGACCAGGGGGCGGCCGTGCTGTGGGACATCCTCAACCCCGAGCGGATCCTGCTGGGCGCCAGCGCCCTAGGCGGCGCGGAGGTGGCGCTGCGCGTCGCGGTCGCCTACGCCAAGGAGCGGGAGGTGTTCGGCCGCCCGATCGGGGCGAACCAGGCCATCGCCTTCCCGCTCGCGCAGGTCAAGGCGAAGATCGAGCTGGCGAGGCTGATGCTCTACAAGGCGGCCTGGCTGTTCGACCGGCGCCTGCCGTGCGGCACCGAGGCCAACATCGCCAAGCTCACCGCCTCGCAGGTCGCCTGGGAGGCGGCCGACCACGCCTTCCAGACGCACGGCGGGATGGCGTACTCCCTGGAGTACCCCGTCGCCCGCCTGCTGGCGGACGCCCGGATCGGCAAGGTGGCTCCCGTCACCGAGGAGCTTCTGCTCAACTACCTGGCGACCCAGGTGCTCGGCCTGCCCCGGAGCTTCTGAGCACGCGGGCCTCTGAGCCGCCGAACCCCGCGCCTCACGGCATGGCGGCCTCGACCAGGGCGTCCACGAGGCGGTTGTCGTCCCCCCGCTCCGGGTGCCACTGGACGCCCACGCAGAACCGGTGGCCCTGGAGCTCCACGCCCTCGACGATCTGGTCGTCGGCCCACGCCACGGCGAGCAGTCCCTCGCCGAGCCGCTTGAGGGCCTGGTGGTGGGGCATCGCGACCTCGATGCGGTCACCGACGGCCTTGCCGACCTTGCTGGAGACGCTCACCTGGATCACGTGCGGCGTGCTTGCGGCGTGCCGCTCGTGGTGGACCGCCTCGGGCAGCCACCGGATCAGGGTGCCACCCAGCGCGACGTTCAGGATGTGCATGCCGCGCGCCACGCCGAGCACGGGGACGCCCGCCTGGACGGCCGCGCGGGCGAGCCCGATCTCGAACCTGTCGCGCTGCGGCTGCGGCTCCTCCACTCTCTCGTCCCGCTCCTCGCCGTAGGCGCCGGGATCGACCTCCACGCCGCCGGCCAGGATGAGCCCCGACAGGCCGCGGACGTAGCCGTCGATCGCTCCCAGGCTCAGCGGGGGGATCAGCACGGGGGAACCCCCGGCCCTGTCCACCGCCTTCGCGTAGGCGGGCGGCGAGAGCACGGCCTCGCGGACCCACGTGCCCCATCGGGCGGCGTCGAAGTAGGTGGTGATACCGATCAGCGGTCGGGACATACGGTCTCCAGGGGCTCGCGCGAGGTCGTGCCGCCATGTCACGGCGGCACCCAGCCCATCAGCAGTGGCAAGCCCATCATGGCGCACAACATTTCCGGTATGTCACGTATTCGGGGTATCAGTCACGTCACTTCCGCAACATCTGTGCCACGGCCCACGCCCGTCCCCCGCCCCGTCGCCGCCCTGCCGGTACGCCGGGTGCCGGTGTGGAACGGTCCGCCGGTATCCACGAAATCAGCAGGCCCGAGTCGCGACCCGGACGAGGACCCGGAAATGGCATCCCGGGAAAAGATGAATGTGATTCTCTTTCATGTACATCCGCCCCCACCCCGGAATTCATTACGGAGAATCACCCGTCAATTACAAAGAGTTCGATTTCCCGTCACCTTGTGGTGAAACGGTTGTGGGGCTCAAGAGGGAATGGAAGACTCCAATTCGAGCGCTCGGTTGAGCTGGGGCCGCCGGACGCTCGTACCCGGACCGTCAGGGAGGTGGCACAACGAGATCGGATGCTAAATCCGGTCAATTAGGGTGGCGTCTATATATGTCGTTGAATCCACGTCTAGTAAAGGAAAGCTTCTCAGCCGTCGAGCCCGTCATGGGCAAGGCCGTCGCGTACTTCTACGGGCGGCTGTTCGCTGAGGGCCCACACCTCCGGAGCATGTTCCCCCCCGCCATGGACGTCCAGCGGGACCGTCTCTTCAGCGCGCTCACCCGCATCGTCTGGAGCCTGGACAGCCCCGACAGCCTCGGCTCCTACCTGAGCCAGCTCGGCAGGGACCACCGCAAGTACGGCGTGCTGGCCGAGCACTACACCGCCGTGGGCAACGCGCTGCTGGCGACCATCAAGCGCTTCGCCGGCGATACCTGGACCAGCGAGATCGAGGCCGCGTGGGTCGCGGCCTACACGGTCGCGGCCAACCTCATGATCGAGGCGGCCGAGGCCGACGCCGGGGTCGCCCCCGCGTGGTGGCTGGCGGAGGTCGTGGACCACGAACTGCGCGCGCCCGGCGTCGCCGTCATCACTCTGCGTCCCGGCACCCCGATGGACTTCGTCCCCGGGCAGTACGTCAACCTGCAGGTCGCCCGCTGGCCGCGCGTCTGGCGCACGTTCTCCATCGCCAACGCCCCGCGGCCCGACAACACCATCAGGCTGCACGTGCGCGCCGTGAGCGGCGGGTGGGTCAGCTCGGCCCTGGTCTCGCACACGCGGATCGGCGACACCGTGCTCCTCGGCCCGCCGGTCGGCACCATGGCGCCCCCGGACGGCGAGCACGCGCGCGACATCATCTGCGTCGCCGGGGGCACCGGCCTCGCCCCGCTCAAGGCCATCATCGAGCACGTCATCGCCTCGGGCCGCCGCCCGAACATCCACCTGCTGGTCGGCGCCCGCACCGCCGGCGAGCTGTACGACCTCGACGACCTGATCCGCATGGAGGCCGCCTTCCCGTGGCTGCGGGTCCTGCCGGTGGTGTCCGGCGAGCCCGGCTACGACGGCATGCGCGGCTCGCTCCCGGACGTCGTACAGCGCTTCCACTCGTGGGCCGACCACGACGTGTACGTCTGCGGCCCCTCCGCCATGGTCAACGAGACCGTGCGGCGGCTCCAGAACGAGGGTGTGCCCCCGGCGCGCATCCACTGCGACCCCATCCCCGGGGAGTCGCGGCCGAGTTCCCGCGAGCAACCAGATATCAGCGGACTATCCGGGCGAACTGATCACCCAAATCACGCGGAGTCCGGCGGGTGCCCGGGCAACGTGACACGATGATGCCGATCCGCGCGCAGCGGCCGACATGCCGATCGGGCGACCACGCCGAGCCGGGGGGACAGGCGATGCGGCCCCGACACCGCGAAAGGAAGGGCGATCATGCAGGGCACCCTGCTCGCCGCCGACACGAGGCGTTCCTCCCCCCACGTCGCACGGGCCTTGCCTGTCGCCACGGCGGTGCGCTGACTCCGATGGCCAAGCCGGTCACGCTCGTGACATTCGTGCTGCCCAGCGCGCTCGGGCACTGGGGCAGCGGGGCCACCGAGGTCCGCGTCTTCGCCGTCGCCGACTCCGACGAGAGCCGCCCCACGCTGGGCGCGGCGCTCCACACCCTGCGGCGCACCCACCCCCTGCTGGAGAAGCGGCTCTGCGACGAGCACGGCGGGATCCGCCGCCACATCAGCATGTTCGTGTGCGGGGAGAACGCCCGCCGCCTAGGCGGGCTGGCCTGCGCCTTACCCCCGGGCGCGGAGGTCTACGTGCTTCCCGCCCTGTAGAGAGCCCCCGATGACGGCCCGCCACCGGGGGGTGCGGGCCGGCCGACTCTCAGCGCGGCGACGGGGTGCCGGAGCGCACGGCACCCTTGAGCGCTGCGCCCCGCTAGGGGGCGACGCGGCCGGCGGCGTTGAAGGCGGCGTGGGTGAGCGGCATCAGCCCGGCCCAGAACGCCTCCATCTTCTCGGCCACCATCTCGATCTCGCGCTGCGGGAACGACGGCACGCTCGCGCGCTCGTCCTTGGTGCGCAGGGACAGGAAGTGCATCAGCGAGCGGGCGTTGCACGTGGCGTACATGGAGGAGAACAGGCCGACGGGCAGCACGGCCCGCGCGACCTCGCGGGCGATGCCCGCCGCCAGCATCTCCTGGTAGGCCTCGTACGACCGCCGGTAGGAGCTCTCCATGGTCTCGGTCACCAGCTTGTGCTGCTCGTCGTCGCCCTCGACGAACTGGTAGCGGCCCGGCTTGCCCTCCTGCACGAGCTTCCGCGCCCGCCCGGGCACATAGAAGACCGGCTGAAGCTCGCGGTACCTTCCGCTCTCCTCGTTGTACGAATTGTGAACGACCACGCCGTTGGCAAGGAAGTTGTGCCAGGGGCCCTCGACCGACAGATCGTAGGTCATCTCCTCGCCGCCGTCACCGATCGAGACGATCGGGTCGGGTTCGGCGACCGGCGGCTTTCCTCCGCGCGTGGGCGCTTCGGAGGGACGCGGCCCGGTCTCGCCGATCATGACCTTGTCTCCGACCTCCAGCTCCCCCGCCTTGCGCCAGGCCTCGGGAGTGAGGACGGCGTGGTCCACGGAGCACCTCAGCGACCGGCCGCTCGCGGTGCCGAGACGGATCAGCCGCTTGACCCCGGACTCCATGACATCGAGGATCTTGCCCTGTGACTCCAGCAGGGTCGTCTCGTCGAAACACCGCACATGGTCACGGCGCGTGTACTGCGGCGCTCCCCCACCCGCGCGGGGCCTGGTGCCATCGACGCCGTGATGCCAGAGCCGGTAGAGCTCCGCGATGGTCCGGCGGCGAACATGCCCTTTCTCGCTCACCAGCGTGATCTCGGAATCGCCTGCGAGGCACCAGCCGACCCTGTGCCGGTGGAACTCGCGGAAGACCAGGATCGGCGCGTTGATGAAGAAGGTCATCGAGTTGTGCTCGAACGGGCTGCCGTGCCGGTCGCGCATGAGGAAGTTGATCAGGCCCTTGGAGCGCTCGGGATCCTGGTGGACCGCCTCCAGGGACTGCTCCCCGGCGGTGGACACCCGGGCGGCCCAGACCACGTCGGAGTCGGCCGCGCTGTGCCTGACCAGCTCCACCGTCACATCGCTCACGAATTCCACGCCTCGGATCCCCCTCGTCTAGGCCGCCCACATCGTAACGGAGTGGCTTCGCTTCGGGGGATGTCGCGGCGGATCGTGATCGCAGGCGCCACGGCCGCCCGCCGCCGGGTCGCGCCCTCACGCCGGTGTCCGGCCTGTGGACTCTGAGGGCGCGCCCCGGCTTCGGCCGCTACTTCTCCGCCGCCTCCACCGAACCCCGGCACAGCCTCAACACGTTGGCGACGATCCGGGATCCGGCGCCGCCCTCGGCGGTGAGGATGGACTCGGGGTGGAACTGGACGCCGAACCGGCGGTTGACGGTGTCCTCGATGGCCATGACCGCGCCGTCGGGGGTCAGCGCGGTGACCGTGAAGCCTTTCACCTCAGGCTGCTTGGCGTGCAGCGAGTGGTAGCGGGCGCCGGTGAACTCGCCCGGCAGCCCGTCGAGCAGCGCGCTGTCGCCCACCCTGCGGACCAGCCCCCTCTTGCCGTGCTCGGGGTGGGGCAGCAGCGACAGGGTGCCGCCCGCGTGCTCGACCATCGCCTGCAGGCCGAGACAGACGCCGAAGACGGGCAGCCCCCTGGCGTACAGGGCGCCGACGAGGTCGGAGCAGCCGAAGTCGGACGGCCACCCGGGGCCGGGCGAGAGCACCGCCAGGTCCGGGGCGACCTCGTCGAGCATGGTGAGCGGGAAGCCGTGGCGCAGGGTGACGACGTCGGCGCCGTGCTGGCGGAAGTAGTCGGCGAGGGTGTTGACGAAGGAGTCCTCGTAGTCGACGAGCAGGACCTTCACCCCCTCCCCCGGGCGCTCGGCCGACGCCGCCGGCACGGCCCGCTCCGGCGGGGCGCCGACGGCGGCGAGGGCGCCGAGCAGGGCGCTGGCCTTCAGCTCGGTCTCCCGCTCCTCGGCGCCGGGGTCGGAGTCGAACAGCAGCGTCGCGCCGGCGCGGACCGTCGCCACGCCGTCGCGGATCTGGGCGGTGCGCAGGGTGAGGCCGGTGTTCATCGACCCGTCGAAGCCGAGGTAGCCGACGGCGCCGCCGTACCAGCGCCGGGCGGTCGCCTCGTGGTCCTCGATGAACTGCATCGCCCAGGTCTTGGGCGCCCCGGTGACGGTGACGGCCCACATGTGGGTGAGGAAGGCGTCCAGGGCGTCGAACCCGGGGCGCAGCCGGCCTTCGATGTGGTCGACGGTGTGGATGAGGCGGGAGTACATCTCGATCTGGCGGCGGCCGATGACCTGGACCGTGCCCGGGACGCAGATGCGCGACTTGTCGTTGCGGTCGACGTCGGTGCACATGGTCAGCTCGGACTCCTCCTTCACCGAGCTGAGCAGCGTGCGGATGGCCTCGGCGTCCTCCACGGGGTTGGCGCCGCGCGCGATCGTGCCGGAGATCGGGCAGGTCTCGACCCTGTCGCCCTGGACGCGGACGTACATCTCCGGCGAGGCGCCGACCAGGTGCTCGCCCTCGCCGAGGTTGAACAGGAACTCGTACGGCGCGGGGTTGATCTTGCGCAGGCCCCGGTAGAAGCCGGAGGGGTCGTCGCAGGAGGCGTGGAAGACCTGCCCGGGGACCACCTCGAACAGGTCGCCACGCCGGAACTTCTGCTTGGCGGCCTCCACGACCTCCGCGTACTCCCCCTGCTCCGGATTTTTCGGGATCTGGGTGGGTGTGGGGGGAAGCGGGACGGACTCCCCGGTGCGCGGGAGGCCGCGGGTCGAGACGCCGTCGACGGTGAACTCGTAGAGGTACTCCCGACTTGTCTCCCGCTTGCGGTCGATCACCATGACCCGGTCGGGCAGGTGGAGGACCAGGTCGCGCTGGTCGCCCTCGCGTTCGAGCGCCTGCCTGATCGGCTCGAACTGGAAGGCCAGGTCGTAGCCGAACGCCCCGTACAGCCCGAGGTGCTCGTCGTCGCCCGCGAAGGCGGCGATCACCTCGCGGATGGCCGTGAAGACCGTGGGACGGCGGCTGCGCATCTCCTCGGGCAGGATGTCCTCGGACTCGGCGACGTGGACCTCGACGTGGTCCACGGTCGGCTCCGTCGTGGTCTTGCCCGCGGCGAGCAGGCAGGAGGTGACGGCGGGCAGCACGACCCTGCCGCGCTCGTTCAGCGCCCGCGCGGAGATCTCGCGTCCCCGGGCGACGATCTCCAGGACGGGGTCGATGTAGGCGAGGTGCCATCGGCTGTACCGGCCGGGGTACTCCATGCCCGAGGACAGCACGCCGCCGCGCCGCTCGCCGAGGGAGGAGACCACCTCCTCCAGCACGGACTCGGGAACGTCGGCGGTCGTCACCTCGACACCGATGCCGCCCGCGGTTGTATATCCGCTCGTGTCCACCCTTGCCTCGCCCTTCTGGATCTTCGATTTGGCCCCGGGTGGGCATGAAAAAGGCCGCCTCCCGGGGCGGCCGTCCGAAATGAATGCGAAACATGCGCCGCCTAGGAGCGGCGCCACCACTGAGCAGGTGAAATCGTTCGCATGGCCAAATGGTAGCGGCCTTACGGACCCGCCGCCACTTCTTCGGCCAACAGCCCGGCGCGGGGACGGACGCCGGATGAGTGACATACGTCACAGCGCCCGGCGGCCGATAGCACTAGCATGTTACCAGTGAGTAAAGCGCTGCTTACATCAACCGGGGTATGACTCCGCTTACAGGCAGGAGCGCTCATGGCTCGGGTTCAGTACAGGGTGGTCGTCCACAGGGACGTGCAGGTCCCCATGCCGGATGGCGTCCTCCTGCTGGCCGACCGCTACATCCCGATCGGCGTGAGCAGGCCCCCCACCATCCTCATCCGCTCACCGTACGGCAGGCGCGGCCTGTTCGGGCTGGCGTACGGCAGGGCCTTCGCGCGGCAGGGCTTCCAGGTGATCCTGCAGAGCTGCCGGGGCGGGTTCGGGTCGGGCGGCGAGCTCACCCCCCTGGACGAGCAGGACGACGGCCTCGCGACGGTCGAGTGGATGCGGGCCCAGCCCTGGTACGGCGGGAGCTTCGCCATGCACGGCCCCAGCTACCTCGGTTACGCGCAGTGGGCGATCGCGCCGTACGCGGGCCCGGACCTGAAGGCCATGGCCACCCAGGTCACCGCGTCGCAGTTCCGCGACGCCGCCTACGTCGGCGGTTCGTTCGCCCTTGAGTCCACGCTGAGCTGGAGCACGCTCACCGCCCTGATGTCCGGGCCGCTCAGCGGGGCGGCGGTGTTCTTCGCCCCCCGCCGCACCCAGCGGGCCGTGCTCTCCGGGCGGCCGATCGGAGAGCTCGACGTGCTGGCGGCCGGCCGGCAGCTCCCGTTCTTCCAGGAGGTGCTCACCCACCACGCCGACCCCGCCGTGCCGTTCTGGAAGAAGAGGGACTTCTCGGCCACCGTGGGCGAGGTGGACGCGGCGGTCACCATGACCGGCGGCTGGTACGACGTCTTCCTGCCATGGCAGCTCAAGGACTACATGGCCATGCGGGCCGCCGGGCGCCGGCCGTACCTCACGGTCGGGCCGTGGCACCACGCCGACGTGCGGCACGGCCGCCTCGCCAACCTCGACGCGCTCGCCTGGTTCCGCGCCCACCTGCTCGGCGACACCTCCGGGCTGCGCGCCAGCCCCGTGCGGCTGTACGTCACGGGCGCGGACGAGTGGCGCGACTTCGAGGACTGGCCCGTGCCCGGCACCAGGAAGCGGCGCTGGCACCTGCAGCCGGGGTTCGGCCTGGCGACCGCCAACCCGGCCGCCGGGTCCTATCCCGACCGGTACCGCTACAACCCGGCGCGGCCGACGCCCGTCTCCGGCGGGCCGACCCTGCTCGGGAACTCCGCCCCCCGCGACAACCGCCGCCTGGAGGGGCGCTCCGACGTGCTCGTCTACACCGGCGACGCGCTCGGCGAGGACCTCGACCTGATCGGCCCGGTCACCGCGGAGGTGTTCCTCAGATCCAGCACGCGCCACACCGACCTGGTGGTCCGGGTGTGCGACGTGCATCCGGACGGCACCTCGCTCAACGTGTGCGAGGGCGTACGGCGCCTTCTGCCCGGTGCGCCGCCGGAGGACGAGGAGGGCGTCCGCCGCGTCGAGGTCGACCTGTGGCCGATCGCCCACCGCTTCAAGAAGGGTCACCGCGTGCGCGTGCACGTGGCGAGCGGCGCCTACCCCCGGCTGGCCCGCAACCTCGGAACCGGCGAGCCCCTCGGGACCGGCCACCTGTCGGTCGCGGCCGACCAGGAGATCTTCCACGACCCGGACCATCCCTCGGCCGTCATCCTGCCCCACGCCGCGAGCTGACGACCCCTGCGAGCCGTCCCCGGCACGACTTTTCACCGGTCTTTACGAGATGCGGGCAGCGTTGTCAAGGCGCTGCGGACGCGTGTTCGGCGACCGGCCCGATACCGTCGCCGAAGTGCCCGCCCCGGAGGCGTACGGCACCCGCGACACCACCGCTGACCTGGACCGATGCCCCCGTGCCCCTGCGGGCGGCGCCGGCGTCGCCGCTCGGCGCGCCAACAGGTCCGTTCGGCGAATGGTGAGGCGCGCGACCCCGTCGCGAAATTACGCTTCCGCACAACCGGATAACTAGCCCCATCAGGCTAGTTACGCCTCTCTTCTCCCTAGGAGAGTGTGTTGACGACGCCACCCAGCGATCAGCGCCCGGCCCGAAGCGATCGCAGCCCGTGGAACCGGCTGCTGCTCGTGCCGATCGCGATTCCCTTGATCCCCGCCCTCTACAACGCCGACGAGCCGCGCCTGTTCGGGTTCCCGCTGTTCTACTGGCTGCAGCTCGCGTTCATCATCCTCGGCGTCGGCGCCACCACGATCGTCTACCAGGTGGGCAAGAAGCGGAGCGGGCGATGAGCGGGCACGTCACCGAGCTGATCGTCTTCGCGATCCTGTTCGTGGTCGTGAGCGGCATGGGGTTCGTCGCGGCCCGCTGGCGCCGTCCCGACGACCTGGCGACACTGGACGAGTGGGGGCTCGGCGGCCGGAAGTTCGGCTCGTGGATCACGTGGTTCCTCGTCGGCGGCGACCTGTACACCGCCTACACGTTCGTGGCCGTGCCCGCGCTGTTGTTCGGCGCGGGGGCGACGGGCTTCTTCGCCCTGCCGTACACGATCGTCACCTACCCGCTGGTGTTCCTCGTGCTGATCCGGCTGTGGTCGGTCGCCCACGTGCACGGCATGGTCACCCCGGCCGACTTCGTCCGCGCCCGCTTCGGCTCCCCCACCCTGGCGCTGCTGATCGCGATCACGGGCCTGGTGGCCACCATGCCGTACATCGCGCTGCAGCTCGTCGGGATCGAGGCCGTGCTGAAGACCATGGGCGTCACCGGCGACCTGCCGCTCATCATCGCCTTCGCGATCCTCGCGGCCTACACCTACCAGTCGGGCCTGCGCGCGCCCGCGCTGATCGCGTTCGTCAAGGACGGCCTGATCTACCTGGTCATCCTGGTGGCGATCATCTACATCCCGAGCAGGCTCGGCGGCTGGGGCTCGATCTTCGACGCGGCCCGGGCCAAGTTCGACGCCACCCCGGCCCCGGGTGACGGCATCCTGCTCAACCCGAACAACCAGCTCCAGTACGTCACGCTGGCGTTCGGGTCGGCCCTGGCGCTGTTCCTGTACCCGCACAGCGTCACCGGGGTGCTGGCGGCGCGCAACCGCGGGGTGATCAAGCGGAACATGTCCGCACTGCCCGCATACAGCCTGCTCCTTGGCCTGATCGCGCTGCTCGGCTACATGGCGATCGCCGCCGGGATCAAGCCCGTCACCGCCGGCGGCAAGGCGGACGCCAACACGGTGGTACCGCTGCTGTTCGACAAGATGTTCCCCGACTGGTTCGCCGGGGTGGCCTACGCCGCCGTCGGCATCGGCGCGCTCGTCCCCGCCGCCATCATGTCGATCGCCGCCGCGAACCTGTTCACGCGCAACATCTACAAGGAGTACGTCAGGCGGGACGCCACCAGCGCCCAGGAGGCGGCCGTCAGCAAGATCGCCTCGCTCGTGGTGAAGATCGGCGCGGTACTCGTCATCCTGCTGATCGACCCGCAGTTCTCCATCGACCTCCAGCTCATCGGTGGCGTCATCATCCTGCAGACCCTGCCCTCGGTCGGCCTCGGCCTGTACACCCGCTGGTTCCACCGGGGCGGCCTGATCGCGGGGTGGGCCGCCGGCATGGCGTCCGGCATGTTGATGCTCTACAACGTCGCCAACCCGGCGACCGACCACGCCCACTTCGGCGGCTCGGCGTTCGCGCTGTCGAAGCTGGGCCTGGACACCAAGATGACGATCTACGCCGGTTTCCTCGCCCTGGCCGTCAACCTCGTCGTCGCGGTCGCCGGGACGCTGATCGCGCGGGCCGGCAAGTTCGCCGACGGGGACGACGCCACCCGCCCCTCCGACTACCTGGCCGACGAGGGCGACCCCCGGGTCCAAGAGATCGAGCTGTCCGGCTCCCGCTGACGGCCCGCCTCCGCGCCGGCGCTCAGGAGGGATCCGGCGCGAAGGTTCCCTCCAGGGCGGCGACGATGACGTCCACGAGGCTCTCGACCACCTGCCGCCGGTCGACCTCATGGTGCTCCAGCCACCAGTCGCCCGTCGTCTGCACCATGCCGACGAACGCGTGCCCGAGGATCTGCGCACGTACCGGGTCGGACACGGTGCCGTCGGCGGCGATGACCGCGCCGAGCTCCTCCCCCAGGCTGCGCACGATGCCGGCCATGTGGGAGTGGGTGCGGCTGTCCTCGGCGCCGGCGCGGTGGAACAGGAAGCGGTAGAGGTTGAGGTTGGCCGAGATCATGTCGAGGTAGGTCTCGATGGTGGCCCGGGCCCGGGTGCGCAGGCCGGTGCGGGCCCTTGCGAACTCGCGGCGCAGCTGCTTGATCACCGTGCGGATGTGCCTGTCGGCCAGCGCCTGGTAGAGGCCGCTCTTGTCGCCGAAGTGCCGGTAGAGGATGGGCTTGGTGATGCCCGCCTCGGCGGCGATGGCCGCCATCGACGCCTGCGGGCCCTCGCGCCGGATGACCCGGTCGGCCGCGTCGAGCAGCGCCCGGCGCCGGTCCGGATCCCGTCCGCCGATCCCCGCCACGGTCGCCATGCAGGACAGCATAGGGGTACTTCACGGTCACGTACCGCTGTCGCCGGATCATGGGGACTCCCTCCCCTATCACCACCCGATCAGCGCGAAAGTGTGATCTCTGCCCATACACCGGCGAACCGTTCCGGTAGTGTGCCGCTCGCGTGCCGCGATGGAGGTGGAAGGTGACCGAGCCTGGAGCGCCGGAGGTGCCGGGCTACGAGGTGCTCGGGATCCTCGGGCAGGGCGGATTCGGCGTGGTCTACCGCGCCCGGCAGCTCGCCGTGCGCCGCGAGGTCGCCCTCAAGGTCGACAACCGCGTGCTGGTCTCCGAGCGTGACCGGCGGCGGTTCATGCGGGAGGTCACCTCGGCCGGGGCCCTGTCCGGTCATCCCCACGTGGCCGACGTCTACGACGCGGGCGTGCTCGGCGACGGCCGGCCGTACATGGTGCTGGAGCTGTGCCCCGGCGGGTCGCTGGCCGACCGGCTGCGCGGCGAAGGGCCCCTGGGCCCGCGCGAGGTCCGCGACATCGGCGTGCGCATCGCGGACGCGCTGGCGGCGGCGCACGCGGCGGGCGTGCTGCACCGCGACGTCAAACCGGCCAACATCCTGGTCAACGGCTACGGCATGGTGGCGCTGTCGGACTTCGGGCTGGCCACGAGCGCGCACGCCGAGGGCGACATGTCGGTTACGCGCGAGTCGCTGACCCCCGCCTTCGGGCCGCCCGAGGCGTTCGAGCTGGCCGAGCCGAGCCCTGCCGGCGACGTGTACTCGCTGTCGGCCACGCTGTACGCCCTGCTCAACGGCCGGCCGCCGCGCTTCCCCGAGGGCGGGGTGGTGAACATCGCGATGATCATGGCGATGCACCGCCGGCCGATCCCGGAGATCCCCGGTGTCCCCGCGGGCCTGACCGCGGTCCTGCGGGCGGGGATGGCCACCGATCCCCGCGAGCGCATCCCTTCGGCCGCCGCCCTGAGGGACGCGCTGTCGTCCCTTCCGGCCTCCGCGCTCCCCGCCTCGCGCGACGCGCACGCGGCGCCGTCCGGGGCCACGCCGTCCAGGTCACCGCGGCCGGCGGCGTCGCCCGCGCACGCCGGGCCGCCCGGGCATCCCGGGGCGTCGCGTCCCGCCCCCCGGCCGTCCGGGCCGTCCTCGCGCGATGCGGGAAACGGCCGCCCGGCGCGGGGCGGCGCGACGGGACCGGGCGCGCGAGCGTCGGCGGTCACGCGGCCTCCCCAGGCGCCGGCGCCGTCCTCACAGGCGGGGATGTACGTCGTGGTCGCGGGCGTGTTCGCGCTGCTGCTGACCATCGGGACGGCGATCATGCTGCACGAGGGCCAGGTGCCCGGGAACGTCACCGCGACGACCACGCCGAACGGGTACGACCCGCCGAGCGCGATCTCCTCCGCCCCCGGCTCGAAGGTGACGGCGGGCGAGGTGAGCACCACCACCGAGAACTGCCCGGCCGCGGCGGTCGCGGGCGCGAACGCCGCGTGCGGGCGGGAGGCCGAGTGCTGGGGCGGCATCGTCTCGACCGCGGGGTCGGTGACGGTGAAGAGGCGCGGCTGCGAGGAGACCCACGCGTGGGAGACCTTCGCCGTGGCCCCGATGCCCGCCGATACGATCACCTACGACATGGAGGACCTCGAAGGTCATCCGACGGTCAAGAAGCTCTGCTCGATGCCGGTGCTCATCCAGTCGACGTACGGCCCGGCCAAGGCCATCGCCCCCGGCAAATGGATGGTGTCGGTGCTGCCGCCCACCCCGGAGGCCTTCAAGCAGGGCGTCCGGATCTACCGGTGCGTGGGCGGGGTGATCGGCCAGGACCGGCCCGGCACGTACTTCAGGCCCCTGAGCTGAGGCACACGCCTGGAAATCACTGGAACTCAAGGGAACTGTTGGTACGCTCCGGGCGTGAGTGAATCGCTGGACGATCTGGAGGAGCGCATCACCGCGCTCCGCGGTGAGATCCGGCAGGCCGTGCGAGCCCGCGAGAGCGTCCTCGCCCGGTCGCTGCGCGCCGAGCTCCGAAGGGCGGAGCGGGCGTGGGACCAGGCGCTCACCGCCCACGACCCCGCCCGCGAGGAGGAGGACGAAGCGCGACCCGGCTCGCTGCTCCCGGTCCGCGAGCAGGTCCACCAGGCGCTCACCCTGCTCGGCGTGCCCGCCGCCGCCAAGATGATCGTGGCCGTGCACGGGGCCCTGCGCGCGGGCTCGCTCAAGGGCACCCAGCTCACCAGCCTGCGCAGGGACGAGGAGCGGTCCTTCCGCACCTCGCCGTTCGCCCGGCCGTACTACCTGTGCGCCGCGCTCACCGATCGGCTCTCCGCCTCCCGGGGGCTGCTGGCCGTCAGCACCTGGCCGCTGGAGCAACGGGTCGTCGGGCCGCTGAGCCCCCGTGTCGACTTCCTGACCACCGCGATCCGGGTGGCCGGGCACATCATCCGGCTGGCCGAGGCCGGTGAGCCGCCCCCGCCGAGCGCGCAGCGGCTTTTGTCCCGGCTGGCACACAACGTCCCTGGCGCCGCGCCCGATCCCGTGACCGTGGTCAAGGCGGCCAAGGCGGAGCTGGAGGTCCACGCCGCCGCCGACGCCGCGGCCCGCGCGGAGATCGCCGGCCGCGCGCGCGACCGGCTGCGTGACGCCGAGCGCCTGTTCGGCGGCACCGTCCTGACCCTGGTCCAAAGAGAGGCGTGAGGTGGAACGGCCCGAAGAGAGGCGCGAGGTGGACCGACTCGACCGGCTGCGCGGCCCGGTGCCGCCGCGCCCCCACGACGCGCGGGCCATCGCCGCCCTGGCGGCCAACCCCGGGTGCGCGCGCCGCGCCGTGCTGGACGCCGCCGGCATCGACAAGGACGCGACGGCCACCCACCTGGGCTTTCCCGCGCCCTTCGGCCAGTCGCCCTTCGCCATCACCCGCGGCAACCTGTTCGAGGCGCTGGTCAAGGAGAGCGGCTGCGCCGAACTGCTGAGGCTGCTCCGCGAGCTCCTCGGCCTGCCGATCCCTCTGGCGGCGTACACCGATCTCGGCGACATCGGCGGCGACCCGTCCGCGCACCTGCGCCACTCCCACACCCGCAAGCTCATCGACACCGCGGCCCGCGACGGCGACGACGCGGGCACGCTCTACGACCATCCGCTGCTGCGGCTGGACATCGCCGGCCACAGCTCCTACCTGGAGCCCGACGTGGTGGCGTTCCGGCTGGGCGGCCGGTTCCACATCGTGGAGATCAAGTCGTTCGCCGTCATCGACGGGCAGGCCGAGCCAGAGAAGGTCGCGGCGGCGGCCCGCCAGGCCGCCGTGTACGTGCTGGCGCTGAGGAACCTTCTGGAGGATCTCGGCCACGATCCCCAGCGGGTGTCCCACGACGTCGTGCTGGTGTGCCCCGAGAACTTCGCGAACCGCCCCACCGCGACGCTGGTGGACGTGCGCAGGGAGCTCGCCGTGCTCAGACGGCAGCTCGCCCGCATGACGCGCGTCGGCGCGATCGTGGACGCGCTGGAGCCCGAGCTGACCTTCGACCTGGCGCTGGACGCCGAGGGAGTGCCGACCCGCCCGGTGGCGGAGCTGCGTGACGCGGTGCGCGGCGTCGACGCCCGGTACGCGCCCGACTGCCTGTCGACCTGTGACCTGTGCTTCTTCTGCCGGGACGAGGCGGCGGCCGGGGGCTCCACCGACCTGCTCGGACGTCAGGTCCGCGACGCGCTCGGCGGGGTGGCGACCGTGGCCGAGGCGCTGGGCCTCGCCGACGGCTCGCTCACCCCGGGCGAGGGCCAGGAGGAGATCGCCCGCCTGCTCCGCCTGGCCGACCGCATCTACGCGGAGGTGTCGTGAGCACCCCCGTCCACGGAGGTCCAAGACCATGCTGAGCCTTCCGGTCGCGGGGGTGTCGTGAGCACGCTGGCCGCGCTCGCGCGCCTGCGCGCCGTCCAGACGGGTACGGCGCGGCGGCTCGCGACCGTGCGCCACTGCCACCTGTCCGAGCGGCCCATGGTGTTCATCCCGCTCCGGATGGCGGGTGAGGCGGCGGCGCCGCTGGCCGCGATGGCGGGCACCGATCCCGATCGTCCCCGGCTGCTCGTGGTCCCCCAGCCGCGCGACCGCGACCTGCGGTTCGCCTTCGCCGCCGAGCTGGCCGAGATCCTCCTGCCGTACGTCGAGGGCCTGCAGAAGGCGACGGAGACGGTCGAGCGGCGCGGCGCGGAGCCGTACGAGCGCTGCGTCGACGCCCCGCAGCTGATCGTGCCGAACCGGAGCGCCGTCGCCTTCGTCCACATGCTGGGCCGCTCCACCCGGTTCCGCCGCGCCGAGGGGCCGTACGCCGTGCACCCCTCGGTGCCGGTGCTGGGCCGGTGGCTGACCTTCCTGGCCCAGCGGGCGCAGTACCCCGGCTCCGCCCTGCTCATGGCGGCCACCGAGGCGCTCTCCCTGCACTGGGCGACCGGGCAGAGCGCGCTGGAGGACGCGAACCTCGCCTCGCTGGTGAGCTGGATCGACCCGCCGCCGGGCATGAGCGGGGCGAGCGCCGCCCGGGAGGCGGAGGATCCCCTGATCTGGCCGCCCGCGGGCCCTGCCACCGACCCCGGCTTCGACACCGAGGTGCTCGCGCCCGCCATCAGGGCGTACGAGGAGACGCGTGGCGACCGGGCCGCCGCCAGGGTCGGCGAGGCGGTGCGCTCCCAGCTCGAACCGACCTGGCGGCTGATGTGGCGGGCCATCGGCCTGCTCGGCGCGCTGCCCGCCGGGCCGGGCGCCGCGGTCCGCTGGGAGGCCGACCGGGCGGCCTTCACCAACTTCGCCGCCCAGCTCGCCGAGGGCGGCCCTCCCCAGCCGAAGCGGGACAGCGCGGTCGGGGCCGCCTCGCGGCTGGCCCGCATGGAACGGGCGCGCGCCTCCTACGACGCGCAGCGGGCCTACGACGATCCGCTGGTCATGGCCGCCTACCGCCTGACCGGCGAGGCGTTCACCGGCACCGTCGTCGCCACCGATCCGGACCACGCCGAGGGCGAGGGCCGGGGGCGCAAGCTCCGGCCGCTGCTCACCCTGCGCACGAGCGACCCGGTACGGCTCGCGCCCGGCGCGCGGCTCGGCACGCCCGAACGGCGCGGCCAGCAGGCCGAGGTCGTCGAGATCTCCGGCGAGCACGTCACGTTGAAGATCGTCAAGGGGATGGGGCGCGGCAAGGCGGCGACGCCGGGCGCCGTGCCGGAGGTCGGCGAGCGCCTGTGCTACGCCGCCCTCACCGACGAGTTCCAGCCCCCGGCGAGTCTGCCCGCGCCCGAGGACACCCCGTGGACCCACGGCGGCCCGCCGCCGGAGCACGTCCCCGCCGACGAGGAGCCAGAGGAGGAGTGGTCATGAGGACGCGGCGCTCCCGCCGGACCCGGCGGCGCACATGACCGGGAGGCACGTCTCCCCTGCGGCGGAGGCGGCAGGCGTCGTCGACGCCGTGCTCGCCGACCTGCCCAGGCACCGTGGCGTGGTCGTCGACTCGCCTCCGGGCGCGGGCAAGTCCACGCTGGTGGTCAGGGCCGCCGGGCACCTCGCCGCCACCGGCGAGCCCCTGATGATCATCGCCCAGACGAACGAGCAGGTGGACGACCTGATCGTCCGGCTGGCGGCCGAGCATCCCGGCCTGCCCATCGGCCGGCTCTCCGCCGCCGACTACGTCGTACCGCGGCGGGTCGTGGGGAAGGCGAGCGTCGGCACCAAGCTGCCCGATCTCGGCGACCCGGCGGTGGTGGTGGCCACCGCCGACAAGTGGGCCTGGGTCGGCGACCGAAAGTGGCCGTGGGCCATCGTCGACGAGGCCTACCAGATGCGCTCGGACAAGCTGCTGCGCATCGCGGGGCTGTTCGAGCGGGCGCTGTTCGTCGGCGACCCCGGCCAGCTCGACCCGTTCTCGATCGTGGACGGCGACCGCTGGGCGGGCCTGTCGTGGGATCCGCTCCAGAGCGCGGTGGCCGTGCTCCTGCGTCACAATCCCGACCTTCCGGTCCACCGGCTCCCGGTGTCCTGGAGGCTGCCCGCCTCGGCCGCCCCCGTCGTGTCGGAGGCGTTCTACCCCTACACCGGGTTCAAGGCCGGCACCGGGCCCGGCGACCGGGGCCTGTCGTTCACGGCGGGCGGCATGCGCACGGCGTACGACGCCGCGCTGGAGGAGGCGGCGGAGTCCGGCTGGGCGCTGTACGAGCTGCCGAGCCGGCACACGGTGCGCACCGACGCCGAGGCCGTCCAGGCGGTGGCCGTGCTGGCCGCGCGGCTGCTGCAGCGCGCGCCCGTCACGCGCTCCGAGCGGGGCGAGCACCCGGTCACGCCCGGCCGCGTCGCCATCGGCGCCGCGCACCGCGACCAGGTGGCCGCGATCCAGGCCACGGGCCTGCCCGAGGGGGTGACCGTGGACACCGCGAACCGCCTCCAGGGCCGCGAGTACGACGTGACGATCGTCCTGCACCCGCTCTCGGGGCGCAGGGACGCGACGGCCTTCCACCTGGAGTCCGGACGGCTGTGCGTGCTCACCTCGCGGCACCGGCACGCCTGCGTCGTGGTCGCCCGCGCGGGGATCCCCGAGCTGCTCGACGCGCATCCGTCCTCCGAGGCGGTGCGGCTGAACGTCCCGGTGAAGTTCCCCGACGGCTGGGAGGCCAACCAGGCGGTGCTGGCCCACCTCGCCAAGCACCGCGTGGAGGCGGCGCCGCCCCGGTGACGCCGTTCTTTCGGCTCTTTCGGCTCTTTCGGCTTCTGAGCGGATTCGCGGGACCGACTCCGCTTCTGGGCGGATTCGCGGGACCGGCGGCGGGGGGACGTCTCACCACACCCCTGGCTGTCCCCCGCCCCTGACGACCGCCGCGCGGCCGTCCCACTGGCCCACGACCGGGCGGGCGTCACGCCGGCCCTGGACGGGCCGGGTCGCGGTCTCGCGCTCGCCGGACGCCGCCGGTCGGCCGTCACGCCGGGCCGCGAGCCCTTCACGCCGGGCCGGAGGGCCTTCGGCCGCCGGACCCTCCCGCCGGGCCCGAGGGACCTCGGCGGGGACGCCTTCCACGCGGCCCGCGGCGGTCGCGGGTCCTTCTCGCCGGTCGGCCGCGCCGGCCTCGGGCTCGGGACTCGTGGTCGAGGCCATCAACGCCAGGCAGATCAGCGTCATCACCGCGATCAGTATGAGGGCGAGTCCCGTGAGCATCAGAACGGCCAGCATCGTGTAGGCCGCGCCGATGAGCGCCATCATCGCCCATCCTCCTCTTGTGTTGTCGCGGTGGACACGTGCCCTGGATGAGCGCGCTCACACTTCTCCATACGCAGGTGGAAAGACTGATTCTCCTGCACACGGAGGGCGCCACGGCACATCGGCGGGACCCGTGTGACGACCGTCACGTCATGGGTCACGAACCGGGCATGCCGTCCAGGCGGCGAAGGATCACGCCCTCGCGCAGCGCCCAGGGACAGATCTCCAGCTCGGGGGTGTCGAACAGGTCCATCGTGGCCTCGGCCACGACCGCGCCCGCCAGAAGCTGCGGCGCGCGCCCCACCGAGACCCCGGGCAGGTCGGCGCGCCGGGAGTTGCTCATCGTGGTGAGCCGCTCGGTCCAGCGCGACAGGTCCTCGCGGTTCAGCACCCGCTTGACGTAGGACCCCTCGCCCGACGGAGCGGCCCCGGCGATGCGGGCGAGCTGCTTGAACGTCTTGGACGTCGCCACCGCGTGGTCCGCGCGGCCGTACTTCACCACGTCGCCGACGATCCTGCCGATCTCAGCGCGCACCTGCCTGCGCATGTTCCGCACCTCCTCGGCGGGAGGCGGGTCGGCGCTGAACCACCTGCGCGTCATGCGCCCCGCTCCGACGGGGAGCGAGACCGCGACGTCCGGCGCCTCCTCCACCCCCGAGGCGATCTCCAGGGAGCCGCCGCCGATGTCCAGCACCAGCAGCCTCCCGGACGACCAGCCGAACCAGCGCCGCACGGCGAGGAACGTCAGCCGCGCCTCGTCCTGCCCGGAAAGGACCTGGACGTCCACGCCGGTCGCGGACCGCAGGCGGCCGAGGACGTCCTCCCCGTTGACCGCCTCCCGTACGGCCGAGGTGGCGAAGGCCATGATGTCCTCCACGCCCTTGTCCTCGGCGATGCGCAGGGAGTCCTCAACGAACCGCAGCAGCTCGCGCTCGCCCCCGGGGGACAGCTTGTCCCCGTCGTGGAGGTGCTCGGCCAGCCGCATCTCGGCCTTGTGCGAGTACGCCGGCAGCGGCTGCGCGCCCCTGTGGGCGTCCACCACCAGGAGGTGCACCGTGTTGGAACCGATGTCCAGGACGCCAAGTCGCATGAGCAGACGCTACTACTCGCGTGAGAACACGCCGAAAGATCCCTCCCCGTAGCTTGAGTAGGGGAGTACTCATGCGCGCGCCGCCCGGGTGGCGGAGGCTGGAGAGCGTCCACCTTCACGCGTTCACCACCGGCGGCGGCCCATGAGCACGATCCACCATCCCGGCACGGCCAAGGCCCGGCAGACCGACGCCGCCACGCGGCGGTACGCGGAGACCACGGGCCCGCGCGAGGCCAACCTGAGCCGGCGCCGGGCGGAGGGCCTCGCGGTCCTCGACGGGGAGCACCAGCTCGCCGCCCGCGCGCAGCGTCTCCTGCGCCGGGGCGACCTGCCCGTCGCCGCGGTGGCCCGCGTGGTCGCCGAGGGCGGCCCCTCGGGTCCACGCCTGCTCGAACAGATCATCGGCGAGTCAAGCGAGCTCCAGGCGGTCAACTTCCTGGCCCGGGGGACGCGGGCCGCCGCGACGGTGGCCAGGATCTCGCTGAACGACGGCGGGCGGCTCCTCCCCCGGGGAACGGGGTTCCTGGTCGGCCCGGCGCTGCTGATGACCAACAACCACGTGCTGGCGAACCAGGAGAGCGCGCGTGACCTCGTCGTGGAGTTCGGGGCGGAGGTGAACCTCGACAACGAGCCGGCCGTCCCGGCGCGGTTCCGGCTCGAACCGGAGGCGTGCTTCATCACCGACCTGCATCTGGACTTCACCCTGGTCGCGGTGAGACCTGGCCCCGACGGCAGGCGCGCGGGCGAGGTGTTCGGCTGGAACCGCCTCGTCGCCCAGCAGGGGAAGGTCGTCATCGGCGAGCCCGTCAACATCGTCGGGCATCCGAGCGGGCGGCTCAAGGAGATCTCCATCCGGCACAACGAGCTGTCGATGCAACTGGACGACTTCCTGCACTACACCAACGACACCGAGCCCGGTAACTCCGGCTCCCCCGTCTTCAACGACCAGTGGGAGGTCGTCGCCCTCCACCACTCCGGCATCCCCCGCGTCGACGAGCAGGGCCGCTGGGTCCGCAAGGACGGGCACCCCTGGTCGCCGGGGGACGGCGACGACGCCGTGGACTGGGTGGCCAACGAGGGCGTGCGGGTCAGCGTGATCCTGGCCCGCCTCGCCCGGTTGCGGCCTTCCGCTCCGGTCCAGGCCCTGCTGGCCGAGATGGGCCCCGCGGCCGGGCTCACCGTGTCCCCCGCCTGGGCCGAGGCGCTCGGCGCCCCCGCCGGGACCTCGAAGGTCACCGGGTTGGCGGGCCGCCCCTCCGCCTTCGGCGGCACGGGCCGCCTTGTCTTCGTCCACGGGCGCAGCCAGGAGGGCAGGGACCCCGAGGCCATCCGCCGGGAGTGGACCGCCGGGCTCAACAAGGGCCTCACCCTGGCGGGCTCTCCCCTGGTGGACCCGGGGGACGTGTGGCTGCCGTTCTACGGTGACCGCTTCCTCGACGCGGTGACGGGCCTTGAGGCGGCGCCCGTGCTCGCGGGGGCGGTGAGCGACAACGTCGCCGCGGCCCTGGCCCCCTCCTCCCCCACGACCCGGCTGCTGTACGAGCAGATGATCGCCGAAGCGGCCGCCAAGGCGCGCATGCCCGCCGACAGCGTGAGCGAAGGGCTCACCACTCCCCTGCAGCGGATGCTGAGCTGGCTCGCGGCCACCACCAACCTGGACCGGTTCCTCATCGCCAAGATCTTCCGCGACGTGGCGGCCTACCTCGACGACCCGGACATCAGGCGCACGGTGCTGGACGCGGTGTGCGAGACGCTCCCCGCCTCGGGCCCGGTCGTGCTGGTCACCCACAGCCTCGGCACGGTGGTGGCCATGGACCTGCTCACCCGGCTTCCCCCCACCCTGGAGGTCCCCCTGCTGGTCACCGCGGGCAGCCCGCTGGGCCTCGACACCGTGTACACCCGCCTGCTCTCCGGCGGACCCCACCGCCCCGCCCAGGTGACCCGCTGGCTCAACGTGTGGAGCCCGGCCGATCCCGTCGCCATCGGGTGCCCGCTGCGCGACGACTGGGACGGTCCTCTGGAGGAGACGGCCGTGGACAACCGGCTGGAACGCGCCCACCTGATCGAGGAGTACCTCGCCCACCCCGCCATCGCCCGTGCCATCCGCGAGACTCTCCCCTGACCGCTCGCGCCCTCCGCCCGGCCGACGGTCAGCCGCCGAAGGCGACCACGGCGATGCACACCACCAGGAATACCGCGCCGGTGCCCGCGAAGACCATTCCTATGAGGTTGCCGCCGAGCATGGTGTCCACGCGCATGCGGTCCGGCCTGGCGGGGTCGTACAGGACCGGCACCTCGGCGCCGACCGGGGCGATCGGCGGGCTGGAGCCGACGTTGCCCTCGACCTCGACCGGCCGGCCGTCCGCCGTCGTGAACCTGATGGTGGGGTAGTAGACGGTCCCCTCGCTGGAGTGGCTGGGACGCAGCCGTACGACCTGGCCCGGTACCCGGTGGGCGATCCGGCGGAAGTCGCGCTGGGACAGCAGCAGCCCGGCGCCGACGCCACCGAAGACCAGCGCGGCGAGGCCGAAGGCGAGCACGAGCCAGGCAGTGACGGACATGTGAACTCCTTGTTACCGCTGAGGATGCGCCAACGCCGGCTGGGGGGCCCGGCCTTTCGCGGGCCGGAACGCGACGGCGGCCGTGGCCACGGTGGTGGTCACGGCCGCCGCGTTGGAGAGGCGGGATCGGGTCAGTCGAGGGCGCCCACGGCCGCCGTGCGCTTGGCGGGGTCGTCGTCCGGCCCGGATTCCCCGGCGGGGGCCACCGGGGCGCTGCGCAGCGGGATCTCCTTGACGAAGGCCGCCAGGACCGGCACCAGGATCGCGAACAGGATGGCCCAGAAGAACACGCTGGAGATGGACGAGGCCAGCGACTCCAGGAAGCCGATCCTCACCTGGGCGGGAAGCTGGGCCAGCGACGCGGGGTCGAGCCGGCCACCGCCGCCCTCCGCCATCTGCGCGGCCTGCGGGCCGAGCTTCTCGGTGAGGTTGGACGTGAGCTGGTTGTTGAAGACCGCTCCGAAGAGCGACACCCCGAACGATCCTCCGATGGACCGGAAGAAGGTGGAGGCGCTGCTCGCCACGCCCAGGTCCTTCTGCTCGACGCTGTTCTGCGCGATCAGCATCGTGGTCTGCATGAGACCGCCCATGCCGAGACCGAGGACGGCGATGAACAGGCCGGTCTCCCAGCGGGTGGTGTTGACGTCCTGCAGCGAGAGCAGCCACATGGCGATCGCCATCAGCGCGCCGCCGGCGATCGGGAAGATCTTGTACTTGCCGGTCTTGGTGATCGCCTGCCCGACGAAGAGCGAGACCACCATGGCCGCCGCCATCATCGGAAGCAGCAGAAGCCCCGAGTTGGTCGCCGAGGCGCCCTGGACGGTCTGCTGGAACAGCGGCAGGAAGTTGATCGCGCCGAACATCGCGAAGCCGAGCAGGAAGCCGATCAGCGAGATGAGCGTGAAGTTGCGGTCCTTGAACACGTGCAGCGGCATGATCGGCTCGGCGACCCGGCGCTCGACCGGGATGAAGGCCGCCAAGGTGATCACGGCGACGGCCACGAGGCCGAGGATCTGCCAGGAGCCCCAGTCGTACTGGTTGCCGCCCCAGGTGGTGATCAGCACGAGCGCGGTGATGCCCACGCCGAGCAGGCCGGCACCCAGCCAGTCGATGCGGTGCTCGGTGCGGTACTTCGGCAGGTGCAGCCGGAAGACCAGCCAGATGAAGGCCACGGCGCCGATGGGCAGGTTGACGTAGAAGGCCCAGCGCCAGTTCAGGTGGTCGGTGATGAAGCCGCCGACCAGCGGGCCGGCGATCATCGCCAGCGACATCATCGCGGCCATGATGCCCTGGTAGCGGCCACGCTCGCGGGGCGGAACCAGGTCACCGATGATGGCCATGGCGTTGACCATGAGGCCACCTGCCCCGAGGCCCTGGATGGCGCGGAAGCCGATGAGCTCGCCCATGCCGCCTGAGGTGCCCCCGAACAGGTCGGACCCGGCCATGCCGCACAGCATCGAACCGACCATGAAGATGGCGATCGACGCCAGGAAGATCGTCTTACGGCCGTAGAGGTCGCCGATCTTGCCCCAGATCGGCGTCGAGACCGTGGTGCCCAGGACATATGCTGTGACCACCCACGAAAGGTGCGCCAGGCCGCCGAGCTCCCCGACGATGCGCGGCATGGCCGTGCCGACGATCATGTTGTCCAGCATGGCCAGGATCATGGCGAGCATGAGCCCCGGCAGGACGACCATGACCTCCCGCCGGCGCCCTGGAACTGGTTCGGCCGCGGTCTCCGTCATTCTTTTACGCCCCCTAGAGAGTGCCTACTTACTTGCCGACCGGCTAGTGATTACACTAAAGGTAGATACCTTACTTGCCGACCGTCAAGTTAATTAGGGGATACAGGGAGCGTCTGAGGAGCCATGAGGGAAACCACCGACACGCGAGTCCGCATCCAGGAGATCGCCCTCAAACTGTTCACCGAGCAGGGCTACGAGGCGACATCGCTGCGGGAGATAGCGGAGTCCCTCGGGGTGACCAAGGCCGCGCTGTACTACCACTTCAAGACCAAGGACGACATCGTGGCGAGCCTGGCCGAGGACCGGCAGGCCATGGTGGAACGCCTGGTCAAATGGGGTCAGAGCCAGCCCCCCACGATCGAGACCAGGCGCGAGTTCGTCCGGCGCTACGCCGACGAGCTCTACGGCAGCCACCACCACGCGTTCATGAGGTTCATGGAGCGCAACCAGACCGCGCTCCGGCATCATCCCAAGCTGGAGAAGATGCGCAACCTCATGAGCGCCCTCGTGGGGATCCTGTGGGACGAGGACGACTCCACGGCCCAGCGCCTGAGGAGCTCGATGGCGATCTTCACCCTGCACGCCGCGTGGTTCCTGCTGAAGGACGAGGATCTCACCGACGACGAGCGCAAGACCGCGGCCCTGGAGGTCGCCCTGGATCTCGTCGAGCGCTGTCCCGCGGGCCGATGACGGGTGTCACTCCGGCGGCATGAGCACGCACAGGCCGCGCGCGGCGTCCGTGAAACACAGGCCGCGCGCGCGGAGCGGGTGGCCGGCGGCGGGGACGATCGCGCGGCCGGGGGTCGCGCTCACCGGACGGCTCCGTTGAGGAAGACGTCGACGAGCTCGTCCAGGCCCGCGGGCGCCGTGCCTGCCGGGAAGCGCGGGCGGCTGAACAGCATGCCGAGGAAGATCGCCGCGAGGCGCTCGGGAGGCAGGCGGAAGGACTCCCTCTCGGGCTCGAACAGGTCGGCGACGGCCTCCACGGTGCGGGCCGCCGAGGCGTCCCTGCCGAGGGCGCCCGCCCGGTCCCGGCCGCCGTCCTCGCCCTCCGCCGGGCCACCGCTCGCCTCCTCGCTTCTTCTGCCGGGCTCCGGGCCGCGCTGGTAGGGGTCGGGCCTGCCGCGCCGCAGGCCCGAGGCGTGGAGGGCGCCGATGACCGACCCCATGCGGTCGAGGTGGGCTCGGAGCGCCTCGGCGGCCTCGGTGAGCCGCGCGGCGAGGGGCTGGTCGAGCGGCACGGCCGCGATCTCCTCCAGCACGTGTTCGGGGTTGAGGGCTTGCAGGACGCAGGCGTTCAGCAGCTCCTCCTTGTCGGCGAACACCCGGAAGATCGTCGCCTCCCCGATCGCGGCGGCCTTGGCGACCTCGGCGGTGGTCACGGCGGCGCCGCGCTCGGCCACCAGCGGTAACGCCACCTTGACGATCATGTCGCGTCGCTGTTCCGGGCTCATTCCCGGCGCCCTGCGCCGGATTCTCGTGTCTGTCATGACACCAACGGTACGGAGTGAGGACTCACTCCGTCAAGCGGTCTCGCACCCGAACCCTCTGCCGAACGGACGCGACCGGGAGGCCGGGGCGGAGCGGAAGCCAGGTCAGGGGTCCACCCGGGTTTGAACCGAGGCGTCTGAGGAAGCGAAACAAGGCGATTTCACGCGACATCGCCCGGATAGAGGCGTCCGGGGTCCGTCGGATTCCTCACCTCCGGCCACGCCGGCGCGTCGGTGATCTGGACGGTGAACGAGGGAGGGCCAGGTTTGAGCATCTCCGGCTACGGCCGAGCGGCGAGGTGGCCTCGCCTGACCACGCGCTCGTGGTTCAGCGGCACTCTGGCGATCCTGACCCTCCTGGTGGCCGTCTCCGCCGGGCTCGGCACCTGGGCGCTCGACCGCACCACCCGGGCCTCCGACGAGCTGATCCAGCGCATCACCCCTGGCCTTCTGGCGTCCGAGCGGTTGCGAAGCGCCCTGCTCGACCAGGAGGCGGGCGTGCACGGCTACGTCCTCAGCGGACGGCAGGAGTTCCTCGCCGGCTTCGAGCAGGGCATCGCGCAGGAGCGGGCAGCCGTCGCCGCCCTGAGGCGGTCGATCGCGGGAAGCCCGCTGCTCGCAGACCTCGACGAGATCGAGGTGAGCGCCGGCTCCTGGCGGACGGGGTACGCACGACCGGTCGTGGAAACGGTCGCAGAGCAGGGGCCGGGCACGGTCGGGCCCGTCCAGGTGGAGGCCGGCAAGACCTCCTTCGACCGGATCCGCACCGCCGTGGCCGGCCAGGCGGACAACCTGTCGCGGGCGCGGACGGCCGCGACCGTCGAGCTCGGACGGGCCCGGCTGTGGCGGAACATCGTCTTCGCGGCCATCCTGGCGATGTTCGTCCTCACGCTTATCTCCGTCGGCCTGCTGCTGCGCTACGCCGTGCTCCGTCCCCTCGACAGGCTCGGGACGGCGTCGCGGCAGGTGGCCGACGGAGACTTCGACCATGCCATCGACATCAGGGGGCCGAGCGACATCACCATGCTCGCCGCCGACGTCGACGCCATCCGGCGGCGCATCTCCGCCGAGCTCTCCATCTCCCGCGACGCGCACCAGCGCCTGCAGGAGCAGACCGACCTGCTCAGCGAGCAGACGGGCGAGCTGCGCAGGTCCAACGCCGAGCTGGAGCAGTTCGCCTACGTCGCCTCCCACGACCTGCAGGAGCCCGTGCGCAAGGTCACGGCCTTCTGTCAGCTGCTCCAGCACCGGTACGCCGCCCAGCTCGACGAGCGGGCGAACGAGTACATCTCGTTCGCCGTGGACGGCGCCAAGCGGATGCAGTCCCTGATCGCCGAGCTGCTGGCGTTCTCGCGGGTGGGGCGTGAGCAGAGCGAGCGCGTGCCCGTACCGCTGGACCAGCCGCTGGACCGGGCCCTCGCCAACCTGGAGACGCTGACCGAGGAGACCGGCGCCGTCGTCGTACGGCCCGAGCTGCCCGAGGTCCTGGGCGACCCGAACCTGCTCGCCATGCTGTGGCAGAACCTCATCGGCAACGCCGTGAAGTTCCGCTCCCCCGACCGGGATCCCGAGGTGCGGATCGGTGTCGCCCGCGCCGGGGACTTCTGGGAGCTGTCGGTCGGCGACAACGGGATCGGCGTCGAGCCGCGGTTCGCGGAGAAGATCTTCGTCATCTTCCAGCGGCTGCACAACCGTCAGGACTACGAGGGGACGGGCATCGGCCTGGCCCTCTGCAAGAAGATCGTCGAGTACCACGGCGGGCGGATCCACCTAGACACCGAGCGCGCCGAGGGCACCCGCTTCGTCTTCACCCTCCCCGCCTCCGGACCAGGCCTCACCGCCTCCGGCCCAGGCCTCACCGGCCACCGCCCGGACCTCGCCGTGCCGGACACCAGGTCGCCCGGAAGCGCCTTCGCCGGCTGAGGCCGTGACGTTCGCGCCGAGACCCGGGTCGCTCCGAAAGTGGTCCAGCGAGCTCAGGGGCGGCGAGCGGCCCAGGCGGTCCGGGTGCCGCGGACGGTCAGGTCGCGGCGGCGCAGGAGGCCCTCGGGGTCGTCGTCCGCCAGGAGACGGTCGAGGACGTCGAGGTCGTCGGCGGCCAACCGGCTCTCGACGACGGAGCGGATGCGGCTCAGGTAGGCGCGCGCGAAGCGCCCGGTGGCCGGCGGCGCCGGGCTCGGCTCGATGGTGAAGCCGCGCTGCCCGGCGATCTCGAAACCGGCCCGCTCCAGGTGGCACCGCCAGTCCGGGTGCGCGTTCCAGTGCGCCTCCGCCACCACCTCGTGGCAGCGTGACTCCAGGCCGGGCCGGCCCAGCCCGAGGTCGTCGGGCAGGAAGCGGGGCAGGGCGTCCATCTCGATCACCACCAGCAGACCGCCGGGGTTCAGCGCCGCGTGGACGTCGCGGAGCACCCGTTCCGAGTCGGCGAACTCGTGCAACGACGAGGCCGCCCACGCGAGGTCGACCGCACCGATCGCCGGCCAGGCGACGTCCAGGTCGGCCCGAACGAGGCGCAGCCGATCGGCCGGCCCCCGCCCGCGCGCCGCCGCCCGGAGGCGTTCGAGCATCAACGCCGACCTGTCGATCGCGACCACCTCGGCCGCCCCGAAGCGCCGCGCGAGCGCCAGGCTGCCGGCGCCGGTTCCCGCTCCCACGTCGGCGATCGCCTCCGGAGCCTCCGGAGCGTGCCGCGCGGCCCACTCGGTCACCTCGTCCAGGTACGAGCCGGCCACCTCGGCGTCCAGGTCCAGCAGGTCCGCCAGCCCTGCCTCGTCATGGCGCGCGTCCCCGCCGCCGTCCTGGTGCTGGTGCTGGTGCTGGTGCTGGTAAGAGTCATGGGTCATGCCTTCACGCTAAATGCCTCATGCTCCTTCAGCATACAATCTTGCCTATGACGCAAGAGTTCGACCTGGACAGCGTGATCCGCCAGCGCATCCGCGGCCTGCGGCTGGCCCGGGGCTGGTCACTGGACGCCCTCGCCGCCCGCTGCCATCTCAGCCCTTCCAACCTGAGCCGCATCGAGACCGGGCACCGCAGGATCGCCCTGGACCAGTTGGTCCCCATCGCCCGCGCCCTGGACACCACACTCGACCAGCTCGTCGAGTCGGCCGACGACGAGGACGTGGTGATCCGGCCGCAGCCCGAACACACCCGGGGACTGACGACCTGGCTCCTGTCCCGCGAACGCTCCCTCAACGGCGTGACCATCGCGAAGATGCGGATCACCCCCGACCGGCCCACCGGACCCGGCCAGCGGGGCGTACACCCCGGCCGCGAGTGGTTCACCGTCCTGTCCGGCACGGCCCGCCTGCACCTGGGCGAGCGGACCATCTTGATCGAACCGGGCGACGCGGCCGAGTTCTCGACCATGATTCCGCACGCCATCGGCGCCCATGACGGCCCCGTCGAGCTCCTCACCATCCTCGACCACGACGGGGAGCGCGCCCACCTGCACGCCGACGAGACGGGCTAGGTCCGGACGTACACCAGCGGGCCGGGTGAGACGGTGGCCTGGCCGGCCGTGGCCCCCGCGACCCACTCGCCGAACTCCGCCACCCGCGCCACGCCTACACCGACCTGGACGGCCACGTCCGCACCGTAGGAGACGTCCCGTACGGCGTGACCGGCCGCGCGCAGGTCGTTCTCCAGCCGTCCGGCCTGGGCGTGCCCGACGCGGACGGTCATGACCCGGGCCGGGACCATGGTGAGGATCTTCGCCTCGTCCAGGGCCTCGGTGACGGCCCCGCCGTACGCGCGGGCGAGACCGCCCGCGCCGAGCAGGATGCCCCCGAAGTACCGGGTCACCACCGCGATCACGTCGGCGAGGCCACGCCGGTTCAGCACCTCCAGCATCGGGACGCCCGCGGTGCCGGAGGGCTCGCCGTCGTCGTCGGCCCGCTGGATCCGCCGGTCACCGCCGATGACGTACGCCGAGCAGGTGTGCCGCGCCGCGTGGTGGGCCTTCCTGCGCGCGGCCACGAACTCCGCCGCCCGGCTCTCGTCGGTGACCGGCATGAGCGCGCAGATGAACCGGGAGCGCCTGACCTCGATCTCGTGCTCGGTGAACGCGCTGACGGTGAGGTACGGCTCGGCCATGCGGACAGGTTAGCCCCGGCCTCCGGCCCTCCGCCCCGTGGATCGGCGCCTTTCGTGCCGATCCTAGGATCGGCCGACCCTAGGATCGGAGGTATGCATCGGGGAGTGATCGACGGCCTCTACCGCTGGCCCGTGAAGTCGCTGCGCGGCGAGCGGGTCGCCGCCGCCCGCCTGGACCATCGCGGACTGGCGGGCGACCGGGCGTACTCCCTGGTCGACGAGCGTCCCGGCCGCGAGGGCAACCGGCTCACGGTGCGGCAGATCCCGCGAATGCTCACCTGGGAGGCGGCCTACCCGGCCACCTGCGACGGCTCCCCCGAGCCGCCCGGCCCTCCGGTGCTGTACTCCGAGAGCGGCGCGGCATGGGCCTGGGACGATCCCGACCTTCCGGCCGCGCTCGCGGAGGCGTACGACATCCCGCTGTCCCTGCGCGCGGCGGACGGCCAGCAAGATCGCGGACCCACGGTCCTGGTCACCTTCGAGGCCTCGCTCAACGGCCTCGCCGAGGAGATGGGTGAGGAGGTCGACCTGCTGCGCTTCCGCCCCAACATCCATCTGCGCGGCGACACCCCGGCGTTCGCGGAGGAGTCCTTCGGCCAGGGGGTCACGCTCACCATCGGAGAAGTCGTCCTGGCCGTGACGGGCGACCACACCGGGCCGACCATCCGGTGCGCGGTGCCGAGCTGGGATCCGCACGGGCGCCGGCGCTGGCCCGAGCTGCAAAAGCACCTCATCACCGAGCACGACAACAAGTTCGGCCTGATGACGCGGGTGGTCCGCTCCGGCGTCGTCCACGTGGGCGACCAGGTGTCGATCGAGTTCGGGGACGCCGCCGGCCTCGTGCCGCCGCAGACCTAGGCTGCCATCCCTACGGGCGGTCGCGCCGCCCACGGAGGTCAGACGGAGGGGGGCCTGCCGCCCTTGCCGAAGTGGGTCTCGTGGGCCCACAGGTGGGCGCATCCCGGGCACTGCACGTGCAGGACGCTCCCGGTGGCGCTCAGCAGGTAGCGCCAGTGGTCCCCGCAGTTGCGGCCCGAGCCGCAGTCGGCGCAGTCCCGGTCGTCCAGGCACCGGGGGCAGGAGATCCAGGCCCGGCGGGCGATGTCGGCGTGGGGGTCAATCGGAAGCACGGCCCGCCTCTCGTCGCGGGAGCACGCCCGCGGCCACGAGCATCTCGTAGGTCTCCCGCTGACGCTCGTCGAGACCGGAGTAGAGGAGGTCGCAGGCCTCCTCCTCGGCCCGCATGACCGCCACGGGATCCCAGTCGGGGCCGAGCGCGGCGACCACTTCGGCCCGCCTGCGCGCCTCGTGGAGCGCGAGATCCATCTCGAAGACGAGGTGCGCGCCGTCGTGGCTCATGAGGAGACTTCCCGTAGGACGATGAACGGATGGGACGATGAACGGGGATGACGTGATCGGCGGCGACGTCCTGTTGAGAGCGCCGCCATCACCAGGGCCGGGCCGCGTGTGTTTGACCACGCGGGGCCTCTCCTTGGTACGGAAGCCCCCGTACGGACGCATTCATGTCCGTTTCAGTACCTTATGTCGCCTATAGGGCATTCGGGGTTCCGGGGCGGGTAAAGTCACGTGATACTCGTCACGGCCGCCGGCGTCGACCACGGCGGATGGCCCCGCCTTTCGCTCCGGGCGGTTCGCGCCGCGCCCGTACCGGAGAGCGCCGCGTCCATACCGGAGAGGGGAAGACGGGCAGCAAGCCCGGCTCGACGGGGTGAAGGCTCAGCCGGGGCAGGCGGCCTCTCCCGGGTCCTGGTCCACGGGCGCGTCCGTACCGGCGGTTTCGCCAGGCCCGAAGGTGTCCTGGGCGATGCGGGCGAGGACCCGCTGGGCGATCGACGTCAGGGTCTCGATCTCCTCCGGGGTGAGGACGTCGATGAACAGGCGCCGCACGGTCTCGACATGACCGGGCGCGGCGGCCTCGATCGCGGAGCGGCCCTCGGAGGTCAGGCGGATGACGGTGCCGCGCGCGTCCCCCGGGCAGTCCTCACGGCCGACGAGCCCGCGCTGCTCCATGCGGCGCAGCTGGTGGGAGAGCCGGCTGCGGTCCCAGCCGGCCAACCGGCGCAGCTCGCGGGCGCGGATCCTGCCGCCGGGGGCCTCGGACAGCGGGACGAGAAGCTGGTAGTCGGCCATGGACAGGTTCTCGCCGTTGAGGTGCCGCTCCATCGCGCTGTCGAGCCGGCGGCGCATGGTCGCGAAGGCGCGCCACATGCGCTGCTCGCGTTCGTCGAGCCAGCGGGTCTCGGTCACATCAGCGATCCTACCGAATGTTGACGCATCAACATCTTTCGATTAACTTGCTGATGCATCAACATCGCGCGAAAGCGCACGTGAAACGCACTCGAACCCGTTTTCAAGGGAGTCCCATATGTCGACGAGCACCCTCAGCCCCGAGCTCACCGGCCGGTACCAGTTCGACACCGCGCACAGCCGCCTGGGCTTCGTCGCGCGCCACGCGATGGTCACCAAGGTCCACGGCGCCTTCAACGAGTGGGAGGGCGCGGCCTACCTCGACGCGGACGACCCCTCGAAGTCGCACGCCGAGGTGACGATCCAGGTCGCCAGCGTCGACACCCGCAACGAGCAGCGCGACGGCCACCTGCGCACCAACGACTTCTTCGACGCCCCCACCTTCCCGGTGATCACCTTCGCCAGCACCGCCGTCGAGCAGGTCGGCGCGACGGAGTTTCAGGTGACGGGCGACCTGACCATCAAGGACGTCACCCGCGAGGTCACCATCGACTTCGAGTACACCGGCTCCGCCAAGGACGCCTTCGGGGCCGAGCGCGTGGGTTTCGAGGGCAGGACCGTGGTCAAGCGCAAGGACTTCGGCATCAACTTCAACGCGCTCCTGGAGACCGGCGGCGTCATGGTCTCTGAGAAGATCACCCTGGAGTTCGACATCTCCGCCGTCAAGGTGACTCCCGCCGCCTGACCCACCGGTTGCCCGCGGTCGCAGGAGACGGCCTTCCAGATCCCCCGCGGTCGCCGGTGGTGGATCCCCTGGCTCCGGCCTTACCGTCGAGCACATCCTGGACAAGGAAGCGCGCATCGAACGGAGTGGTCATCCTGGAAGGTCTCAGCCGCGTCGCCCCCTGGGCCTCCGCCCGCGCCCAGCGGCGGCTTTCTGAGCTGGAATCCGTACTCGCCGGGCAGGACGCGGCCGAGGTCGTACGGACCGTGACCGGCACCCTCGGCGAGCATCGCCGCGCCTTCGACGAGGAAGGCGTCGTGCTGTACGCGGGCACCAACACGATGAGCCCCCGGGCACTCGCCGTGCACGAGGCAGCCGTGTCCAGCCGCCCGTCGATGGGCTGGCCGGGCGAGAAGTTCCAGGCCGGGCTGGAACACCTGGACGTGCTGGAGACCCTGGCGCCACTGCGGATGGCCTCCCTGATGGACGGCGAGTTCGCCGAGGTGCGGCTCCAGAGCGCGACGCTGGCCAATCTCGCGTGCTACACCGCCTTCGCCCGCCCGGGGGACACGATCGCGGTGCTGCCCGAGGCGGCCGGCGGGCACGCCAGCCACCACGCCCAGGGCGTGGCGGGGGTCCGGGGCCTGCGCGTGGTGGACCTGCCGTACGACGCGGCCGGGTTCACCATCGACCACGCGCTGCTGCCGGGGTTCCTCCGGCGCGAGCGCCCCGCCATCGTGGTGGTCGGCGCCAGCCTGATGCTGTTCCCGCACGACGTCGCCGCGGTACGGGCCGCGTGCGACGAGGTGGGCGCGACGCTGGTCTACGACGCCTCGCACGTGGCCGGGCTCATCGCCGGGCGCCGGTTCCAGCGCCCGCTGGCCGACGGCGCCCACATCCTGACCATGTCGACCTACAAGTCGTTCGGCGGCCCTCCCGGCGCGGCCATCGTGACCAGGGACGAGGAACTGGCCGCACGGGTCTCCGCGGCCGCCTACCCGGGGCTGACGGCCAACTACGACGCCGCCCGCCTGGCCCCGCTGGCGGTCACCGCCGCCGAGCTCGCCGAGACCGGCCCCGCTTACGCAGACGCGTGCATGGCCGCCGCCCTGGCGCTGGCCCGCGCGCTCCAGGGGGCCGGCTTCACCGTGGCGGCGGCGGACCTCGGCTGGACGGCCTCCCACCACGTCGCGGTGGACGCGGCGGCCTTCGGCGGTGGGGACGAGGCGGCGCGCGCGCTCGCGGCCGGAGGCGTCTACCTCAGCGGGATCGGCCTGCCCTGCCAGCCTCCCGGCGAGCCCATGCGCGGGCTGCGCATCGGCACCCAGGAGATCACCCGCCGGGGCTTCGTACCCGATCAGATGGGCGCCGTCGCCGAGCTGATGGCCCGGATCCTGATCAAGGGCGAGGACCCGGCGGCGGTCCTCCCCGACACCGCCGCCCTCCGAAGATCGGTCACCGGCGGGCGGTGACGGCGGCCGGCCGGACGGCGCGGAGGCCGGCTCGCCGCGAGGCCCGTCCCCCACCTCACCCGGCCGAACCCCCGCACCGGTTCCCCTGGGTTACTAGGACGTCCTACAATTTACTAGGACGTCCTAGTAACTTCCCGAGGAGCGCCGGTGTACGTACCTGCCAATCCCGTGCGAGTCGTCACCGCGGCGGCCCTGTTCGACGGGCACGACGCGGCGATCAACATCATGCGCCGCATCCTGCAGGCCCAGGGCGCGGAGGTGATCCACCTCGGGCACGACCGGTCGGTGGACGACATCGTCACCGCGGCCGTCCAGGAGGACGCGCAGGGCGTGGCGATCAGCTCCTACCAGGGCGGTCACGTCGAGTTCTTCACCTACCTGGTCGACCTGCTGCGCGAGCGGGGCGCCGGGCACGTCAAGGTCTACGGGGGCGGCGGCGGGGTCATCGTCCCGGACGAGATCGCCGCCCTCGAGGCCCACGGAGTGGCCAAGATCTTCTCCCCCGAGGACGGCCAGCGCCTCGGCCTCACCGGCATGATCAACGGCGTCATCGAGGCGTGCGACGTCGACCTGACCGAGGGCGCCGAGCCGCCCGCCGTCTCTGGCGGCGACCACGGGGCCGTGGCCAGAGCGATCACCTACGTCGAGGCGGGCCGGGCCGGGCGGCCGTACCTGGACTCGGTGCGCGCCGCCGCCGCGGGGCGTCACGTCCCGGTGCTCGGCATCACCGGGACCGGCGGGTCGGGCAAGTCCTCGCTGACCGACGAGCTGATCCGGCGGCTGCGCATCGACTACGAGGACAAGCTCCGCGTGGCGGTGATCGCGGTGGACCCGACCCGGCGCAGGGGCGGCGGCGCCCTGCTCGGCGACCGGATCCGGATGAACAGCCTCGGCTCCGACGTGTTCTTCCGCTCGCTGGCCACGCGCGGGTCCCACGAGCTGCCCGAGCACCTCGGCGACGTGATCGCCGTGTGCCGGGCCGCCGGGAACGACCTGGTGATCGTCGAGACCCCCGGCATCGGCCAGGGCGACGCCGCGATCGTCCCGTTCAGCGACGTCTCGCTGTATGTCATGACCCCGGAGTTCGGCGCGAGCTCCCAGCTGGAGAAGATCGACATGCTCGACTTCGCCGACGTCGTGGCGATCAACAAGTTCGACCGGCGCGGCGCGGAGGACGCCCTGCGCGACGTGCGGCGCCAGATGGTGCGCAACCGCGAGGCCTTCGGCACCTCACCGGAGGCCATGCCGGTCTACGGCACCGTGGCCGCGCGGTTCAACGACGACGGCGTCACCGCGCTCTACCAGGCCCTTCGTGGGCGGCTCGGCGGGAAGGGCCTGCCGCGCAGCCCGGGGCTGCTGCCCGGCACCTCGGTGACGACCTCCAGCCTGGGCGCCGCGATCGTGCCCCCGGCCCGGGTCAGGTACCTCGCGGAGATCGCCGAGACCGTGCGGGAGTACCACCGGCAGACCGCGCGGCAGGCCGAGGTGGCGCGCCGCCGCCAGCAGCTCGCCGAGGTGCGCGCCCTGCTGGCCGCCGAGGGCGGTGACGCCTCGGCGCTGGACGCGCTGCGCGACCGCGCCGACGCCGAGCTGCCCGGCGACGCGCGCGCCCTGCTGGACGGATGGCCCGGGACGGTCGCGGCCTACTCCGCCGAGGAGCTGGTGGTGACCGTGCGGGGCAAGGAACTGCGCACGCCCCTGTGGCGCACCTCGCTGTCGGGCAGCCGCGTGCCGCGCGTGGCGCTGCCGAGGTTCACCGACCAGGGCGAGCTGCTGCGGTTCCTGCGATCCGAGAACCTTCCCGGGCGGTTCCCGTTCACCGCCGGGGTGTTCCCCTTCAAGCGGGACGACGAGGACCCGATCCGGATGTTCGCCGGCGAGGGCGACCCGTTCCGTACGAACCGGCGGTTCAAGATGCTGTCGGACGGCCAGCCGGCCGTGCGCCTGTCGACGGCGTTCGACTCGGTCACCCTGTACGGAAACGACCCGGCGGAACGGCCCGACGTGTACGGCAAGGTCGGCACCTCGGGGGTGTCGATCGCCACCCTCGACGACATGAAGGCCCTGTACGACGGCTTCGACCTGGCCTCGCCCAGCACCTCGGTGTCGATGACCATCAACGGGCCGGCCCCGACGATCCTGGCGTTCTTCCTGCACACCGCGATCGACCAGGCCATGGAGCGCTTCCGGGCCGGCAGCGGGCGCGACCCTGACGCCGGGGAGGCCGAGGCCCTCAGGAAGGCCACGCTCGCCACGGTGCGCGGCACGGTGCAGGCCGACATCCTGAAGGAGGACCAGGGGCAGAACACCTGCATCTTCTCCACGGACTTCAGCCTGCGGATGATGGCCGACGTGCAGGAGTGGTTCATCGCCAACCAGGTGCGCAACTTCTACTCGGTGTCGATCTCGGGCTACCACATCGCCGAGGCCGGGGCCAACCCGATCACGCAGCTCGCCTTCACGCTCGCCAACGGCTTCACCTACGTCGAGGCGTACCTCGCCCGGGGCATGGCGGTCGACGACTTCGCGCCGAGCCTGTCGTTCTTCTTCTCCAACGGCATGGACCCGGAGTACAGCGTCCTCGGCCGGGTGGCACGCCGCGTGTGGGCGGTCGCCATGCGCGACAGGTACGGCGCGGGCGAGCGGTCGCAGAAGCTGAAGTACCACATCCAGACCTCGGGCCGGTCGCTGCACGCGCAGGAGATGAACTTCAACGACATCCGCACCACCCTGCAGGCCCTGATCGCGATCTACGACAACTGCAACAGCCTCCACACCAACGCCTTCGACGAGGCGGTCACCACCCCGAGCCCGGAGTCGGTGCGCCGGGCCATGGCCATCCAGATGATCATCAACCGCGAGTGGGGCCTGGCCGTCAACGAGAACCCCTTGCAGGGGTCGTTCATCGTCGACGACCTCACGGACCTGGTCGAGGAGGCCGTCCTTTCGGAGTTCGAGCGATTGTCCGACCGCGGCGGCGTGCTCGGCGCGATGGAGACCGGCTACCAGCGGGGCCGCATCCAGGACGAGTCGATGCTGTACGAGACCCGCAAGCACGACGGGTCACTGCCGATCATCGGGGTCAACACCTTCCGCAACCCCGAGGGGGCGACCGAGCACGGCACGCTGGAGCTGGCCCGGGGCACCGAGGAGGAGAAGCGCGGCCAGCTGACCCGGCTCCGGGCGTTCCAGGAGGAGCACGCGGCCGAGGCGCCCGAGGCGCTGCGGCGGCTCAGGGACGCCGCGATGTCCGACCGCAACGCCTTCGCCGCCCTGATGGACGCCGCCCGCGTCTGCTCCCTGGGCCAGATCACCGAGGCGCTTTTCGAGGCCGGGGGCCAGTACCGGCGCAACGTCTAATGTCCCGCACCTGAATTCGCCGGCGATATCGGGGGAGGAACTCGAGCGTTTCTTCGGGGTGTTCACCGACGGGCCGGATTTTCTTCCACCGAGCGGTCCAGTCCCGGGATCCTTTTTCCCGGGACTGGACGCTCTCATGGACACCACGGTCGCCCGAAGAGGGTGAGATCGGCCGAGCGGTCAGCTGAACGAGACCGATTGCAGGGCGCAGTTGGTGAGCCAGGGGCCGGGGTAGAACGGGCCGGTGGAGCAGACCCAGCTGCCGGTGACGATGGTGGTTCCCGAGGGGATGCCGGTGGCCCCGTTCGCCCCGGTGTAGTCGCCGTATTGGTGGCCGCTGCTGCATAGGGCGGCCACTCCCACGGTCGTGGCGCCGCTGGGCAGCGTCTGCGTGAACTGGAAGGCGTGCGTGGCCGGAACCGCGAGCAGGCCGCCGCCCGGCACCGGCGTGTTCGTGGAGGGCGGTGAGGTGTAGACCTGCGGGCCCGAGGGGTACCAGTCGCTGGTGTCGCCGTAATAGTTGTTATTGAGGCAGTCCACCGTGGCCCGCAGCGTGACGGAGCCGGCGGCGGCGGGCAGCTGCGTGGACACCACGATCAACGCGCAGGTCGTGACCAGCGCCGAACCGAGCGCCCGGAGTCCGCCGCGCGGAAATCACGCGGGAAATGCCGTCAATTCGAGGAATCGGCCCCCACGGCCGACGGCGCTCGGTTCGTGAAACATTCAGCCCACATGACGATCCGGCGCTCTGGCCGATGAGTATGAGACGTGGCCCTCCACGCGGCGCTCGCCACGGCGAGGTCAGGTGGACTCCCGGGTGATCAGGCGGGTGGGCAGGACCACCGGGCCGACGTGCCCGGCCCCGTCGATGAGCGCGAGCAGCAACCGCACGGTCTCCTCGGCCACCTGGGCGAGCGGCTGGCGGACCGTGGTCAGCGGGGGATGCGTGGAGGCCGCGACCGACGAGTCGTCGAATCCGCCCACCGCGACGTCGTCGGGCACCCGTCGTCCGGCGGCACGCAGCGCGGCCAGGGCGCCCGCGGCCATCAGGTCGGAGGCCACGAAGACGGCGTCGAGATCGGGGACACGCTGGAGCAGCCGGGTCATGGCGCCCTCCCCGCCGGCCTGGGTCCAGTCGCCGTGCTCGACGAGCTTCTTGGACGCCTTGCGTCCGAGCACGTCGGCGAACCCTTCCAGGCGCTGGATGCCTCCAGGGGTGTCCATCGGGCCGGTGATGGTGGCGATCTTCCTGCGGCCGCGCTCGATCAGATGGCGGGTCATCTGCCTGGCCCCTTCACGGTCGTCGGCCGCGGCGTAGGGGATCACCTGCTCCCTTCCGATGACCGCGCCCAGCGCGACGGTGGGTACCGCGAGGTCCACCAGGGCGTCGATCATGCGGTCGCCGGCGTGCGTGGACAGCAGGAACACCCCGTCGGCGTGGCCGCCGCGCACGTAGCGGACCACCCGGTCGCGGTCGCCGTCGTCCCCGGCTACCATCATGACCAGTGAGATGTCGCGCTCGGCGAGACGCCGCACGGCCGTACGGATGGTCACGCTGTAGTTGGGGTCCTCGTACAGTTTCTCGTGTGGTTCCGACAGCACCATCACGACCGACCCCGTCCGCTGCGTCACCAGGCTACGGGCGTTGCGGTTGAGGATGTATCCGGTCTCGGCGATCGCGCGGCGCACCGCGGCGTGGGCGGCCGTGCTGACGTACCGGTCGCCGTTGAGCACCCGGGAGACCGTCCCCCGGGACACACCTGCCACCGCCGCGACATCGTGGATGGTCGGACGCTTCGCCATGCCCCCATTGTTCCCTGGTCGTGGCCCTGCCCTGGTCTAGCTCTTCACGGCCCCGCTGGACAGATCGGTACGCCAGTGGCGCTGCATGGTCAGGAACAACACGATCAGCGGGACGAGCGAGAGCACCGTGCCCGTGATGATCAGGTTGTACAGCGCGGGCTGGTTGGCCCCCGCGGCCAGCAGCGTGTAGAGGCCGATCGTCAGGGGGAACTTGTGATCGTCGCCCAGCATGATGAACGGCAGCAGGAAGTTGTTCCAGATCGCGACGAACTGGAACAGGAAGATCGTCACCATTCCCGGTGTCAGCATCGGCAGGGCCACCTGGCGGAAGAGGCGCCACTCGCCCGCGCCGTCCAGCCGGCCCGCCTCCATCAGCGAGGCGGGGATCGCGGCCTGGGTGTAGATCCTCGCCAGGTAGATGCCGTACGGATGAAGGATCTGGGGAAGCAGAACCGACCAGTAGGTGTCGGCCAGGCCGATCTTGGAGAACAGGAGGTACTGCGGGATCGCCAGCACGACGGAGGGCACCAGGATGCCGCCGATGAGCAGGTTGAAGATGAGATCCCGGCCGGGGAAGTCGTACTTGGCCAGGGCGTAACCCGAGATCGTGGACACCGCGGTCGACAGCACGGCGCCGCCTCCGGCGTACAGGACCGTGTTGAGCAGCCAGAGCCAGAAGACGCCGTCACGGTAGGCGAACAGGTCGGCGAGGTTGGACGACAGGCCGGTGCCGGGTGCGAAGGTCGAGGTGGAGAACAGTTCGGCCTTGGACTTGGTCGCCGCGACGACCACCCAGCCGATCGGGAACAGGGTGTAGATCGCGCCGAGGACGAGCACGGCGGCCGGCGCGATCCCGGACGGCCGTCGTCTCGCGGGACGGTCACGGCCGGCGGGCGTGGTCAGGATGGTCACGGCCCTCACGTCTCCCCGAAGGCGCGGTTCTTCACCACGCGCAGGAAACCGAAGGACAGGACCAGGGAGATCGCGGCGATGACCATGGAGGTCGCCGCCGCGGAGTACAGGTCGCCGGTGACGAACGCGTCGCGGTAGACCTTCATCAGCGGGCTCCAGGTCGAGCTGATCGTGTTCGTCAGCGGCCGCAGCGTGGTCGGCTCGGTGAACACCTGTATGGTCGCGATGAGGGAGAACACGGTGGTCAGGATGATCGCCGGAGTCAGCATCGGGATCTTGATCCTCAGCGCGATCCGCAGTTCGCCCGCACCGTCGATCCTGGCCGCCTCGTAGTAGTCGCGAGGCACGGCCCGCAGCGCCGTGTAGAGCACGAGCATGTTGAAGCCGGTGCCGCCCCAGACCGCCACGTTGGCCATCGAGAACGTCACCGCGCCCGCGCTCAGGAAGGGCAGGGCGCCGAAGGGGCTGAGGCTGGGCAGGTAGAGGAAGCCCCACATCAGCGTCGCCGCGACGCCGGGCACGGCGTACGGAAGGAAGATCGAGATCCTGGTGAACCGGGCGAAGCGGACGTGCTTCGCGTCGAGCATCAGCGCGAACAGCAGGGCGAGTCCCAGCATGAGCGCGAGCACGAGCGCGCCGTAGCCGATGACCCGCAGCCAGCCCGCCCACAGCTCGCCGTCACCCACGGCGGCGGCGTAGTTGCCGAGCCCGGCGAAGATCTCCTTGCGAGCCCCCTTCCCGAGCCCGAGGCCGGAGACTTTGGTCCGCCGCAGGCTCAGGTAGCCGGTGTAGCCGATCGGCACGGCCAGGAACAGCACGAACAGCACCATGGCCGGGGCGAGGAACAGGTAGGGCACGGCGCCGGGCCGGGCGCCTTCGCCGCGCTTCGCCATGGTCACTGGGCCAGGGTGAAGCCGGACCTGCGCATGTCCGCGACCGTGACGTCCTTCATCGTCCGGAGCGCGGCCGGGAAGCCGGCCTTGGCTGCGACGGCCTTGTCGAACGCGTCCTTGTAGGCGTTGTACGTCACGTTGACGTCCGGGCCGAAGGTGAAGCCGCGGGCGGAGGCGCCGATCGCGGCCGCCTGCTGCCAGAAGCCGGGCTGGTTGGAGAAGTAGCCGGGCGGGGTGGTGAGCAGCGAGCCTCCCTTGGTGGAGGCGGGATAGACCGCGCCTTGGTCGATCAGCGCCCTGAGTGCCTGCGGGTCGGTGTTCAGCCAGGCGGCGAACTGGGCGGCGGCGGCCTTGTTGGGCGACTTCGCGGCGACGGCGGTGGAGGATCCGCCCCAGAACCCGCTGTGACTCTCACCGGCGTTCCACTGCGGCAGCGGGGCGACGGCCCACTTGCCCTTGCCCTTCGGCGCGTTGCTGGACAGCACGCCCGGCCCCCACACGGCCGACGGCCAGGTGAGCAAGGTGCCGTCGTTGAGCGCCTTGTTCCACTCCGGGGTGAAGTACGGCATCGTGTCGATGACGCCCTCCTTCACCAGGCCGCCCCAGTAGCCGGCGACCTTCTGGGTGGCCGCGTCGTCGATGGCGACCTTCCAGGCGTCGCCGTTGATCGACCACCACTGGGCCCCCGCCTGCTGGGCGAGCCCGGTGAACCAGCCCGGGTCCTTGCTGGAGAACGTGCCGAGGAACACCTTGGGGTCCTTCTTGCGCACGGTACGGGCCGCCTCGGCGTACTCGTCCCAGGTCTTCGGGACCTCGATGCCGTACTTCTCGAACAGGTCCCGCCGGTAGTAGAGCATCATGGGCCCGCTGTCCTGCGGGACCGCGTAGACGGCGTCGGTGCCGAGGGTGACCAGGCCCCAGATCCCCTCGCCGAACTCGCCTTTGACCTGTGCGGTCTCCGCCGTGATGTCGGCCACGGCGTCGGCGGCGACGAACGAGGGCAGCATCTGGTACTCGGCCTGGACCAGGTCAGGGGGGTTGCCCGCCTTGGCGGCGGTCAGGAACTTGGCCGCCGCGTCGTCGCCCCCGGCCTGCTTGCTCACCGTCACCTGGATGCCGGGATGGGTCCGGTTCCACCCCTCGACGATCTTGTCCATGCTCGGTACCCACGTCCAGTAGGTCAGCCTGACCGGGCCGGCGGGCGCCACGCTCTTGCCGGCGGCCGTCGAGGACGGCTCGCCGGAGCTGCCCGAGCACGCCGTGAGGAGCGCGGTGGCGAGGATCGCCACCGCCGTCGCTGCTAGCCGATTCGTGCGCATGTGTTCCTCCAGGCGGATGGCGAGGGGACGCCAGAGGCTGCGAGTCTCTGGGAACGTTCACAGACTGGGAGATGCGCTCAACGGCGTCAATGACTGTTACGTGGTTGTTAACGTGCGGCATCCATCAGGGAAGACATTCGATACCTTCTCGGACGACCGGTTGTGCGTTACTGTGCACGTTCACAGAACATTTCCTGAGGGGGACACGTGCCCGGATACCCCGTCCTGCCCGAGGGCCTCGCGTACGGCGGGGACTACAACCCCGAGCAGTGGCCGGAGGAGGTGTGGCGGGAGGACGTCCGCCTGATGCGCGAGGCCGGGGTGAACCTGGTCACGGTGGGCGTCTTCAACTGGGGACTGATCGAGCCGGAGGAGGGCGAGTACGACTTCGCGCGGCTGGACCGGATCCTCGACCTGCTCCACTCGGCCGGCGTGCGCGTCGACCTGGCGACCCCCACCTCCTCACCGCCCGCGTGGTTCCGGCGCCGCTACCCCGGCAGCCGGCTGGTGGACCGGGAGGGCCACGTGCTCGGCGGGGGTTCGCGGCACAGCTTCTGCCCGAGCTCGCCCGACTACGCCAGGGCGTCGGAGCGGGTCGTCACGGCCCTGGCCGCCCGGTACGGCCCGCACCCCGCCCTGGCCATGTGGCACGTGCACAACGAGTACGGCTGGGCCAACGCGCACTGCTACTGCCCGGCCTCGGCCGCGGCGTTCCGCGCGTGGCTGAGGCACAAGTACGGCGAGATAGGCGCGCTCAACGCCACCTGGGGCACCACCTTCTGGGGGCTGACCTACGGCTCGTTCGACGAGGTCGAGCCGCCCGCGATGGCTCCGGCCGGCCTCCTCAACGGGCTCCAGCTCGACTTCATGCGCTTCTCCGTCGACGCGCACATCACCTGCTTCCGCGGAGAGCGCGAGGTGATCCGGCGGTACAGCGACCTTCCCGTCACCACGAACTTCATGATCCCCAACTGCAAGCCGATGGACTACTGGCGCTGGGCGGCGGAGGTGGACGTGGTCGCCAACGACCACTACCTCGACTCCGAGCGCGCCGACCCGCACATCGGGCTGGCGATGGCCGCCGACCTGACCCGCTCGATCGCCGGAGGCCGCCCCTGGATGCTGATGGAGCACTCCACCGGCGCGGTCAACTGGCAGCCGCGCAACCTCGCCAAGCGGCCGGGAGAGATGCGCCGCAACAGCCTCGCCCATGTGGCACGCGGGTCCGACTCGGTGCTGTTCTTCCAGTGGCGCGCCTCGCGCCACGGCGCCGAGAAGTTCCACTCGGCCATGCTCCCGCACGCCGGCACCGACTCCCGGATCTGGCGGGACGTGGTGGAGCTCGGCGCCGACCTGCACGAGCTGGCGCCGGTCCGCGGCTCGCGGGTCGAGGCCGACGTGGCCGTCGTCTGGGACTGGGAGTCCTACTGGGCACTAGAACTGGAGTGGCGCCCCTCGGCCGACCTGCGGTTCCGGGAGCGGATGGAAGCCTTCTACGAGGCGTTGTGGCGCGAGCACGTGACCGTCGACTTCGTCCATCCCTCGGCCGACCTGTCCCCGTACAAGCTGGTCGTCCTGCCCAGCTCCTATCTGCTCGGCGAGGCACCGGCCAAGAACCTGCACCGCTACGTCGAGGCCGGCGGCCAGCTGTTCGTGTCGTACTTCTCCGGCATCGTCGACGAGAACGACACCATCCACGCCGGCCCGTACCCCGGAGCGCTGCGCGAGGTGCTCGGCCTGTCGGTCGAGGAGTTCCACCCGCTGCGCGAGCACGAGACGGTCGGCTTCCGCCCGTCGCCGGGGACCCCCGGCACCGATGCCCGGCCGCGGCCCACCGGCCGCGTCTGGTCCGAGCGCGTACGCCTGGCGGGGGCGCGGGCCCTTTACGACTTCGCCGACGGGCCCGACGCCGGACACCCCGCGGTCACCCGGCACGACCTGGGCGCGGGCACCGCCTGGTACGTCGCCACCGCCCTCGACCCGCGCGGCGACGGGGCCGAGCACGCCCCCGGCCTGCGCGGGCTCCTGGCCCTGGCTCTCGACCGCGCGGGCGTGTCCCGGCCTCGCGACCTCCCCGACACCCTGGAGATCGTACGGCGGGGCGACCACGTCTTCCTCGTCAACCACGCGGACGAGCCGGTGACGGTCGACGGGGTGACCGGCACGGGAGTGCTCGACGGCGCCCACTACGCCGGGTCGGCGACGGTGCCCGGCGGAGGGGTCACCATCATCCGCACATAGACGCCCTCGCCCCGCGCGGAACCTGACCACGCGCGGTGCCGAGGGGAAACGGGGGGCCGTCCACAACTCCTCTCCTGACCGGAGGAACCATGAAGAAGATCCTGGCGGCGCTGCTCCTGTGCGCCGCCGCGGCTCTGCCCGCCGGACAGCCGGCGCACGCCGCGGCCACCGGCTCCCTGACCATGCTGGGCGCCGACGTCTCCACGGCGCAGCGCGCCCTGGACCTGGGCGCCAAGTACTACGACGCGAGCGGCAGCCAGAGGGACCCGCTGGACATCCTGAAGGGCGTCGGCGTCAACTACGTCCGCCTGCGCGTCTGGAACAACCCGGCCAGTGGGTACAACAACCGGGCCAAGGTGCTGGCGTACGCCAGGACCGTCAAGTCCAAGGGCCTGAAGCTGCTGGTCGACTTCCACTACTCCGACACCTGGGCGGACCCCGGCAAACAGTACAAGCCGGCCGCCTGGTCCAGCCACGGCATCGGCCAGTTGCAGACCGACGTCTACAACTACACCTACGACGTGTGCTCCAGCCTCAAGGCGCAGGGCACCACGCCCGACAGCGTGCAGATCGGCAACGAGATCAACGTCGGCATGCTGTGGAACGACGGCAAGGTCGTCAACAACGACTTCACCAACCTGAGCCTTCTGCTCAAGGCCGGGTACAACGCGACCAAGGCGTGCGACAGCGGCACCCAGGTGATCATCCACACCGCCGACGCCGACAGCGACGCCAACGCCCGCTGGTTCTACGACGGCATCAGGGCCAAGGGCGTGTCCTGGGACATCACCGGCCTGTCGTACTACTGCATGTGGCACGGCACCCTGTCCAACCTGTCCAGCGTCATCTCGGACGTGCGGTCCCGCTACGGCAAGCCGGTCGTCATCGCCGAGACGGCGTACCCGTTCACCTCCGCCAACGCGGACTCCACCAGCAACTCGATCACCTCCGGGTGCTCGGGATACGCCCTCACCTGGCAGGGGCAGGGCGCGGAGTTCGCCGCGGTGCAGAACACCGCCCGCGGCGCGGGCGCCGTCGGCGTCTTCTACTGGGAGCCCACCTGGTACGCGGTGCCCGGCAACGGCTGGGACCCCGCGAACATCAACGGCAGCGGCGACGGCTGGGACAACATGGCCGTTTTCGACTGGACCGGCCACCTCAACCCGAACGTCAGATGGACCCCCTGAGCCGCCGCCAGGGATTCCCGGCGCGGGACACCGGAGCCGGCATCCGTTGACAAAGGGAACGGACCCGGGCGGGAAGCCGGCCGGGTCCGTCGTGACGTGCGATCGGGAAGCTGTCAGGTCCTGCGCCAGCGGGACTCGCAGAAGCAGTAGACGGCGAACACGACCAGGCCGAGCGCGACGACGACGAGCAGCCACGGCCCGAGCGGCGTGTCGGCGAGCGAGCGCAGCGTGGAGTCGATCCCCTTGGCCTCCTCGGGGTCGTAGGTGATCGCCGACTGCATGAGGAAGACGCCCGCCGCCGCCGCGATGACCCCGCGCGCGCAGTACCCCACCATGCCGAGCTTCTCCACGACGCCCCGGGTCTTCGGGGACATCTCGCCGGTGCGCAGGTGCTCGCAGAACTTCTTCTTCACACCCTGGTAGATCCAGTACAGGCCGAGCGCGATGACACCGAGACCGACGGCGCCCACGATGATCTGACCGCCGGGCCAGTCCATGACGGTGGCGGTCAGGTCCTTGGACTGCTCGTCGGTCGAGCTGCCGGTGGTGCCGCGCAGCAGGAAGCTGAGGATGGTGCCGACGGCCAGGGCGTAGACCACGGTGTGGGCGACGGCCTCGACGCGGTCCTTGGCCTTCCGGCCTCCCATCAGCGCCTCGGAGGCCTGCCACAGCGCGAGGGCGAGGAAACCGATGGCGAGCAGCCAGAGCAGGACGGTGCCGAACGGCTGCTCGGCGACCGTGCGCACGGCGCCGGTCTTGTCCGCCTCTTTCCCTCCGCCCCCGAAGGCGATCTGCAGCGCCAGGATGCCGATCAGAGCGTAGAGCACACCCCTGCACGCCATCCCGAACCGTGTCAGCCGTTCGAACGTCCGGCTGTTGGTCGCTTGCCGCGCGGCTCCCCGCGCCTGGTGACCGGCTGAGGTCACGGAGTTCATGGGCCCGCTCCTTTCGATTCGTCCTCCCATCTACACATCTGGGGCGAAGATAAACGTCCCGCCCCGCCGTGTGGGAGTCCCGAAGCGGAATCCAGGGGAGGAAAGCGGCATGAGGGTATTCACAGCCACGCGGCGGCGATCGCGGGACGCCGGCCGCCGTGCTCCCCATGACGGAGCGGGCGGCGTTCCCGTGATCCTGATGGCGCCCGCGGCGATCGGGCTCGCGTTCCTGGTGCTCCCGCTCGCCGGACTGCTGGCACGGGCGCCCTGGCAGACGCTCGCCGCCCGCCTGGCCGAGCCCCGCGTGATGGAGGCTCTCCGGCTGTCGCTGGTGACCTCCACCGCCGCCACCGCGGCCTGCCTGCTCACCGGGGTCCCGCTGGCCTGGCTGCTGGCACGCGTGGCGTTCCGCGGCAGGCGCGTCGTCAGGGCCCTGGTCACGGTGCCGCTGGTCCTGCCGCCCGTGGTCGGCGGCCTGGCCCTGCTGCTGGCGCTCGGCCGGGGCGGGCTGGTCGGCGCCTGGCTGGACTCCACCCTGGGCCTCGCGCTCCCTTTCACCACCGCGGCGGTCGTGCTCGCGGAGGCCTTCGTGGCCATGCCCTTCCTCGTCGTCAGCGTCGAGGGCGCCCTCAGGAGCACCGACGCGCGCTTCGAGGAGGCCGCGGCCATCCTCGGCGCCTCCCGCTGGACCGTCTTCCGCCGGGTGACCCTGCCCCTGATGGCTCCGGGGATCGCCGCCGGGGCCGTACTGTGCTGGGCCCGCGCGCTCGGCGAGTTCGGCGCGACGGTCACCTTCGCGGGCAGCCTCCCCGGGCGGACGCAGACCATGCCCCTGGCCGTCTACCGCGCCCTGGAGAGCGACCCGGAGGCCGCCATGGCGCTCAGCCTGGTCCTGCTCCTGGTGTGCGTCGCCGTCCTGGCCTGCCTTCGGGGACGCTGGGTGAACGTCGCATGATGGACGCCCACCTGCTCCTCGACCGCCCCCGGTTCCGGCTCGACCTCAAGATCCGGCTCGGCGCCGGAGAGGTCGTCGCCCTGCTCGGGCCGGCCGGCGCCGGCAAGACCACCGCTCTGCGGGTCCTGGCCGGCCTCACCCGGCCCTCGGGCGGGCACATCCTGCTGGACGGGGCTCCAGTGCACGCCCGCCCGTCCGAGCAGCGGCCCTTCGGCATGGTCTGCCGGGATCCCCTGCTGTTCCCCCACATGAGCGCTCTGCGGAACGTCGCCTTCGGGCCCCGGTCCCGAGGGGCGACCCGGGCGGAGGCCCGGCGCGCGGCGACCGCCTGGCTGCGGCACGTCGGGCTCGGCGACCACCTCGGGGACATGCCGGGCGAGCTGTCCGAGGGCCAGGCCCAGCGGGTGGCGCTGGCCCGCTCGCTCGCCGTACGGCCCCGCGTGCTGCTCCTGGACGAGCCGCTCGCCGCCCTCGACCCGCACACGCGCCTTCCCGTCCGGGCCCGGCTCCGCGACCATCTGACCGGCTTCACCGGCGCCTGCCTCCTTGTCACCCACGATCCGGTCGACGCCATGGCGCTGGCCGACCGGCTCATCGTGATCGAGGACGGCCACCTGGTCCAGGAGGGCACGCCCTCGGAGGTGGCCCGCCACCCGCGCACCGACCACGTCGCCCGCCTCGTCGGGCTGAACCTCCACCGGGGCGAGGCCCGGGGGCACGAGGTGTCGATCGGCGGGCTCCCGGAGGACCCGGTGACCGGCCGCGGGCTCACGCTGACCGTGACCGAGGACCTGCACGGCCCGGTGTTCGTCGCCTTCCCGCCGTCGGCGGTCATGCTCCACCCGGCCCGGCCGGAGGGCTCGCCCCGGAACATGTGGCAGGGCACCGTCGAGGGGATCGAACGGCACGGCGACCGCATCCGCGTCCACCTCGACGGCCCGATCGCCGCCTCCGCCGACCTCACAGCCCCGGCCGTGGCCACCCTCGGCCTGTCGCTGGGCCAGAAGGTGTGGGCCGTCATCAGGCCCACCGAGACGCACGCCTATCCCGCGCGCACGCCGGAGTGACGCGCGGGCGGTCGCGGGAAGACTCCCCGGACGATCGCGGGAGGGCCGTCCGGATGATCGCGGGAAGGGCGCCCGGACGGCCTCCGCCGCGCGGAGCGGCGCGGCCCAAGGTAGATCATCGCAAAGTCACGTAGCCTTGTTGGAAGCGTTTGTGCTTGCCAGGCAGCTGTGTGGGAAGAGGTAGGAGGCTGGGATCGCGACGGAAACCCCCCGCGTCCCCTCACGTCCGCGCACTGACCACAATGGAAGGGACCGGTCGCCGATGCCCAGGCAGATCGCCGCATACCAGCCCCCCAGCTCCGTCGAACTGGAGGCCCGGGTTCTCAACCTCGAGATGCAGGTGGCCCATCTCACCGAAACGGTGCGCACCCTGACCGGACAGAACGGCGACGCGGGCACCGCCCACCCCGCCGACTGAGCGCCGCTCCCCCGCCCCCGTCGCGAGGGCCGCCGGTCAGGCCGTCGAACCGGGGCCTCGGACGCCCGACGGCGGGCGGCCCGAGGTCACGGCGAGCGGCGCAGCGCCGAGGCCGGCACCGGGATGGCGGGGAACGGGTTGTCCGGCAGCAGGATGACCCGGCGAGGTTCGCCCGTCACCCCCGCCGCGTCCAGGTGGAGGAGCGCGGAGCCGATGCCCGCCGCCCCGATCATGTAACCGGTGTCGGCGGTCACCTCCCACGGCCGCAGCCGGCGGTAGGCCTGGTACCACCGGTAGCCGGCGTCGTCGTGGCCGGTGGCGCGGCCGATCAGGTTGTCCCCGAGGGTCCGGGCGAAGTCGAGGTAGGACACCTCCCCTGTCGCGGCCCACAGCCCGACGAACGTCTCCAGCAGGCCCGCCGAACCACAGCACTGGCAGGCCACGTTCCAGAACCCGGCGGTCTGGCGGCGCGGGACGCCGCTGCACATGATGCCGGCGGCGAGCCTCCGCACCCAGTCGAGGTCGCCCTGGTCCCCCGTCACGCGGTAGAGCTCGTAGAACATGCGGGCCACCCCGGCCGACCCCGAGCACAGGCCGAGGTAGTGCAGGCCACGGCCCTGCGGGACGTGGTGCGGCACCAGGACGTGCTTGTCGCTCACCGTGCTGACGGTGCGGACGAAGTCGGCCCCCCTGCGTGCCGCGTCGAGGAACCGCCTGTCCCGCGTCACCCCGTACAGCCGGGCGAGCAGGAAGGCGGTGCCGGCCGTGCCGGACAGGAAGCCGGGCGTGACGGCGTCCACCGGCAGGTCGGGACACCCGTCCTGACCGAACCTGTGCCCGGGCACCACCTGGTCGGCGACGCGCGACCCGGCCTCGACGGCGATCTCCTCGTACGCCGAGACGCCGAGGATGCCCGAGGCGTGCAGCAGGCCGAGGATGATGCCGCCGTCGCCGCGCTGCGCGGGGTCGCCCGTCCAGCCCACGCCGCCGTCGGTCCTGCGGAGGCTGCGGACGACGCGGTCGGCCCCGGCTCTGGCCGCGACCTCCAGGCTCTCGTCACCGGTCGCCCACCCCGCCTCCGCCAGCGCGAACACCATGCCGGCGAGGCCGTGGTAGAGCGACAGGCCCGCCTCGTCCCTCAGGGTGGCGGCCAGGTAGCGCGCGCCCTGCCGGGCGTCCTCCAGGTAGGCCTCGTGCCCGGTCGCCGCGGCGAGCTCCAGGAAGAACAGCACGATGCCCGCGGCCCCGGCGTACAGCGAGCCGGGATGGCCCGACCTGGCCGACTGGCGCCGGGGGTCGGGGTTGGCGCGCCAGTGACGCCCGCGCTCGTCGTCGACCGCCGCCGACCGGATCCAGCGGCCCGCCATGATCGCCGCGGTGAAGGGGCTCTCGGCGCGCGGCCACGACGGGTGGTTCCGGTCAGGGCTCATGTCGCCTCCTCTGCGCGGCCTAGTATCCCACGAACTTGGTAGGAAAACTATGCAATCGGCGGGCATTGACGCAAGGCACGGCCGACTTCCTCATCGGCCGCACTAGAAGAATCTCACGAACCCCGCCCGCTGGATAAGCCAACTTTGCCATCGCGCCGAGATCGGACCGCGCTCGACCGCTTCTCCTGGGGTCGCGACCGCACTACCGGAAACATGGGGATGGGAGGCCATCCGGTTGCCTCCCGGTGGCGTGAGGCTGTTCAGTGAGAGGGTGAGCACCGGACGGGGACGCGACACGCGGGAACCCGGCCCGGTCCGCGCGGAAGGGATGGCCCGGTGAGTGACATCAGGAACGTACCGGCACTGGCGGACTCGGTGCGGACGACCCCCGACGGGGTGGACATCCTCGACCGCCGCGTCTACCCGTTCGAACGCCGATGGGTGCACTGCGCCACCATGGAGGACGTCGCGGTCGCCATCGAGCGGATGGTCACGCAGAGCACGGGGCCGCACTTCGCCACGACCGCCGGCATGATCCTCGCCGCCCGGGAGGCGCGGGACGCCGCCCCCGGGGCCGCCGCCGACCGGCTGCGCGCCGCCGGGCGCAGGCTGATCGCCACCCGGCCCACCAACAACCACATCCGCGACGCCGTGCTCGCGATCCTGGCGGACACCGTGGACGGCCCGCTCGCCGGAGCGTCCGGGGAGGAGCTGGTCGCCGCCGTGGAGAAGGCGGCGACCGCCCACGACGAGGGCTACCGCGCCGGGATCCGCTCCCTCGGCCGGCACGCCGCGGAGTTGCTGGAGGACGGCGCCCGCGTGCTCACCCACTGCTGGGGCGACGCCTACCTGATCGGCGCCGTCCAGGCCGCCGAGGAGATGGGCAAGCGGCTCGAATTCGTCTGCACCGAGACCCGGCCCTACCTCCAGGGGGCGAGGCTCACCGCCGCCACGCTGGTCGAGATGGGCTACCGCCCCACCCTGATCACCGACGGCATGGTGCCGTCCGCGCTGGCGAACGGGCTGGCCGACGTGGCGCTGGTCGCCTCCGACCGTGTGACCATGGACGGCCACGTGGTGAACAAGGTGGGCACGCTCGCGGTGGCGCTCGCCGCGCAGGCGTTCGGCGTGCCGTTCTACGCGCTCTCCCACGCTCCCGACCCGCTCTCGCCCGGCATCGGGGACGTCGAGATCGAGCACCGCGACGGCGAGGAGGTCCTGCACGTGCTCGGCAGGCGCACCGCAGCCGAGGGCACGCGGGGCTACTACCCGGCCTTCGACGCCACGCCGCCCCACCTGGTGACCCGGATCGTCACCGAGCGCGGCGCGTTCGTGCCCGCCCGCGTGTCCGACCACTTCGCCACCGTCTCGGGCGGGGACGACGGCTTCGCCGGAGAGGCACCGCCCGCGCCATGAGCGCGGCCCACCGCGTCGTCGTCGACACCGACACCGGCATCGACGACGCCCTCGCGCTGCTCTACCTGGCCGGGCGCCCGGACGCGGAGATCGTGGCCGTGACCTCGGTGTTCGGCAACTGCCTTGAGCGGGACGCGGTCCGCAACATCGGGTACGTCACCCGGCTGCTCGGGATGTCGGCGCCGATCGCGCGCGGCGCGGCCGAGCCGCTGTCCGCCACCGTGCGCGTCACCCGCGAGGCCCACGGCCGGGACGGCCTCGGCGATCTCGGCTACGACCGCCCGATGCCGTCGGTGACCGGGGAGACGGCCTCCGAGCTGCTTGTACGGCTGGCGGACGAGCGGCCGGGCGAGCTCGACCTGCTGGCACTCGGGCCGCTGACCAACCTCGGCCTGGCGTTGCGCGCCGACCCGGCGCTCTTTACAAAGTATCGTTCGGTCGTGCTGATGGGCGGCTCCGGGCCGTACGCCGCCCCCGGCGACGCGCTGATGGCTGACGTCAACGTCGCCCGCGACCCCGTGGCGGCCCGGATGGTGGTCAGCGCCCCGCGAAACGAACTGGTCATGGTGGGGGTGAACGTCACCGCGACGACGATCCTGGAGGAACCGGACATCAGGGCACTGCGCGCGGCCGGTACCCCGATCGCGCGGTTCGCCGCCGAGATCCTCGGCCCCTATCTGGACTTCTACGAGAAGGAGCGGGGCCGGAGGGTCGTCCCGCTGCACGACCCGCTGGCGGCGGGCATCCTGCTCGACCCCGGCCTCGCGACGGCCGCCACGCTCGGGCCGGTCGAGGTCGTCCGCGAGGGGTCCCTGTGGCGGGCCCGGCCGACGCGGGTGACGGCCACCGGCGTGGGGGCGGCGCGGGCCGCCGAGGACCTGGGCCCGCCCTTCCCGTACGAGAGGGCGCCCGGCACCCGGGTGATCACCGCGGTCGACGCGGCCGGGTTCACCGGCGGCTTCGTCCGGACGCTGACCCGGCCGTGAGCCCCGCGCTCAGGCCGGCGGCCCCGCACGGCGCCTATTCGGCCCCGGCGGCGAGGCGGACGAACAGATCGAGCGCGGCCTCGCGGACGTCGGCGGGGGTGACGCCGTCGAGCGCGGCCCGCGCCTCGGAGATGTCCCGGGTGGTGGCGCAGGTGATGGCCACCGACGTGGCGGCGGCGTGGCTCAGGGAGCCCGCGGGCGCGCTGTCCGCGATCTCCCGGGCGGTCGTGGCGAGATCGAGGTTGTCGGTCCTCGGTGCGGTGCTCAACGGGGTCTCCTCGCGGTAGCGGGTCTGGTGGAGTGCCGGGGCTCGGGCCGTCCCGAGTACCGGAGTGTGGCGAACGGCGCATCGGGCCAGGACGGATCAGGTCATCCTGCTCCACGGAGACCCGCCCATGCCACTCGCCGGGCGATATGTGATGTGCCCCAGAGGATATGCGAACCGTGCGGGGCCGTATGGGGCGTGACCGCACTCACGAGGGCGGGGCGGCCGCGATGGGCGCATCCTTTTCCATCTGTTTCAGGAATACTCACGGCCCCTTGGAAGGCTGGAGCTAAGCGCGGGAGCCGATCGACCGGGAGACCGGCCAGGGGCCGAGGAGGCGGCTTGTCTCAAGATCGAGGAGGCTACCCTGTGAAAGCGACCAGGAATGTCGGCGATCGGTCCGTTCCCACTACCTGAGGATCGTGCATGGAACTCGGCGTTGCGCTTCCCACGTCCAGGGCACTCGCGTCACCCGCGAACATCGCCCGTTATGCCCAAGAGGCCGAGAGGCTGGGCTACGACTCGCTGTGGACCTACGAGCGGCTCCTGCGCCCGTTCGCGGAGCTTCCCCAGCCCGGCGGGGGTCCGCCGCAGCGGATCCCGGAGGTCTATCGGCTGACGTACGAGCCGCTTGAGACGCTCAGCTACGTCGCCGCGCTCACCGAGCGGATCAAGCTCGGGACCAGCGTCATCGACGCGCTGTTCCACCCGCCGGTCGTGCTGGCGCGCCGGTTCGCCACCCTGGACCAGTTCAGCGGCGGGCGCGTGATCGCGGGCCTGGGGCAGGGATGGATGCCCCAGGAGTTCGAGACGGCCAACGTGCCGATGCGCCGGATGGGCGCGGGCATGGACGAGGTGGTCGCCGCGATGCGGGCGTGCTGGGGTCCCGACCCGGTGGAGTACCAGGGCCGGTTCTACCGGATCGCCTCCTCGGAGGTGAATCCGAAGCCGGTGCAGGCCACGATCCCCATCCTGCTGGGCGCCATGACGCCCGCGGGGATCCGGCGAGCCGGGCGGATCGCGGACGGGCTGAACCCGATCGCCGTCTCCGACGAGGCGGTGCGGCGGCTCGCGGGCGACTTCCGGGAGGCGGCACGCCAGGCCGGACGCGACGCCTCCTCCCTCACCGTGATCGCGCGGGCGAACGTGCCGATCACCCGCGAGCCGCTGGGCGGCGACCGCCCGTTCCTCGGCGGGGCCCCGCGCCAGATCGCCGAGGACCTCAAGCGGCTCGAAGGCGGCGGCGTCGACCACGTGCTCCTCGCCAGCATGGCCGCGACCGACATCGACGAGGAGATAGGGCTCCTCGAAGAGCTCCAGACCGCCGTCCGGAGCTGACACGGTCCCGCGACCCGGCACCGCCGTCCGGAGCCGACACGGTCCCGCGACCCGGCACCGCCGTCCGGAGCCGACACGGTCCCGCGACCCGGCACCGCCGTCCGGAGCCGGCACGGTCCCGCGACCGGCACCGCCGTCCGGAGCGGGCACGGTCCCGCGACCGGCACCGCCGTCGTCCGCCGCGCGCTCAGGCATCCCTGTGAGGCCGCGCGGCGGGCGTGCCCGGCGGTCACCCGCCGGGCTGGGGGATTCCGAGGTGGTCGCGGAGCGTCGTGCCGGTGTAGTCGGCGCGGAACACGCCGCGCTCCTGCAGGATCGGCACGACGTGGTCGACGAAGTCGTCCAGGCCCCCCGGGGTCAGGTGCGGCACCAGGATGAAGCCGTCGGCGGCGTCCGACTGGACGAACTCGTCGATGCGGGCGGCCACGGAGGCCGGCGTGCCGACGAAGTTCTGGCGGCCCGTCACCTCGATGACCAGCTCGCGGATGCTGAGCTTCTTCTCGTCGGCGAGGGCACGCCACTTGGCGGCCACCTCCGCCCGGTCCCCGATCGGCACCCGTCCCGCCGACACCCCGCCCGACAGGTCGGGGTCGAGGTCCGGCAGCGGGCCCTCGGGGTCGTAGGCGGACATGTCCCTCCCCCAGACCTGCTCCAGGAAGGCGATCGCCGTCTGCGGGCCCACCTGGCGCCGCCGGATCTCGGCGGCGTTCTCCGCCGCGTCCTCCTCGGTGTCGCCCAGCGCGAACGTCGTGGCGGGAAGGATCTTCAGCCTGTCCTCCGTGCGGCCGTACCTGGCCATCCGGCCCTTGACGTCCCTGTAGAAGGCCTGGCCCTCGTGGAGGGTGCCGTGCCTGCTGAAGATGACGTCCGCGGTGGACGCGGCGAACTCGCGGCCCTCGTCGGAGTCGCCCGCCTGGATGATCACCGGGTGCCCCTGCGGGCCGCGCGGAACGTTGAACACGCCGGAGACGTCGAACTGGGGGCCTCGATGCCGCACCGGGGCGATCCCGTCCGGCCGTACGAACACCCCCGTCCCGGGGTCGGCGACGACGGCTTCCTGCCGCCAGGAGTCCCACAGCTCGCGGGCGAGCTGGAGGAACTCGGCCGCCCGGTTGTAGCGGTCGGCCCGGTCGAGGAAGCCGCCACGCCGGAAGTTCTCCCCGGTGAAGGCGTCGGACGTGGTGACGACGTTCCAGGCGGCGCGGCCCTCGCTCAGGTGGTCGAGCGTGGCAAGGCGCCGCGCCAGCTCGTACGGCTCGTTGAACGTGGCGTTGACCGTGCCGGCCAGGCCGAGCCGCGTCGTGACGGCGGCGAGCGCGGAAAGGACGGTGAGGGACTCCGGGCGGCCGACGACGTCCAGGTCATGGATGCGGCCCTTGAGCTCGCGCAGCCGCAGTCCCTCCGCCAGGAAGAAGAAGTCGAACTTCCCCCGCTCGGCCGTCGCGGCGAGGTGGCGGAACGAGGAGAAGTCGATCTGGCTCCCGGACCGGGGATCGGCCCAGACCGTGGTGTTGTTGACGCCGGGAAAGTGCGCCGCCAGGTGAACCTGCTTGCGCGGCCTGCTCATCGGAGGATCCTCCTGCTTCGATCCGGACCCCCGCGCGGGGGCCGCGCCTGCGACGTGCCTGCCACGCCGCCAGGTGTTCTCCGGGGCACCCCGCGCGGAGCGAGGGTCGCCGGCCGACCGGGCCCTTGCGTCGGCTCAATACCTAGTTAAAAGGTAGGAAAAATAGGTTTCCCTGTCAACCACCCGACCCGGCGCCGGGGCCTCGTCATGGTGGGGCTAGCACTACCGCGTACCGGCGTGGTGCCTGGATATCGCCGAACCCGGCGATCCCGACAGTCTTGGACGGGGCCGCCCCAACCCATCTCGAAAAACGCAACGCGGCGCATCCCCAGGGTTGACGCGGTCATCGATCCGCCACCACGTGAGGAGACCTGTGACCAGCTCATCCACGATCGAAGCCCCGGATCGGGAGGCGCGCGGCAGCGACTTCGCCCGGCTGTCCCGCCGGATCACCGAGGCCGGACTGCTCGACCGGCGCCCCGCCTACTACGCGTTGCGGCTCGGCGTCGTCGCGGGCCTGTTCGTGGCCGGCTGGGTGGCGTTCTTCATGGTGGGCGACTCCTGGTACCAGCTCCTGGTGGGGGCGTTCCTCGCGCTGGTCTTCGCCCAGGTGGCGCTCGTCGCCCACGACCTCGCGCACCGGCAGGTCTTCCGTTCCCGGCGTACCAGCGAGATCGCGGGATGGGTGGCGGGCAACCTCGGCGTCGGCATGAGCTACGGCTGGTGGATGGACAAGCACACCAGGCACCACGCCAACCCCAACCACGAGGACCACGACCCCGACGTCTCCCCCAACGTCCTGGTCTGGTCGCAGCGGCAGGCCGCCGTCAGCCGCGGCGTGGCCAGGTACATCGGCCGCTGGCAGGCGTTCCTGTTCTTCCCTCTGCTGACCCTGGAGGGCCTGCACCTCCACGTGGCCGGCTTCCGGGCCCTCGGGCGGCCGTCGCTCAAGCACCGGGGGGTCGAGGGGACACTGCTCGTCGTCCACTTCGCGGCCTACCTCGCGGCGGTCTTCGCGGTCCTGCCGCCCGGCAAGGGGCTGCTGTTCGTCGCCGTGCACCAGGCGATCTTCGGCGTCTACCTGGGCTGCACGTTCGCGCCCAACCACAAGGGCATGCCGATGATGACCGGTGACGAGCGCCCGGACTTCCTGCGCCGCCAGGTGCTCACCTCCCGCGACGTGCGGGGCGGGCGCATGGTGGACATCGCCCTCGGCGGGCTCAACTACCAGATCGAGCACCACCTGTTCCCGAGCATGCCGATGCCCAACCTGCGCAGGGCCCAGCCGATCGTCCGGGCCTACTGCGCGGAGCTGGGCATCCCCTATCTCGAAAGCAGCCTGTACAGCTCGTACGCCCAGGCCCTGCGCCACATGCACCAAGCGGGCGCCCCGCTGCGAGCCCGGGAGCGCTGAGCGGCCGATACCGAGGCCACAGGGCCGGCGACGGGGGCGGCACGGCGCCCGCGGGCCGGTTATCCGAGGCCGGGCTTCAGCGTCACCTTGGTCCAGCCGGGCTCACGCTTGTCGAAGTGCGCGTAGGCGTCCGGCGCCTCGCGGAGCGGCAGCTCCTGCGAGAGGATGAACGACGGCTCGACCCTGCCGGTGTGGATGAGGTTGCGCAGGTGTCGGTCGTAGCGCTTGACCGGGCACTGGCCACTGCCGATCGTCTGGCCCTTGTACCAGTGCCAGCCGTACTCCAGCGGTACCCGTCCGTGCCTGGCGAGATCGTCGACGCCTCCCGGGTCCTCCGGGACGAACACGCCCACGACGCCGATGCCGCCGGTGTACCGCACCGACTCCACCAGCTTGTTGAGGGTGTCGTCGGGGTGCTCGTGGCCCTGAGGGTCGTGCGCCTGGTAGCCCACGCACTCGCATCCCCGGTCGGCCCCCTCTCCGTTGGTGAGCTCCAGCACCCGCTCGACCGGGTCGCCCTTGGAGTCGTCGATCGCGATGGCGCCGATCTTCTCCGCCAGGGCCAGGCGGTCGGGATGGCGGTCCACCACCATGATCTTGCTGGCGCTCTTCACCACGGCCGAGAGCGCGGCCATGAGCCCGACGGGGCCGGCCCCCATGATGACGACCGACTCGCCCGGGCGCAGCCCGGCCATCTCGGTGGCGTGGTATCCGGTGGGGAAGACGTCCGAGCACATCACGTAGTCGTTCTGCTTGTCGAGACCGTCCTCGGGAATCCGGCAGCAGTTGAAGTCCGCCCAGGGAACCCGGAGGAACTCCGCCTGGCCGCCCTCCCAGGGGCCCATGTCGGCGAAGCCGTACGCCCCGCCGCAGAGTCGGGGATAGTCGGGATTGGCCCTGATGCAGTAGTTGGTGAACCCGGCGTTGCAGTTCTTGCACCCACCGCACGCGACGTTGAACGGAATCGAGACCAGGTCGCCGACGCTGACGCGCTCCACGGCGCCGCCGACCTCGATGACCTCGCCGAAGTTCTCGTGGCCGAGGACCCTGCCCGGCTCCATGTCGGTGCGGCCCTCGTACATGTGTAGGTCCGACCCGCAGATGTTCGTCGTGATGATCTTGATGATGGCGTCGCGCGGCTCCTCGATCCGAGGATCCGGTACCTCGTCCACGCTGACGTCGCGAGGTCCGTGGTAAACGAGTGCCTTCATGGTCGTCCTCCTGAAGTGGGATGCGGGCGAGGCCGCCGTCCGCACCGCCCGTCCGCGGGCGGCCCTGTCACGACCTCGGTGCCACCCGGCCGCCGCCCTCCCCTTCCGCGTGAGGGGCCCGGACGCGGCCAAGTGGACGGGACCCCGCGGTCTCGCGTCTCCGTTCGACCATGACCCGGCCCCCGGCGCGGCACATCCCCCATCCATGTAGCGCGGCCCGGGGAGCGCGGGCGCCGTCACCGCCCAAGCGATCGCAGTTTTGGAAGTAATCAGGTAGGAATTGCATACTTTACTGCGCGGGGCTATCGTCGATTGAGGTCACGAGACCAGCGAAAAGCCCTGGCTTGCTGGTCGGCAACCCCGCGTCCGCAGGGTGCTCCAGGTGACGACCAGGCGGGGCGGAAGCGTCCCGCAAGCGAACGCCGGCCCCGGCCGGCGGTGATCGGCTGGATGTGGGGGGTGCGAGCGGTGGCATCGCGGTTCGCCGAAGCCCCGCCGTCACAGCAAGAGGAAGAGGCCCCGAATGCCGCCCACTCCCCTCCACATCAGCGCGGCCCTCGACGGTGCCGGCTGGCACCCCGCGGCGTGGCGCGACCCGTCCGCCCGCCCGCGAGAGCTCTTCTCCGCCCGCTACTGGACCGATCTCGCCACCGAGGCCGAGAGCGGCCTGCTCGACTTCGTGACGATCGAGGACTCCCTCGGCCCGCAGTCGTCCTCGTACGAGGGCCCCGACGACCGTACCGACCAGGTGCGCGGACGGCTCGACGCCGTGCTCCTCGCGGCCAGGATCGCGCCGGTGACCGGCCGCGTCGGGCTGGTGCCCACGGCCACGACCACCCACACCGAGCCCTTCCACGTCGCGACCGGCATCGCCACCCTGGACCACGTCAGCGGCGGGCGCGCCGGGTGGCGCGCGCAGGTCTCCGGCCGTCACACCGAGGCCGGGCACTTCGGCCGCCGGGAGTTCCCGGTGCTGCGGCCGGCCGACCACGAGGCCCCCGAGCCGGCCGGGCACGTGAGCGACCTGCTGGAGGAGGCCGCGGACGCGGTCGAGGTCGTGCGCCGCCTGTGGGACAGCTGGGAGGACGACGCCGTGATCCGCGACGTCGCCACCGGCCGCTTCGTCGACCGCGACAAGCTGCACTACGTCGACTTCCAGGGCCGGTGGTTCGGCGTCAAGGGCCCGGCGATCACCCCTCGGCCGCCGCAGGGCCAGCCGCTCGTCACCGCCCTCGCGCACGCGAGCCCGGCGTACCGCTTGGCCGCGCGCGGCGCCGACGTCGTCTACGTCACCCCCCACGACAAGGAGCAGGCGCGCGCGATCGTCGCGGAGGTCCGCGAGGCGGAGGCGGCCGTGGGCCGGCCGGGCGAGCCGTTGCTCGTCTTCGCCGACCTGCTGGTCCACCTCGACGCCGACGCACGGACGGCGGCGGACCGCAGGTCCCGGCTCGACGAGCTCGACGGGGCCGAGCACGTCTCGGACGCGGCGGTGTTCACCGGCACCCCCGAGCGCCTCGCGGACCTGCTCCTCGACTGGCGGGAGGCGGGCATCCAGGGCTACCGGCTGCGTCCCGGCGTTCTGCCCTCCGACCTGAGGGCGATCACCCGGGGCCTGGTGCCCGTGCTCCAGGGCCGGGACGTCTTCCGCCGCGCGTACGAGGCGCCGACGCTGCGCGGCCTGCTCGGGCTGCCCCTTCCGGCCAACCGCTACGCCACAACCGCCGTCTGAGCCCGCCGAACCCCCGCCGAGCCCCGCGAACCGACCTGGAGGCGACGATGACGTCCGCGCGCCCGCTGCCGAGCACCGCCCATCCGCAGACCGGCGCCGGGGACACCGCCGCGCGGGTGAAGATCACGACCGCCGCGCTCACCACCGCCGCCCCGACGACCACGGTCAGGGGCGTCGCCTACGACGACCCGGCGGCGGTGGCGCTGCGCGAGGCGATGGGCCAGGAGTTGCGGGCGCGCTACGCCGACCGCCTCGCCGACCCCGGCCATCTGCCGCGCGGCATGGACGTGGACTCCGCGACCGTCGCCTACACCGGCGTCGCCTACAGCGCGGAAGGCGTGCCCGTGGGTCACCTGCTGCTGCGCCGGGCCGGGGCCGACCTGGAGCTCAAGCGGATGTACGTCGCGCCCGGCCATCGCGGCACAGGGGTCTCGACGGCTCTGCTGTCGGCGGCCGAGGCCGCGGCGCGCGGGCTCGGCGCGGCCCGGGTCATCCTGCAGACCGGCGACCGCCAGCCCGACGCCGTACGGCTGTACGAGCGTGAGGGCTACACCCCGATCCCCATCTTCCCGCCCTACGAGCCGCTGCCCTACTCGCACTGCTTCGAGAAGGTCATCGGCTCCTGAAGCCCTCCAACGAGGACACGATCCCGCGGCCGGCCGAGCCGGCCGCCGAAACGGAACCCGCATGAAGTTCCTCGCCATCACACTGATCGTCCACGGGCCCAACCCCATCACCGGTGAGCTGAAGCCGACCACGGCACGGCTGCGCGAGGTGGTCGACAACGCCGTCCTGGCCGAGGAGCTGGGCTTCGACGGCTACGGGGTCGGAGAGCGCCACGAGCGTCCCTTCATCTCCTCCTCTCCGCCGGTCGTGCTCAGCCACATCGCCGCCAGAACCTCCGAGGTCCGGCTGTTCACCGCCGTCACCACTCTGAGCCTGCTCGACCCCGTGCGGGCCTTCGAGGACTACTCCACCCTCGACCACCTGTCGGGGGGCCGGCTGGAGCTCATCATCGGCAAGGGAAACGGCGCCGCGCAGGCACAGCTGTTCCACGTGACCAGTGAGGACCAGTGGGACCGCAACCGCGAGTCCTACGAGCTGTTCCGCCGCCTCTGGCGCGAGGACAAGGTCACCTGGTCCGGCCGCTTCCGCCCCGAGCTGCGCGAGGCCGAGACCTGGCCGCGCCCGCTCCAGCGGCCGGTCCGCGTGTGGCACGGCAGCGCCACCAGCAGGGAGTCGGTGGACCTCGCGGCCCAGTACGGCGACCCGCTGTTCTCCGCCAACGTCACCAACCCGATCGAGCCCTACGCCGAGCTGATCCGCTACTACCGGGAGCGCTGGGAGTTCTACGGGCACGATCCGGCCGAAGCGCTGGTCGGCGCGGGCACCGCGGGCTACTACGGCGCCAGGACCTCCCAGGAGGCGGTCGAGACCTATCGGCCGATCTTCGACGCGCGGCTGGCCATGTTCCGCAGGCTAGGCCTGGAGCCGGTGTTCCCCACGCTGGAGGACGCCATCGAGCGCAGCTCCATCCTGGTGGGCAGCCCGCAGCAGATCATCGAGAAGGTCCACCGCTACCACGAGAGCTTCGGCCACGAGGTCATGCACCTGAGCGCCGACGCCGACGGCCTGACCGACAAGCAGCACCGGGCCACGCTGGAGCTCTTCCAGAGCGAGATCGCGCCCGTGCTGCGCAGGGACATCCCGAGCAGGCCCTTCCCCCTGCCGGTCACCGCCTGAGCCCCCTCACCCCACCGCCGCCTCCAGGCCCCCCAACATCCGGTCCAGCACCGAAAGGCAGACATGTCATCCCATCGGACCCCGCTGTCCATCCTCGACCTCGCCCCCATCGTCTCCGGCGGCACCGCCCGGGACGCCCTGCGGAACACGATCGACCTCGCCCGGCGCGCCGAGGAGTTCGGCTACCACCGGTACTGGCTGGCCGAGCACCACTTCACCCCCGGGGTCGCCAGCTCGGCCCCGGCCGTGCTGATCGCGCTGGTGGCGGCGGCGACGAGCCGGATCCGGGTCGGCTCGGGAGCCGTGCAGCTGGGCCACCAGACCGCCGCGGCCGTGGTCGAGCAGTTCGGCACGATCGACGCCCTGTACCCGGGCCGCATCGACCTCGGCCTCGGCCGGTCGGGGCAGCGGCGGGCCGAGGCCCTCAAGGAGCTGAAGGACGGCGCCGGAGCCGAGCCCCGCCACGAGGAGCCACGGCCCGCCCGCGACACGCACGGCCTGCTCATCCCGCCGCCGTTCTCCTTCGCGCACCTGCTCACCTCGCCGCGTTTCGCGCTGTGGGCGTCGCTGCTGCAGCAGCCGGGGGCACAGTCCCCCGATTTCGCCGACCAGGTGGACGACATCCTGGCCCTGCTGTCCGGCACGTACCTGTCCTCCGAGGGACTCGACGCGCACGCCGTGCCAGGGGAGGGCGCGGACGTCGAGGTCTGGATCCTTGGCAGCAGCGGCGGCCAGAGCGCCCAGGTGGCGGCCGAGCGCGGCCTGCCCTTCGCCGCGAACTACCACGTCAGCCCGTCGAGCGTGCTGGAGGCGGTGGACGCCTACCGCGCCGCGTTCAAGCCGTCGGCGAGCCTGGCAGCGCCGTACGTCGTCGTCTCGGCGGACGCGGTCGTCGCCGCCGACGACGCCACCGCGCGCGAGCTGGCCTCGCCGTACGGGCTGTGGGTGCGCAGCATCCGCGCCGGTGAGGGGGCCATCGCCTTCCCCTCGCCGCGCGAGGCCGCCGCCCACTCATGGAGTGAGGAGGACCGGCTGCTGGTGGCCGATCGGGTGGACACGCAGTTCGTCGGCGCGCCTGCGACCGTGGTGGAGAAGCTGCGCGTGCTGAGGGACGCGACCGGGGCCGACGAGCTGCTGGTCACCACGATCGCCCACGACCACGCCGACCGCGTGCGCTCCTACGAGCTGCTCGCCGAGGCCTGGGACCGGGCGGAAACGGAGCGTGCGGCCCCGCCCGCGTGACCGGGGGGCGCGGGCGCTCCCGTCGCGGAGTTGGAAGACTGGGCCATGGTGGCGGCATCATGGCATCCAGCACCGACGACCGAGGAGAGGCACGTGACCAAGCGTCCCCTTGTACTGCTGGACGTGGACGGGGTCCTCAACCCGGCCCGGAGGCACTCGCCGTGGCTGAGGCGTCATGAGTGCGTCCTCGACGGCCAGACGTACAGGATCCTGCTGAACCGCCGGCACGGACGCCTGCTCACCGCGCTCGCCCGCGACGCCGGGGCCGAGCTGGCGTGGGCCACCACCTGGGAACAGCACGCCAACGACGTGATCGCGCCGCGCCTCGGCCTGCCGCGCCTTCCGGTCATCACGGTCAACAGCGACCCCGGCAGCCGCGCGGGCGAGCACTTCAAGACCCGGCACGTCGCGGAGTACGTCGCCCGCCGCCCGTTCGTCTGGTTCGACGACAGCCTCGGCACCCCCGACTGGCAGTACCTCAAGGACCATCCGGGCGTCGACGAGTTCCTGCTGGTCGAGGTGGACCCCATGACCGGCCTGACGGACCGCCACCTCGCCCAGGCGCGCGAGTGGCTGGCCGGCAGGGCCGCGCCCGACCTCGACGGCGCCGGCGCCTCCTCCCCGTGACGCGCCGGCGGCCGGAGATGCCGGTGGCCGGAGGTGCCGGAGATGTGCCATACGCGCACCTTTGATCGTTAACTGCGCCGCCACTCCGGGTACAGCTCGTGAGACTAGCGTGCCCCGCGAGACCTGAGAGTGGGGTGTGTTTTGATGTGGAACAAGACGCTGGCCGGTACGCTGGCGGTCCTCGTGGGAGGGGTGATGCTCGCCGCCCTCCAGCCCGCGAGCGCGACGACCAGGGGCGGTCACGACGACCGGGGGCCGGTCATCATCGGGCACCGCGGCGCCAGTGCCATCCGTCCCGAGCACACGCTCCTGTCCTACGAGGCGGCGGCCCAGCTCGGAGCCAACTACATCGAGCCTGACCTGGTGTCGACCAAGGACCACGTCCTCGTCGCCCGGCACGAGAACGAGATCTCGGGGACGACCGACGTCGCGAACCACCCCGAGTTCGCCGACCGCAGGACGACCAAGACCATCGACGGCGTCGCGATCACCGGATGGTTCACCGAGGACTTCACGCTGGCGGAGCTGCGCACGCTGCGGGCCAAGGAGCGCGTCCCCGACCTGCGGCCCGACAACACCGCGTTCGACGGGCTGGCCCAGATCCCGACCTTCGACGAGGTCATCGACCTCGCGCAGAAGTACGGCGTGGGCGTCTACCCCGAGACCAAGCATCCGACCTACTTCGACTCGATCGGGCTGTCGCTGGAGGAGCCGCTCCTCGCGGCCCTCAAGCGCCACGGCTGGGACAGCGTGCGTTCCCCCGTCTTCATCCAGTCCTTCGAGACCAAGAACCTCAAGGAGCTGCGCTCGGCCACCCGCCTGCGGATCATCCAGCTCATCAACGCGAGCGGCGCGCCCTACGACCTGGTGGCGGCCGGCGACCCGCGCACCTACACCGACCTCGTCACCCCGCAGGGCCTGCGGGAGATCGCCCGGTACGCCGACGGCGTCGGCGTGGCGACCACGCGCATCCTGCCCACCGGCCCCGACGGCCGCACGCAGGCGCCCACGCCCCTGGTACGGGACGCGCACCGGGCGGGCCTTCTGGTCCACACCTGGACGGTCCGGCCGGAGAACTCCCAGCTTCCGGTGGACTACCGGCTCGGCAACCCGGACAGCCCGGTCTACCCGCGTGCCACCGGAGACGTGATGCGCTACCTGGAGCGGCTGTACACCCTCAAGGTGGACGGCGTGTTCTCCGACAACCCGGGAATCGCCCGCGCCACGCGCGACCGCCTGCTCTCCGAGGACTGACCCGCCCGGCCCGCTCCGCCGGGAACCTTCACGGTTCCCGGCGGAGCTTTCGCGTTCCGCCCCCGGGTGGCGCCGGTCCCGGGCACCTCATCGGGCGGGCGCCCCGCCACACCGGCCCTGCGCATCCTGTTATGTGGGTAGATCGTATTGTTTGAGGCGAACGTCCCCTTTGGGCTTCATGTGGCGTAACGACGGGTACGAGATGCTTAGTCAAACGCCGCAGTGATCGGAACTCGGAGGTCCGCAGGGGGCTCAGCCCATCCCACTGGCCGTTCGATCTCGCCCACGCCGCATCTCCGGCCGGCGATCACGCACCCGCGAGGCGGCCCCTCGCCGGGTGGAATCCTTTCCCGCCACGCCCGCCGCCGGGGCGTCCACCGCACCCCACCTCATGCCCGGCTCTCCATGCCCTTCGCGGCCCTCACGGCCCTCTGCCGCCCTTGCGACCCGATCCCCGCGAACGGGAGGTCCCCAGAGCTCTGCCGACCGTACACACCTCAGCGTAGGAGCGTCCATGATCGGTACGGAGTACAGCGACGCGCGAGTCCGCGACCTGGCGGACGTGGAAGGGTTCGCGCAACGGTGCTTTCAGGGCACACCTGGCGACGATATCGGCATCGAGCTGGAGTTCCTCGTCTTCGACCGCTCCGATCCCTCGCGGCAGGTCGCGGTCGAGCGGATCGCCGGGGTCCTTCCCCTGCTGCCCGGCGGCAGCGCCGTCACGTTCGAACCCGGAGGCCAGCTTGAGCTGTCCGGCCCGCCGGGAGGCCTGCCGGGAGCCGTCGCCGGCGCCGCCGCCGACGTGCAGGCCGTGCGCGCTGCCCTGCATGAGGAGGGCCTGGTGCTCGCCGGGATGGGCCTGGACCCGGTACGGCCGCCCCTGCGCCAGCTCCGGGAGCCGCGCTACGACGCGATGGCCGAGCTGCTCGGCGTGCCGTACGGGCCGATGATGATGTGCCTGACCGCGTCCATCCAGGTCAACGTGGATCTCGGTGCTAGCCCGGCGACCCGGTGGGAGCGCGCCAACCGCCTCGGCCCCGTCCTCAACGCCGCGTTCGCCAACTCCCCGATGGTCGCCTCCCGGCCGTGCGGGTGGATGTCGGGACGTCAGGCCGTATGGCTGCACCTCGACCCCACACGCACCCGCCCGCTCGTGTGGGACGGCGACCCTGCCGCGGCGTGGGCGAGGTACCTGATGGACGCCCGCCTCATGCTGGTCGGCGAGAGGTACACGCGCCACCACACCCCGCCGAGCCGGGCCACCTTCGGCGACTGGATGAGCTCCCCCGGCCTGGTCGGCCGCAAGCCCACCGCGCGCGACCTGGCCTACCACGCGACCACCGTGTTCCCGCCGGTACGGCCGAGGGGCTGGCTGGAGATCCGCTACCTCGACGCGCTGCACCCGGGCTCGTGGCCCGCCTGCGTGGCCGTGACCTCCGCGCTCCTGCTGGACGACCGCGCCGCCGACACCGCGCTCGCCTCGGCCGAGGCCTTCGCCGACCGCTGGTGGCAGGCGGCCCAGGTGGGTCTCGGCGACGCGCGGCTGCGCCGGGCGGCCGAGGACTGCTTCCGCGCCGCCATCGAGGCGCTGCCTCGCCTCGGCGCGGGCCCCGCCCTGGTCGCGGACGTGGACGCCTTCGCCGACCGCCACGTGACCACCGGCCGCTCCCCCGCCCTCGACCTGCTGACGCGCGTGCGCGAGCCCGGCCCGCACGGCATCGCCTGGCTCGGTGAGGAGGTCCCGGCATGACCGGCCTCAAGGAGCGGATCGCCGCCGAGCTGGAGCGGGGGCGCACCCGGTCGCTCGCCTACACCGACGCCGACGACGAGGTGCTGGTCCGCCAGCACTCCACGCTGATGTCACCGCTGGTGTGGGATCTCGCCCACGTCGGCAACTACGAGGAGCTGTGGGTGCTGCGCGAGGTCGGCGGCGCCGCCCCGCTGCGGCCGGAGATCGACACGATCTACGACGCCTTCGCGCACCCGCGCGCGCACCGCCCAGACCTGCCGCTGCTCGCCCCCGCCGAGGCTCGCGCGTACATCGCGGGCGTGCGCGGACGCGTGCTCGACGTACTCGACGCCGTCGACCTGCGCGATCCCGAGCCGCTCCGGTCGGACGGCTTCGTGTTCGGCCTCGTCCTGCAGCACGAGCACCAGCACGACGAGACGATGCTCGCGACCCTTCAGCTGTCGGGAGAGCCGGGCCTGGTGCGGGACGGTGAGCTGCCCCCGGGACGGACCGGGGGCGGCGAGGTGCTCGTACCGGCCGGCCCGTTCACCGCGGGGACCGGCACGCGGCCCTGGGCCTACGACAACGAGCGACCGGCGCACCGGGTCGACCTGCCCGCCTACTGGATCGACCGCTTCCCGGTGACCAACGGCGCGTACGCCGCGTTCGTCGAGGACGGCGGGTACGAGGACCCGCGCTGGTGGAGCCCGGCGGGCCGGCGCTGGCGCGCGGGCAAGGCCGTGTCCGCCCCGCTGTTCTGGGCCCGCGACGGCGGCGCGTGGTGGCGTACGCGCTTCGGGCGGACCGAGCCGGTGCCCCCGGAGGAGCCCGTGCAGCACGTCAGCTGGTACGAGGCGGACGCCTACGCCCGCTGGGCGGGCAGGAGGCTGCCCAGCGAGGCCGAATGGGAGAAGGCCTGCGGATGGGACCCGGCGACCGGCCGGGCGCGCGGCTACCCGTGGGGAGACGCGGACCCGGTGCCCGAGCACGCCAACCTCGGGCACCGGGCTTCCCGGCCCGCCCCGGTGGGAGCCTTCCCGGCCGGGGCGAGCGCGTACGGAGCCGAGCAGATGATCGGCGACGTGTGGGAGTGGACCGGCTCGTGGTTCCTGCCCTACCCGGGCTTCCGCAGCTTCCCCTACCGCGAGTACAGCGAGGTGTTCTTCGGCGAGACCTACCGGGTGCTGCGCGGCGGATCATGGGCCACGCACCCGACGGCCGTCCGCACCACGTTCCGCAACTGGGACCATCCGGCCCGGCGGCAGATCTTCGCCGGGTTCCGCTGCGCCCGTACGGCGTCCGCGGAGGAGTCCTAAGGTGTGCCGCCACGCGGCATGGCTGGGCGCGCCCCACCCGATCGCGTCGCTGATCCAGGAACCCGGGCACGGCCTGCTCAGGCAGTCCTACGCGCCCCGCCTGCAGCGGTGCGGCGCCGTCAACGCCGACGGCTTCGGCATGGGCTGGTACGACGCTCGGCGCCGGGAACCGGTGCGCTACCGCCGCAGCGTCCCGATCTGGACGGACGCGAACCTGCCCGGTCTCGCGGCCTCGGCCCGCTCGGGGTGCCTGCTGGCGGCCGTGCGCTCCGCGAGCCCGGGGATGCCGATAGAGGAGTCCGCCACCGCGCCCTTCGCCGAGGGCAGGTGGCTGCTCAGCCACAACGGGAGGGTGGCGCGCAAGGCGGTCAGGCCGCTCGCCGACGGCCGCGAACCCGAGAGCACCTGCGACTCGGCCTGGCTGGCGGCGGCGGTGTTCACCCGGCTCGGCACGGGGATCCCGCTGGGCGACGCGGTCGCCGACGTGGTGACCCGCGCCGGCGCGGACGACCCCGGCGCCCGGCTCAACCTGATCGTCACGGGCGGCGACGCCGTGGCCGCCACCGCCTGGAACGAGACCCTGTTCCTGCACCGCGAGGTCCCGCGCGGCGAGGGCGTGCTGCTCGCGAGCGAGCCGCTGGACGGCCGGCCGGGCTGGGAGGCCGTACCGGACCGCCATCTCGTCCTCGCCACCTCGGGCGGCGTGCGGATCCTCCCCCTGTGACCCCCCTCGGACGACCGACCTTCCGACCCTGTAGGAGCCACCGATCCACCGTCACACCAGGAGGCCCGCGTGTCCGTCACACAGATTCCGCTGCCGTTCCTGTACACGGTCAACCACCTCGGCCCCGACCACCTGCGCAGGGCCCTGGCCGAGGACGTCCGTACCGGGCTGACCTCGGCGCCCAAATGGCTGCCGCCCAAGTGGTTCTACGACGCCACGGGAAGCGAGCTGTTCTCGCAGATCACCAGGCTGCCCGAGTACTACCCCACGCGGCGCGAGCTCGCCATCCTGCGGGAGAACGCCGCCGAGATCGCCCGGCTCGCGGGCGCGGAGACGCTGGTCGAGCTCGGCTCGGGCACCAGCGAGAAGACCGTCATCCTCCTTTCGGCGCTCAGCGCGGCAGGGACGCTCAAGACGTACTCGCCGGTCGACGTGGACGCGATCACGCTGGACGCGGCGGCCCACCGGGTCGCCGACGCCTACCCCGGCCTGGCCATCTGGGCGGTCTGCGCCGACTTCGAGCGGCACCTCGCGCGGCTGCCCCGCGTCGGAAGGCGGCTGGTCGCGTTCCTCGGCGGGACCGTCGGCAACCTCGACCACGAGGCGAGGGAGTCCTTCCTCGCCGAACTGCGGGCCACCCTGTCCCCGGGCGACAGCCTCCTGCTCGGGGTCGACCTGGTGAAGGACACCGGACGGCTGGTGGCGGCGTACGACGACGCCGCCGGGGTGACGGCCGCGTTCAACCGCAACGTCCTGACCGTCATGAACCGCGAACTGGGCGCGGACTTCATGCCCCAGGCCTTCGACCACGTCGCCCTCTACGACGGGAAGCTGCACCGGGTCGAGATGCGGCTGCGCGCCAGCCGCCCGATGCGCGTGCGCTTCCGCGAGCTGGACCTGACCGTGTCCTTCAAGGCCGGCGAGGAGATGCGCACCGAGATCAGCGCCAAGTTCTACCGGTACCGCCTGGAGGGCGAGCTGATGCGCAGCGGGTTCACGCTGGGCCGCTGGTACACCGATCCCGCGCGGGACTTCGCCCTGGTCCTGGCGTACATTCCCGAGATCGGGCGGCGCGACGAGGAGCGGCCCCGCCGCACGCGACCGACGCGCGAATCCGTAAATAAACGGCATTAGTGATAAAATACTCTAAAGCCGAAATATTGGTACTTGGCGGGCCGGATCGACCCGCCTGTACCGGGGCTTCCCCGGTCGCGTAGCGGCCACTTTCCGGGCGCGGCGAAAGGTGAGAACCTCGTTCCGCCCCTCGTGAACGGCGTCCGCACGGCACCGGCCCCATGAAGCCCGCTACATGTCCGAGATATATGCTTTGGAGATCAATATGGCTTTTGCCGTTGATATCCCTTCACATGCGTGAACCGCAGCCCTGACGGAGGAGGTTTCCAGGTGTCGGCGCAGGAAAGACGGCTCTCGGCGATCGGAGAGGCCGCGGCAGGGGTCCTCCGCCACACCGACTACCACCTCGTCAGGGCCGAGGACGTCGCCTCGGCCGTGCGGCTCTCGCGTGAGGGCCAGAGCGGGCGCCGCAGCGCCGTGTGGCTCTACAACGAGGTGAAGAGCCGCCGGGTCCTGGTCGCCCTCGCCCTCCACCACGCCTTCGTCGAGTTCGCCGACCGGAACGGCCCGCCCGAGCGGCCAGAGTCCCCCGCCGGTCTCGTCGAGGCGCGCGACCTCGTCACCCAGGCGCTGCTCCTCGTGGCCCGCTTCCACCGGGCGGAGGCGTTCCTCACCCAGCAGGTCCAGCTCGGCATCGGTGACATCGCGACATCGGAGAAACGCCAGTCCGCTCCGCAGGGGCCGCCGAGCTGGCCGGACACCACCATGGGACGGGTCGCCGCCGCGGGCTGGGCGGGCCGCGTCGTCGCCTACGCCGACCACCTCGCCCCGGTGATCTCGACGGCGGCGCACGCCATGTGCCTGCCTCCCCCCGGCTGGGCGCGGGCCTGCGCGGAGAAGCTGTCCGACCTCGCCTTCGACGCGCTGACCGACGATCCGGACGGGCCCGTCGACCGGCAGGCGGCGGCCCTGAGCGCCCACTGGTACGAGAGGCACCTCGTCCCGCTCGCCGGCACCTGGATCAACGACCTCGACGTGGCCGAACGGGCCCGCGACGCCGCGCGGAGGGGCGGCGACGGCACGCGCGCCGAGGCGGACGCCCAGGCCGACGTCCTGCGGTCCCTTCTCGACACCGGGATCCTGCTCGAACGGGCCGCCCGCGAGGCCGAGGAGCTGTCACGACTGCTCCCGGCCCCCGAGTCCGGCACGGAGACCGGCCTGCGCTCCCGCTGTGACGTGCAGAGCCGGCGGGGGCTCGCCCTGCTCAGGTACGGCGACCTGGACGCCGCGCGGGCCGGCTTCACCTCTTCCCTGGAGATCGCCGAGACCGAGGTCAAGATCCACGACCCGGAGGTCGCGGCCTCCTACGCCGCCCGGGCGCGTCACAACCTCGGCGAGGTGCTCGTGGAGGAGGGCAGCCCGGTCGAGGGGGCGCGGCTGATCGAGGAGGCACGCTCGGCGCGCGCGAAGGGCGCGGACGGCGCCACGGGGGTGTCATCGGCCTGGAGGCGCTTCACCCTGACCGCCCAGGCCGCCGCCCGAGCGGCCACCCGTGCCGGGAGGGTGGCGGACGGCCTCACCCAGGCCGAGGCCGTCGTCGCCGACCGGCAGGCGCGCCTCGGCGACCCCGGCGACATCAACGTGGTGGCGGCGCGCGTGTCCCTCGGCGAGGCGTTGCTGGAGGCCGGGCAGCCGATCGAGGCGCGTCACCTGCTCCAGGAGGCCGGGCGGCAGCGCGCCGACCTGCTCCAGCCGACCGCCTACTGGCCGAACCACGACACGGTGCGGTTGGCGCAGGTCGAGCTGGCCCTGCGGGACCCGGGCGCCGTCCTGCGGCTGCTCGAACGAACTCCGGTGCTCGACGACTGGTTCGCCCGGCACGTCTCCTTCCGCCTGTGGGCCGAGGCCCGCACCGCGCACGCGCTCGCGATGGCGCTCGGGGACGACACCGGAACGGCCCTGGGGGCGCTGGAGGAGCTGGCGGCCCTGCTCGCGGGGTCGCCGTCCGACGCCCTGGTCCTCGCGGTGCGGCGCGCTTCGGCGGAGGTCCAGCTGTGGAGCGGCGACCCGGCGGCGGCGGCCACGACCCTCAAGGGGGTCCGCGCCGCCGAGGCCGACCCGGGCGACCCGCCCGGACGCGCGCGGACGCTGCTGCTGGCCGCCCGCTGCGAGGACGCGCGAGGTGACGAGGGCGCCGCCGAACGTCACCGCGCCGGGCTGGCGCGCCTGACCGCGAGCGGGCTGGACCCCACGCACCCGCTGCTCCTGGAAGGCCGTTACGACGAGGCCGCCCACCGGTTCGAGACCGGCCGGTTCGACGGGCTCGACGACCTCCTCGCCCCCCTGGTCGACCGCACGCCCCTCTCCCACGGCCGCCCGCCGCTCGGCGACGGGCACCCCCTGCTGCTCAAAGCCGTCGCCCTGGCCGACCGCAGCGGCGCGGTCCGCCTCCCCCGGCCCCCTCGCCAGGTCCTCTGGGAGGACGCCTGACCGTCGCCGGGGCGTCTCAGGGGTCCCGCGGCGTCAGCGGGAGGGGCCGGCGGGCCGGTCTCCGCGCAGGGTGACGCGGTGCATGACGCGGTGGGCCGAGCCGTAGTCGCGGTTGGCGTAGTGGGCCGTGCTGCGGTTGTCCCACATGGCGACGTCACCGGCCCGCCACCTGTGACGGACCACGTGCTCGGGCTTGGTCAGGTGCGCGTAGAGCAGGTCGAGGATGGCGCGGCTCTCGGCGTCCGACACCCCGACGATGTGGGAGGTGAACCCCGGGTTGACGAAGATCCCCTTGCGCCCGGTCTCCGGGTGGACGCGGATGACGGGGTGCTCCACCGGATCGAGCCGGGTGACGGTCTCGCCCTCCCAGACGTTGCCCCTGCCGCCGCGGCGCTGGGCCAGGTAGTAGCCGAACTCGCGGTTGCCGTCGTGCACCGCGGTCAGCTGGTCGGCCATCTCCCGCACCGGCCCGGCCAGGGAGTCGTACGCGAGCTGGCTGTCCGCCCAGTTGGTGTCACCGCCCGACACCGGCAGGCTGACGGCGCGGAGGATGGACCCCATCGGCGGGCGGGGCATGAACGTGACGTCGGTGTGCCACACGTCGGCGAAGCCGTCGTCCGCGCTGTCGATGGCGTAGATCTCGGGATGCGCGTCGTCCACGCCTCCGACGACGGGGTGGGAGACGGTGAGCTCCCCGAGGCGCCGCCCGAGCGCCACCTGGCCGTCCTCGTCGAGGCCCTGCCCGCGGAAGAACAGCACCTTGCGGTCGACGAGCGCGGCCCGCACGGCCGCGAGTTCGGCGTCGGTCGCCGTGGCCAGGTCGAGCCCGACGACCTCGGCGCCGAAGTTCGGGCCCAGCGGGTCGAGGGTCAGGCCGGTGATTGAGTGCTCGGACGTGTACGTCATCTCGGTCCTTCCGGTCTCGGATGGTCTCGGTGGTCTCGGGTGGTCTCAGCCGGCCGGTGGCCGGGTTCAGGCGGCGGCGCGCACGGCGTGGCCGATCGTGGCGCGCAGGGACGCGTACTCGGGCAGCGCGCGCAGCTCGCCGGGCTCCATCCCGGTCCTCGGCAGGCCGACCTCGACGTCGAGGGCGACCCGTCCCGGACGCCGGGTGAGCACGACCACACGGCTGCCGAGGAACACCGCCTCGTCGACGCTGTGGGTCACGAACACCGAGGTGCGGCCGGTCTCCGCGCTCACCTGGCGCAGGTCCTCCTGGAGCCGTTCCCTGGTGAGGGCGTCCAGGGCGGCGAACGGCTCGTCGAGCAGCAGCAGCGGATCGTCGGCGGCCAGAGCCCTGGCGATGGCCACGCGCTGCTGCTGGCCTCCGGAGATCTGCCAGATGCGGCGGTCGGCGACGTCGTGCAGGCCGACCCGTTCCAGCAGCTCGGGAACCCTGCGCAGCCGTTCCTGGCGGGGCACCCCCGCGTAGCGCAGGGCCAGCTCGACGTTGCCGCCGACGGTCTTCCAGGGGAAGAGCCTCGGCTGCTGGAACACCACCCCGGCTCCCCTGCCCGGCACCGGCTCGACGCCGCCGATGCGCACGGTTCCGGAGGTGGGCGCCTCGAACCCGGCGATGAGGCGGAGCAGGGTGCTCTTGCCGCACCCCGACGCCCCGACGAGCACCAGGAACGCGCCCGGGGGGACGGTGAGGGACACCGGTCCGAGCGCGGTGACGGCGGCCTGGCCCCGGCCGTACACGTGTTCCACCTCGCGCACGTCCACGGCGGCGGCCTCCGCCGTCCGCGCGGCCGGGTCGGCGATGTCAGGAGAGCGCACTCGGAAGCCCCTTGTTGTAGATCGCCTTCTGTACGGTCGCGAGGTCGGGCACCGCGTCGATCTTCTGCTGCTTCTTGAGGAACTCGGCGGCGCTGACCAGGTTCTGCGCGAGCCCGCCGACCTTGTCCGGCGTGCCCAGCCACTCGGGGCCCGCGAGGTCGGCCGGCGCCAGGAACACGCCCTGGCCGAGCTGGTCGCGGGCGTCGGCCGGGCTGATGTTGAGCTCCGCGCCGACTGCGGTGGCCGCGGCGTCCCTGTCGCCCGCGATCAGCGTGAGGGCCCTCGCCTCGACCTTGCGCCAGGCGTCGACGGCGTCGGGGTGCGTGTTCACGAAGGCGGTGGAGACCACGCCGAGGTCCAGCGTTGGCTTGCCCGCCGTGGCGAGCTCGCGGCTGCTGACGAGCACCTTGCCGTTCTTCTTGAGGGTGTCGAGCGCCGGCAGCCAGACGTACGCCGCGTCGATGTCGCCGCGCGTCCAGGCGGCCAGGATGTCCTGCGGTTCCAGGTCGACGACGGTCAGGTCGGACTCGGGGACCTCGGCCCTGTCCAGGGCCGCGAGCAGGCTGTAATGGGCGGTGGAGGCGAACGGGGTGCCCACCTTCTTGCCGCGCAGGTCCGCGACCGAGGAGATGCCCGCGCCGTCGCGGGCGACCAGCGCCTCGTTGTCCCCGGCCACGTCCAGGACGAACGCCACCTGGTAGGGGATGTTCAGCGGCGCCGACAGCCCGCGCGCCACCGGGCTGGAGCCGATGGCGGCGATGTCGACGCTGTTGGCGACGAAGGCGGTGTTGATGCTGGCGCCGGAGTCGAACTTGGTCCACGTGACGCGGTAGCCCGGCAGCGCCTCCTCCAGCCAGCCCTGGTTCTTCACGATGAGGTCGCCGCTCGGGAACGCCTGGTAGGCGATGCGGATCGTCTTCGCCGCCTCCCCCGCGCCGCCCGTGGCGGCTCCGCCCGAGGCGGCGCCGTCACCGCACGCGGTCAGGGCGGCCGCCGTCACGGCGGCGGCGGCGAGGAGAAGCAGGCGCCTGAGGCGTGGTCGGGCCATGGACGGGTTTCCTTGTCTGGTTCGTACGGACTTCCGGTCCGTACGGGCGGTTCTGGTCCGTAGGGGGCGTTGTGGATCGTGGGGGTGGACGCCGGTCAGGCGCGGCCGCGCCAGGGGATGAGCCGGTTCTCCGCGACACGCAGAACCGCGTCGATGAGCAGGCCGGAGATGCCGATCGCGAAGAGCCCGAGCACGACGACGTCGGTCTGGAGGTAGCGCTGCGCGTCGCGGACCATGCCGCCGATGCCGGGCACGCCGTTGATGGTCTCGGCCGCGACGACGGAGGAGTAGGCGATGCCCACGGCCAGCCGGACGCCGGTGAAGATCTCCGGCAGGGCGTTGGGCAGCACGACGTCCCTGGTGAGGTTCCACCGGGTCGCTCCGAGCGCCCGTGCGGCCTCCACCAGCCCGGCCGGGGCGGCGTACACCGCGGAGGCGGTGGCCACCGCGACCGGCGGGAGCGCCGCGATCGTGAGCAGCCACAGCTTCGGGGTCTCGTCGATGCCGAACCAGATGATCAGCAGGCTGAAGTACGCCAGGGGCGGCAGCGCGCGGACGAAGGTCACCAGCGGCTCGGCCACGACGCGGATCCAGGGCACGGTGCCCATGACGACGCCGAGCGCGAGCCCGGCCACGACGCCGAGCACCGAGCCGATGAGGATGCGGCGGAGGCTGACGCCGAGGTGCTCGACCAAGAGGTGACCGCTGTACCCCCGGATCCCGTCGTGGACGGTCGAGGTCAGGACGAGCTGGTCCCACACCGCCCGGGGCGAGGGGATGAACGACGGGTTCCGCGTCACGCTCGCGGCCAGTTGCCACAGCGCCAGGAGCACCGCGATCGACAGCAGCCGTACGCCGAGCCTGCGGTACCCCGGCGCGCGGTCGCGAGGCGCCGCCGTGGGCACGGGGCTCCCCGCCCCCGCGCCGGCATGCTCGGCTCCGGCGTCGGCGGCGGGGTCGGGGTGGAAGGAGACGGGAGAGGTCACGAGGTCGCTCCGGGGGGCACGCCTTCGGTTCGCTCCGTTACGCCGTGACGGCGTGGTGGGCGAGGGAGAGGAGCGGCCGGCGGCTCGCGCCCTTCACCGGCCGGTGGACGCGGTCAGGGACGGCGGGTCGTACCCCTGAGGCGGCACAGGTCCACATGAAGCCGCCGGACGAGCAACGGGCTCATCAACATACCCATTTCCTACCGTAAATGAGGGGATTTAACAACCCCACTCTCGGACCGGGTCCTCACGTGCCCGTCCCCCGGCATGGTCCTGCCGGCCGTCCGCTCCTGGTCCGGGATCCGGGGACACGGCTCAGCGGGTGGCGGCTTCGGAGAGGGTGGCGTGGAGGCCGCGGACGGCGTGGTCGACCCGTTCCAGGGTGTCGTCGCCCACCGGTTCGGGCCGGTCACCGGCCGGGCGGCCGGCGCGGACGCTCTCGGCGATGTCGTCCAGCGACTTCGCGGCCGCCCGGACCGCCTCGCCCGAGGGGGGCGGCGCGCCGTGGTCGGTGCGGGCGACGGTGGCGGCGGTGGCGTCGGCCACGTGCTCCAGCGCGGTCATCGCGGGCATCCAGGTGGTGACGCGCCTGCTGACCATCGGGGGCTCGGTCAGGGCCCGCTGGAAGACCGTGCGCAGGTCCGCCAGGGCGTCGAACGCCTCGCGGTGGAGCAGGGCGCGTCTCGGGTCGTCCCGGTCGAAGGCGTGCCGCAGGTAGCGCGCCGTGGCCGACACCGCGTCGGCGAAGCGCGGCCCCACCGGGGCCTGCCAGTTCGCCGGCCACGGCAGGTAGCCGAGGAGCAGCACGATGGCGCAGCCGATCAGCGTGTCCACCAGCCGGATCTCCGCCAGCTTGGGGCCCGCGCCGGTCAGCAGGTCGACGAGCAGCACGACCAGCGGCACCTGGAACGTCGACATCAGCCCCCAGTTGCGCTGCTGCCCGTACGGCAGGAGCGCGGCGAAGACGGCGATCGGGATCAGGATCGCCGGGCCGTAGGGCACCACGGAGAGCACCACGGTGCCGATCACCGCGCCGACGACGGTGCCGATCCCCCGTTGCAGGGCCCGCGCGAACACCGAGCCGAAGTCGGGCTTCAGCACCAGGGCGACGGTCAGCATCGTCCAGTAGGAACGCTGGATCCAGTGCAGCTCGCTGATCGCCGCCGCGGCTCCCATGCACAGCGCCAGCCTGATCGTGTAGACGCGGGTCAGGTGCCCGTGCCGCATCCGCTCCCAGGCGGACCTGAGCCTGGCGCCGTACCCGACGCGCTCGTAGGGCAGTTGCCCGGCCGTCACATCCGCGCCCGAGACCAGCTCGACGGCCTCCTCCACGGCCGAGCGCAGGGCCCGCAGGGCGGGCGAGCCGGCCTCGCACCTCGGCGTCCCCGCGGGCGGGTCACCGCCGGACAGGGCGACGGAGACCGCCCGGACGACGCGGGCGATCTCCGTCGGCGGTTCGCGGTTCTCCTGGTTCAGCGAGACCAGCGCGTGGCGTGTCTGGGAGGCCTGGTTCAGCAGGGCGACCAGCCGCGTGCGTTCCTGATCGGGCCCCGCCGCCGACGAGCGGGCCCCGAACACGGTCTCGTAGGCGTTCTTGAGCGTGGTGTCGAACGCCGCCAGGGCGACGGCCCTGTCCGGCCCCGGCTCCTCGAAGAGGTGGCCGAGCTCCCGGTACACCTGGCCGACCGCCGCCTCCTCCGCGGCGCGGGGACGCACGGGCCAGGCGGCCACTGACAGCACCAGCGCCCACGCCGCCCCCAGAAGGTAGGCCAGAGCGCCCGCGAGGGACGTCTGCGGGTAGGGCACGCCGATGCCGAGCACCGTCATCACCAGCAGTTGGAGCGCGCTCAGCGAGCCCGCCGCCCCGCTCGTGCTGACCAGCGCGGACACCACCGAGACGACGACCACGACGGGCACCGTCCACCAGCCGAGCCCCCGCACCGCGTGCCCGATCATGTAGCCCGCCGCGCCTCCGGCCGCGGCCGAGGCGATGCGGATGATCCGGGCCCGGTACGAGCCGCCCCGGTCGGCCAGCGCCGCCGCCATGGCCCCCATGGCGGGCAGCAGGCCCAGTGTGATCCGCCCGGCGGCCCAGCCTGCCACAAGCGGGATCGTGACCGAGGCCGCGACGCGCGCCATGGCCCTCCAATGGGGACGTGCCCGGGCGGGACGCACCGTCTCCAGCAGCCAGCCGGGGGCGGCTTCGGCGAGCCGGTCGGCGGGACGCCGGAAGAGCCCGGTCATGTGCTCCCGCCGCGCTCAGCGCACCAGCTTGTCCAGGCGGATCGGCAGATCCCGGATCCGGACGCCGGTGGCGTGGTGGACGGCGTTGGCGACGGCCGCGGCGGTGCCGACGATCCCGATCTCGCCGATGCCCTTGGAGCCCATGGGGTTGAGGTGCGGGTCGTCCTCGTCCACCCAGTACGCCTGGATGTCTCGGATGTCCGCGTTGGCCGGGATGTGGTACTGGGCGAGGTCGTGGTTGAGGTAGTCGCCGAACTCGCGGTCCATGACGCTCTCCTCAAGGAGGGCCATGGACAAACCCATCGTCATGCCGCCGACGAGCTGCGAGCGCGCGGTCTTCGGGTTGAGGATCCGTCCGGCGGCGAACACGCCGAGCAGCCGCAGCACCCTGGTCTCGCCGGTGTCGGCGTCCACGCCCACCTCGGCGAACTGCGCGCCGAACGCGTGTCGCGCGAACTTCGCCTGGTCGCGGACCTCCTGTCTGGTGTCGGCGACGGCCTCGACCCCGGCGGGCGGCACGACGCCGCCCCGGCGTTCCAGCTCCGCGAGGAGCATCTCGCAGGCCCTGACCACGGCCGTGCCCCACGAGGCGGAGCCCATGGACCCGCCCGCCAGGGAGGCCTTGGGCAGCTCGCTGTCGCCGATCTCCACCTTCACCCGGCCGGGGGACGCGCGGAGGGCGTCGGCGGCGATCTGGGTGAGGATGGTCCTGGCGCCGGTGCCGATGTCGGCGGCGGCGAGGCGCACCGTGTACCCGCCGCCCGGCTCGGCCCGGACGGCGGCCGTCGAGGGGGCGCGGTAGACCGGGTAGGTGGACGCCGCCACCCCCGTGCCGACCAGCATCCGTCCCCTGCGCCGGATCCCCGGCTCGGGGTCGCGGCCGGCCCAGCCGAAGCGCAGGGCGCCATCTCGCAGGCAGGCGACCAGGTTCCTGGAGCTGAACGGCAGGCCGGTCTCGGGGTCCTTGGCGGGCTCGTTGCGTATCCGCAGCTCCACCGGGTCGACGCCGCACGCGGACGCCAGCTCGTCCATCGCCGACTCCAGCGCGAACATGCCCGGCGCCTCGCCGGGCGCGCGCATCCAGGAGGGCGTCGGGACGTCGAGCCGTACGAGCCGGTGGGTGGTGCGCCGGTGCGGGGCGGCGTACATCATGCGGGTTGCCACGGCGCTCTGCTCGGCGAACTCCGTGAGGGTGGAGCTCTGCTCGTACGCGTCGTGCGTGATCGCGATCAGCCGCCCGTCGGCCTCGGCGCCGAGCCTCACCCGCTGCACGGTCGGCGTGCGGTACCCCGTGACGGCGAACATCTGCCGGCGGGTCACCGCGAGCTTGACCGGGCGGCCGACCTGCTTGGCGGCGAGGGCGGCGAGGACCACGTGGGGGTGGGCGCGGCCCTTGGACCCGAATCCGCCGCCGACGTGGGGGGAGATGACGCGCACCTGGGCGGGCGGCATGCCGAACAGCGGCGCGATCACCGTGCGCAGCGCCGAGGCCCCCTGGGTGGAGTCGTAGAGCGTCAGCCCGTCGCCGTCCCACACGGCGACCGTGGCGTGCGGTTCCATGGGGTTGTTGTGCTCGGCCGGCGTGCTGTACGTCGCGTCGACCGTGACCGGCGCGGCGAGAAGGGCGGCGTCCGGATCGCCGTGCTGGGCGTCGGACGGGAAGTCCGGGTTGACGTGGTCGGGGCGGTACATCCTCGGGTGGCCGGCCGACAGCTCGACGTCGTGGTCCTCGGCCGCGTACTCGATCCGCAGCAGCCCGGCGGCCTCCCTGGCGTCCTCGTAGGTCTCGGCCACCACGACCGCGATGTACTGCCCCCGGTACGCCACCCTGCGGGACTGCAGGACGGCCAGCTCGGCGTTGTCGGAGGGCGCGAGCCGGGGGGCGTTGGCCTGCCAGATGGCCGCGATCACCCCGGGCTGCTTGAGCACGCCGTCGACGCCGACGTGGACGATCTCGCCCCGGGCGATGGTCGCCTGCACCGGATAGGCGTAGACCAGGTCGCGGGGCCGGTTCTCGTAGGCGTACCTGGCCCGGCCGGTGACCTTCTCCAGGGCGTCCACCCGGTCGAGTGCGGTGCCGACATACCTCGTGCCGGTGGTGGTCATCACATCTCCACGAGATCGGCGAGAACACGGATCAGAACGTTTCGGGCGAGCGGCACCTTGAACCCGTTGAGCGGCAACGGCCGGGCCCGGGTCAGCTCGGCGTCGGCGGCGCGGGCGAACTCCGCCTCCGTCGCGGGCGCCCCGCGCAGCGCGGCCTCCGCCGCCTCGGCCCGCCACGGGACGTGCGCGACGCCCCCGAGGGCGACGCGGCAGTCGCGCACCACCCCGCCGGAGACCTCCAGCGCCGCCGCCACCGACACCACCGCGAACGAGAACGACGCCCGGTCGCGCACCTTGCGGTAGCGGGACCGGGCCGCGAACGGCAGCGCGGGCAGCTCCACCGCCGTGATCAGGTCGCCGGGTTCCAGCACGGTGTCACGCTCGGGCTCGTCGCCGGGAAGGCGGTGCAGGCCCGGCATCGGCACGCTCTTCGGACCTTCGCGGCCCTCCACGTGGACCACCGCGCCCAGCGCCGCCAGCGCGACCGCCATGTCCGAGGGGTGGGTGGCGACGCAGCTCTCGGAATGGCCGAGGATCGCCAGGTTGCGGTGGTCCCCCGCGCGGGCGGGGCAGCCCGAGCCGGGGCTCCGCTTGTTGCACGGCTTGGTGACGTCCTGGAAGTAGGAGCAGCGGGTGCGCTGGAGCAGGTTGCCGCCCACGGTCGCCATGTTGCGTATCTGCCCCGAGGCCCCCGACAGCACGGCCTGCGCGAGCATCGGGTAGCGCCGCCGTACCAGGGGGTGGGCGGCGAGGTCGCCGTTGCGGACCGCCGCCCCGACGCGCAGGCCGCCGCCGGGCGTCTCCTCGATCGCGTCGGCGGCGATGCGGGTGACGTCGACCAGTGCGCCGGGTGAGACGACACCGAGACGCATGAGATCGACCAGGTTCGTGCCCCCGCCGAGATACATGGAGTCCGCCCCGGCCGCGTCCACCGCCGCCCGCGCGGTGGAGGCGCGCTCGTAGGAGAAGGGCCTCACCCCGCCACCTCGCCGATGGCCGCGACGATGCCGGGGTAGGCGCCGCACCGGCACAGGTTGCCGCTCATCCGCTCGCGGATCTCGTCCTCGTCGAGCTTCACCGCCCCCTGGTCGGCGCCGAGGTCGGCGGTGACCGCGCTCGGCCACCCCTCGGCCGCCTCGGCCAGCATGCCGACCGCCGAGCAGAGCTGCCCCGGCGTGCAGTAGCCGCACTGCAGGGCGTCGTACTCGATGAACGCCTCCTGCAACGGGTGCGGCGTGCCGCCCTCGGCGAGCCCCTCGACGGTGGTGATGTCCCTGTCGTCCACGGTGACGGTGAGGGTCAGGCAGGACTTCACCCGCCTGCCGTCCACCAGCACCGTGCACGCGCCGCACTGCCCGTGGTCGCAGCCCTTCTTGGAACCGGTGAGGTCGAGGCGCTCCCGCAGCGTGTCCAGGAGCGTCTCCCGGTTGTCCACGGTGACGGGATGCCGCCCGCCGTTGACGGAAAGCCGGAGGTCGGCGGTGATCGGAGCCGGTGCGGCGTCCGGGGTCATGTCAGCTTCGCCCTTCACCCGCGCTTCCCTACCCCAGGTTCCACCCGCCCTATCTCACGAAACGTTCATCCCTGCCCCTTCGACCGGCAGGGTGCGGGCGCGTGGTACCACCTCGCCGGAATGGTTGTGGAAAGCGCAGGTTGGCACGGGGGCGTCGCCTGTTGTGAAATATGTTTGGCTGGATCAAATAGCGCGGCCGCGCCGCTCGATCGAGAAGGGCTTCCGGTGGGCACCTCGGAGCAGCAGGGCCGCGACGATCGCGACGACCGCGAGCGTCAGGACGCGGTCGGCGCCCGGATGCGCCGGTTCCGGAAGGAGCGCGGCCTCACCCTGCGCGGCCTGTCCACCCGTTCCGGGCTCTCGATCGGATTCCTCTCTCAGGTCGAGCGCGGCATCTCCTCCATCGGCCTGACCGCGCTGAACGGCGTGGCGGCGGCGCTCGACCGGAGCGTGGCGGAGTTCTTCGACGACGACCAGCAGGCGGACGGCGAGCGGGCGACGGTCGCCCGGCTACCGTCCCACTTCACGCTCACCCGCGCGGCGACGGCGGCCACCGAGTACGTGTCGGGCCAGCAGACCTACCGCATGCTGTCCGCCCGGGGGCCGAGCCTCGTGCTTGAACCGCTGCTCGTGCACATCGCCCCCGGCGGGCGCCGCGAGGACGCCTACGGCCACGCGGGCGAGGAGTTCGCGTTCGTCCTCGACGGCGAGCTCCTGTACGAGGTCGACGGCGTGGAGCACCGGCTGTACCCCGGCGACAGCGTCCACCTGCGCTCCACGGTGCCGCACGCCATGTACAACGACACCGACCGCGTCACCACCGTGGTGTCGGTGGTGACGCCCCGGCTGTTCTGACCCACCCGGGACGACGTTCTGTTACGTGGGACAGAACACCATGAACACCACCGCGTGGGCATTCGCAGAACGGGGCCGGGGCCGGCTCACATCACCGTGCGGGCCGACCACAGCTCGGGGAAGACGTCGCGGCTCAGGCTCCGCTCCAGCCAGCTCAGGCCGCTCGATCCGCCGGAGCCGGGCTTGGCCCCCATCGACCGGCGCACCGCCATGAGGTGCCGGTAGCGCCAGTCGGAGAATCGCTCGGAAAGGTCGGTCAGCGTCTCGCCCAGCGCCCACAGCTCGTCGCCCGGCCCGCGCCCGGCGTAGATCTCGACCCATGCCGCCTCCACGAGCGGGCTCGCGGCGTACTCCGCCACGGGATCCTCCACGGCCGGGATCGCGAACCCCCGCCTGGCGAGCAACGCCAGCACGCTGTCGTACAGGCTGGGGCGCTCCAGGGCCTCCAGAAGCTCGCGATAGACCTCTGGGCTGCGCCGATGCGGCCGGGTGAGCGGCTCGGACTTGTTCCCCAGCAGGAACTCCAGGTGCCGGTACATGGCCGACTGGAAGCCGGACGCCTCGCCGAGCGCGTCGCGGAACGCGTTGAACTGCTTCGGGGTCAGCCAGCTCAGCGCCCCCCAGGCCGCGTTCAGGGCCTCGAAGTACCGCACGCTCCGGGCGAGCACGGCGGTCGCCTCGACCACCTCGTCCGCGTCCAGCATCCGCTGCGCCAGCCGCCACTCCGACCGGATCAGCCCGAAGTAGAGCTCCATGACCTGAGTCGTCACCAGGAACGCGCGCTCCTCGGGCACGTCGGTGACCGGCCGCTGGAGCCCGTGCAGGACCTCCGCCGCCACGTAGTCGTCGTACGGGGTGCCGGACGCGAACTCCAGGGTGGGCGCGCCGTGCTCGGCCACCGCCCGGGAGCCACGCTGCCGCGCGCCCACCGCTCGTACCCGGGCACCTCCGGCCCGCCGTCTGCTCGTCATCGCATCCCCCTAGTTCACCTCCATGTTCACTTAGATAGAATTTTAGTGAAATGATGAGTCAGTGGCGATACGGCCGTTTCACTTTTGGAACGGAACGCGCAGGACGGTTTCGGTTTGCGGATGACGGAGCGTGACCGTGGACGCGATGGACTGGGCCCTTCTGGCCGAACTGCAGGCGGACGCGAGATTGTCCTACAGCGAGCTTTCCCGGCGGGTACACCTGTCGGCGCCCGCGGTCGCCGAGCGCGTGCGGCGGCTGGAGGAGACCGGGGTGATCACCGGCTACCACGCGCGGGTCGACCTCGCGCGGGCCGGGCGCAAGGTGAGCGCCCTGATCCGCATGTCGTGCTACGGCGTGCGCTGCGTGCTCAGGGACGAGAAGGCGCTGGCCTGGCCCGAGATCATCGAGGTGCACCGCGTCACCGGCGACACCTGCTGCCTGCTGCGCGTGGCCGCCACCTCGATGGGCGCCTTCGAGGAGCTGATCGACCGCCTGGCCCCCTACGGCCAGCCCTCCAGCATGATGATGCTCTCCAGCCCCATCCCCTGGCGCCCCCTCACCCCCGCCGACGACTGACGCGCGCTCGTCAGCCCGGACCGCTCGCGGGGGCACCGAGGCGACCGCCCATCTCGCGTGCGGTGGCCCGCCAGATCGGCGTGGCCGGATCGATCACGTCGAAGTGGTCGCCGGGGAGTTCCAGGTAGGACGCCTCCTGCCCCGCCGCCCGCGCGTACCTGCGGCTGGAGTCGAGCAGGTCGGGGTCGTCCGAGGAGCCCTGGACGACGAGCTGCGGCACCCCCAGCGGAAGCCGTTCCATCGGGCTGGACGCGGCGTACACCTCGGGGATCTCGGTGGCGGCGCCTCCCAGCGCGTCGGCGACGGCCCCCGCTCCGACGCGGCGCCGGTCCCCCTCCACCAGATCGAGCACCCCGGCCAGCGACACCGCGAGCGCCACCCGCGGCCCGCGTCCCGTGCCGCCCCCGCGTCCCGTGCCGGTCCCGCGCTGCGAGTCGGTCCCGCGCTGCGTGCCGGCCGCCGCTAGGAGCGCGAGCTGGCCGCCCGCCGAGTGGCCGACGACCGCGATCCTGCCGAGGTCCAGCGGGGCGTCGATCCCGCTCAGCGCCGCCACCCCCGCCGCCACGTCGCCGGTGGTGGCCTCCCAGCCGTGCGGGTCGGGGCGGCGGTACTCCAGGTTCCAGGAGGCGTAGCCCCGGTCGGCGAGGTCGATCGCGAGCCCGTCCATGAGGTCGGCCTCCCAGATCGACCGCCAGTAGCCGCCATGGACCAGGACCGCGACCGGCAGGGGCGTGCCGTCGGCCGAGGGCGGCAGCCGCAGCTCTCCCCACTGGTCGGCGTGCCCGCCGTACGGGACGCGGCGCGCGGGCCGCCGCAACCGGTGCACCGCGTGGCGGATGGCCCACGAGAGGCCGAAGACGCCGCGTCCCTGCAGGTGGGCGGCGCCTCCCGCCGCCGGGAGCGGGCCCACCCTGGCCAGATCGAGCCAGACCGTACGGGGGGAGAAGGCGTGGGCGGTTTCGACGAGCCGCCTGGCGGCAGGTTCGGGACCGGGCAGGGCGACGACGGCGCAGTCCTCCTCCGTGCCGTCGAGCGCGGCCCGCAGCGCGGCGACGTCGCCCGCGACCGTGAGGCGGCCCGGGACCCCGAGCCCGGCGGCCTCGGCCGCCGTCACCTCCTCCAGCAACCCCGCGTCCGCCACCAGACCGGGACCGGCCACGACGAGCACCCGCATGTCTCAGACCTCCACGTGCCGCGGTCGTCCGGTCGCCCGCGCCGCGCCGTACGGCCGCGGCTCCTGCGTACGGCCGGGCACGGATGAGGCGGCGCCGTAGGGCTGGGCGTCGTCCGAATGGTCCTCGACCTGCGCGGTCGTGCCGCCGGAGCGGTCGAGCATGGGAAGGACGGCGGCGCCGAGCAGTTCCACGCCCCGGTCGTCGTCGAGGCCGTGGGGGGTGCCGAACTCCACCCGACGCACGCCGGCGTCGATCAGCGTCTGCGCCTGCGCGGCCACCTGCTCGGGGGTGCCGGAGAACGCGAACAGGTCGAGCAGGTCGTCGGGGATCAGCCCTCCGGCGGCCCGGTGCCGCCCCGCGTCGACCAGCTCTCGCACCCGCGCGAGCAGGTCGGCCGGGATGTCGACGGTCGGGTCCAGCTCGGCCACGACCGCGAGGTACATGGCGACCTCGGTGCGCGCCCTCGCCCTGGCCGCCGGGCCGTCGGTGGCGACGACGGTTACCGCGCCGAGCACGACGCCGATGTCACCGGGGTCGCGCCCGGCCTCCTCGGCGCCGGCGCGGACCCGTTCGCGGATCACCGGCACCATCGCGGGGTTGGCGCTGCCGCCCACCTTGATCTCGTCGGCGACGCGCCCGGCCAGCGCCGCGCCCTTCGGCCCCCACGCGCCGAGCAGCAGCGGCGGGCGGGGCCGCTGGACGGCGTAGCGCAGCCGCGTGCCGGGCGCGAGGCGGAACACCTCCCCCTCATACCCCGCCAGGTCGCCGCCGAGCAGCCGGTAGACGACCTCCACCGCCTCCGCGAGCGCGGTGAGCGGCCGGGGCTGGGCGATGCCCACCTCGCCGAGCCACGTCCCCCGGGCGAGGCCGAGGTAGGCGCGGCCGTCCGAGGCCAGGTCCAGGGTCGCGAGCTGCCCGGCGATCTCGTACGGGGCGAGCGAGTAGGGGTTGAGGCACGCCGCGCCGAGCCGCACGCGTTCGGTCGCGGCGGCCATCTCCAGCAGCGGGAAGATCGGCGGCTGGTACATGAGGTCGCCGAACACGGTCAGCACGTCGAACCCGTGCCGTTCGGCCCGGCGCGCGAGCCGGGCGTAGTCGCCGGGCCGCTTGTCGCTCTGCAGGCCGAGCCCGATCTCGGCAACGTTCATCGGGATTCCTCCAAGACTTCCATGTAAAGCACGTCTTCATAGGTGGGGGCCGGGCCGTCATCCGTGAGGAGCACGGCGGTCCCCCAGGTCAGGTCAGGTCCGCGGAGTTCATCCGGCGGCGGCGGGTGCGCTCCACCCGCATCACCAGCCGCTCCTCCGGGTCGGGGCAGGCGAACAGCGAGTCCTGGGCGAGCCAGTCGCCCGCCGCGAGGTCGCGCTGCTTGGCCGCGAGGAACGGCAGCACCGCGGCGAGCGCGTACACGCAGAAATGCTCGCCGTCCGGCAGGCGCAGGTGCGCGCTCCGCTCCAGCTCGAAGCGGTCGCCGACCCGCATTCCGCAGACCGACCTGCCCTCGATCCGATCGACCACGACCCTCAGGTCGTACAACTCCATGTTCCCGGCCTCTTCGGGGACGGCCCGTTCGGTGCCACTCCGGGATTCACCGGCTCCGCCGGACTCCTGCGGCTCTCCGGGGCCGGCCCGCCGGCTTCCCGTCTCGGGTTCGGCGGGTCCCCTGCCGTCCCGGGCTTCCGGTTCTGACACGGTGAACCCCTCCTCTGGATCTTCCTGAGCGTGGTCCCGGCCGCCAGGCTCGCGCTTCACGAGGCCGGCCATCCGGCGAGGTCGTCGCGGACGATCTCGCCGCCCTTCATCACCCATCGGACCGCGCGGAAGGACGAAGTGGCGGCGAGCGGGTCGGCGTCCATCGCGATGAGGTCGGCGTACCGGCCGGCCTGGACGGTGCCGATGTCCGCGTCGGCGCCGAGCCAGCGGGCCGGGCCCAGCGTCCCCGCGTGAAGGGCGCCGGCCGGGCCGAGGCCAGCCTCCGACATGTACTCCAGCTCCCGCACCGTCGCGTTCGTCCCCTCGAACTGCCAGAAGGGCGGCATGTCGCTGCCGAGAAGCACCGGGACGCCCGCCTCAAGAGCCATGGCGTAGCTCTCCAGGTGCCGGGGGCCCGCGCCGAGAGACCGGCACTGCATCCACTCGGGCACCCCGAGCTCGTCGAAGAACTCCTTGCACCGCGTTACCAGCAGGGTGGGCACCAGGGCCGTGCCGCGCCCGGCCATCGCCGCCGCGACCTCGGGCGTGAGCTCGTAGCCGTGCTCGACGCAGTCGAGGCCCAGCTCCACGGCCTTGGCGATCACCTCGGCGGGGCCGGCGTGCGCGGTGACCTTGCGCCCCCACGCGTGCGCCGTGGCGAGCACGGCCTCCATCTCGTCGGCGAACAGCTGCGGGGTGTCGATCCGCTCGTGCTCGCCCGCGATCCCGCCCGAGATCATGACCTTGATGAGGTCGGCGCCCGCCTTGATCTGGGCGCGCACGCCCCGGCGGAACTCGCCGGGCCCGTCGCACTCCAGGGTGTCGGCGCCGTCGTGCCCGTGGCCTCCGGTGCAGACGAGGGCCCGTCCGGCCGTGAAGACACGGGGCCCCGGCACCCTGCCCGACTCGATCGCGCGCCGCAGCGCGAAGTCCGCGTGGTCCTTCTCGGCCACGCATCTCACCGTCGTGACCCCGCAGTGCAGGGTGCGGCGGGCGCCGTCCGCCATGTACAGGGCGAGGTCGTGCGGTCCCATGGCCCTGACGCTCTCACCGCCCTGGCCGGGCAGCGACAGCGACAGGTGGGTGTGCATGTTCACCAGGCCGGGTGTGACGTAGGCGCCGCCGAGGTCGACGCGCCTGACGTCCCCCGCCCGTTCGAGGAGCTCCTCGCGAGGCCCGGCGGCGGCGATGCGGTCGCCCTGGACCAGCACCGCCGCGTCATGGATCGGTCCGAGGCCATCGGCCGCCCTGCCGTCGACCACCGTGCAGTTGACGATGATCATGTCGCCCATCGGCCGGCCTCGATCCATGAGAGAACCCGAAGTTCATGAACAAGAGCGCGGCTTGTTCACCCGTAATATAGCCGTCCACACAGGATGTCCCACGCCACCCCCACCTCAGACGCTCCCCCTTGTTCACGAAATTTCACGAAATAGGCCATATGTCCGCTCGGGCGTGGGCGTGACGGCCCTCGCCGAGGACACGGCGGGCCGGCGGCGGCGCTCCGGCGGCCCGCACGACCTGGCCACCCGCGGCGCTCCGGCGGCCCGCACGACCGGTCAGCCGCAGCCCTCGAACTGCGGGACGGTGTAGCTGAGGGCCAGGCCGGACTTGGCGAACCACTTCTGCAGGAGCTTCTTGGCGGTCCCGTCCTGGTACATCTCGGTGATCGCCTTGTTGACCGCCTCGCAGCCGTCGACGTCCCCGGTGCGGATGCCCACGCCGTACCTCTCGTCGCTGAACGGCGCGTTGACGATCTTGGTACCGGAGGTGGCGAACCCCGCGAGGATCAGGTCGTCGGTCGAGACCGCGTCCACGGTGCCGGCCTTGAGGTCGCGGACGCACTCGCTGTACGACGCCGACGAGACCAGCGTGACGGGGATCTTCCGCTCCTCCTTCACCCGGCGCCAGGAGTTGGACCCGGTGACCTGGCAGAGCTTGCGGCCGCGCAGGTCGCGCACGTTGGTGACGCCGCTCTCCCCCGCGCGCACCAGCGTGTCCTGGTGGGCCACGTAGTACGGCCCGCCGAAGGACACCTTCGTCTTGCGTTCGGCCGTGATCGAGTAGGTGGCGACGACGAGGTCCGCCGTGCCGCCCCTGAGCATCTTCTCGCGCTCCGACGAGGGCGCCGCGACGAACGTGGCGGGCTTTCCGAGCTTGCGGGCGATGTAGGAGGCGACGTCGACGTCGAACCCGCTGAAGGTGCCGTCCTTCGCCTTGACCCCGAGCCCCGGCTGGTCGGGCTTCACGCCGATGACCAGCGAGTCCTTGTTGAGGATCGAGGCGCCGGCGCCGCAGGACGCGGCGAGCGGGATCGCGACCGCCGCGACCAGCGCCACGGCGGCGGCGCGCCGGGTATGACCTTCCCCGCGCCCCGCGCGGCGCTTCCGAGTGAGCGTGACCATCAAGACGTTCCCTTCAGCGGTACTCGGCGAGCCGGGGCCGGACACCGATGAGGATCAGCACGATGGCGGCCAGCGCCGCGGCCGGCGGCACCAGGTCCCACCCGCCGAGCGCGCCGTCGCCGTCGCGCACCGCGGAGTCGAACGCGTCGCGGTGCAGGGCCGTGAGCCGCACCAGGGCCTCGTCGTACGCGCCGAAGGCGGGTCCCATGGCGTCGTCGATCGCCTCGCGCCCCATCCCGCCCTCGGCCGACCGCCGTATCCGCCGGTCGTTCTGCTGGAACGCCTGGTAGCGCTTGAGCACCTCGCCGATGGCGTCGCGCTGGCCGGGCAGGGTGATGTGGGCGGCCTCCGAGCCGTAGAAACCGAGGAAGTCGGCCTTCCCGGGATAGGCGGCCACCCCGGCGTCCACGGCGGCGTAGTACTTGTCGAGGTTGCCGCCCGGGACGTACAGCACGGCCTGCGACTTGTCGAGGTACACCTGCTCGTAGGTGTCGGCGCGCTGCGGGTCGAGCAGGTACCTGCTCTCGTCGCCGTGCATGGTGTTGCCGATGGCGCGGGCCCGCGACAGCGCCAGCACCGAGTTGAAACCGTTCTCCTTGGCGTCGGTGAGCACGCCGCCCTCGTGGTGCAGGACGAGCACCGAAGCGAGCGTCAGCGCGCCGGTGACGAGCGTGGCGACCAGCAGCGGCAGGTTGAACGTCCGGCGGAACCTCCGGCTCAGGAAGACCTGCAGCACGACGAGCACGGCGAGCGCGAGCCCCCCGCCGAGGGCGACCCAGACGCGCCCCAACTGCACGGCGGACAGCTCGGCGAGGTAGGCGTGCCTGACGATGGTGCCGCTGTCGAGGGTCAGGTTGTACGCCTTGGGCAGCAGGTCGAGCCGCATCAGGTCGGTGGCCTGGCGGTAGACGTCGAGCACCGCCTGCGGGGGCGGCCCGGCCCCATGGCCCGACTGCTCGTCGAGCACCAGGGCGCGGGCGGCCAGCTGCTCGTACCGGCCGAGCCCGTCGAGCAGCGCCCGTACGGTCACCTGCTCGGTGGCGTCGCCGCTGGCAAGGTCGGCGGCCTGCAGCACGGCGCGGTCGGCCTGCGAGCGGCGCTCGTCGTAACGGTCGAGCGTGGCCTGGCGGCCCGGGCCGACCCCGGCGCTGCGGCCCGTGAGCAGCAGGTTGGCGACCTGGGCGTCCATGTCGCTCAACGCGAAGTACAGGTCGGCCGTGGCCACGACCTGCGGGCCCGCGGTGTGGCCGATGGCGTTCAGGCCGTCCTTGGCGTGCCCGATCGCGAGGGTCACCGTGGCGAATAGCAGCAGGACGGCCGCCACGGCGAGGGCCGCGAACAGGCGGATGCGCCCGGGGACCGTGCGCACCCTCCTGTCGCGGCGCGTGGGCGCGAAGCCCGGGGCGGGCGCGGGAGGCGCGGCGGGATCGGGGGCCACGACGGGAGCGGGGGCGGCGGACGCCGGAGCGGGAAGTGTCATCTCAGGCCTTCCGCACCGTGATGACGGTCCACGCGCCGACGTGCACGCGGTCGCCGTCGGCGAGGGGAACCGGGACGTTGACCTCCACGGCCTCGCCGTTCACCAGCGTTCCGTTGGCCGAGCCCGGGTCGACGAGCTGCCAGGTGCCCCCAGGCTGGGCGAGCAGCACGGCGTGCAGGTGCGAGACGCCGGGATCCTCCGGAGGCTCCGACAGGTCGATCTCCGGCACCATGGGCCGCGACTGCCTGCGCCTCCCGATGCGCATCTCCGCGCCGGTGAGGTGGACCAGCCGCTCCGGGCAGTACGGCGGGAACGCCACCCACGCCGCGTCGGGGCCGCCCTGCGCGATCATCGCGTCGTAGTAGGCGCGGTCGCCGGCGATCACCGCGACCCAGCCGCCCGCCGGGGCCTGCCCCGTGCCGCCCTGCGTCGCCTGAGAGGCGGGCTGGACGGGCGGCGCGGGCTGCCACGATCGCGGCGACTCGACGGGCTGGGCCGGCTGCCAGGACTGGCCGGGCCGCACCGGCTGCGCGGGCTGCCACGGCTGGGAGGGCGGGGCGGGCCGGGCGGAGGTCACCGGCTGAGAGGGGGGCGCGGCGGCGGGCTGGGATGTGCGGGCGCCGCCTCCGAGCACGAAGTCGTAGCCGCACGTCTCGCAGAAGCGGCCGCTGGGCGGCGCCCCGCAGTCGGGGCAAGCGCCGGGCTGCCCGCCGCCTCCCGGGGCACCGGGAGGCACGGCGGGACCGGCGGACGCCCCCGGTCCGGGCACGCCCTGGGCCGGGGTGCCCGACATCAGCGCGCCGCAGATGTCGCAGTATTCCTCGTCGGAGGAGTCGTGCCCTACGGGGCAGGTGGCCATCCTCAGTTCTCCGGGTCCTTGCGCAGGCGGACGGTACGGAAGGATCCCACGTCGAGCGCGATCTCGTCCGCCTTGTCGACGACGCGCTTCAGGCGGGCGGTTCCCGTCTCGGGATCGACGTCGATGACCTTCTCGATCAGCTTGGCGGTCGCCTCGTTGCCGGCCTCCTTGGCGATGCCGCGCGCCTTGCCCAGCCGCGCGGTCGCGGTCTCCTCGTCGCCGTCGTTGCGCGCCTGCAGGCCCTCCTGGATGAGCGAGGCCAGCTCCTGCTGCCCGGTGTAGTGGGCGACCCTGGGATTGATGCGGGTGGACTGGACGGGGTCGTCGCTCCACTGGGCGAGGATGTTGCCGCTGGCCAGCACCTGGCCGGTGCCGGGCAGCACCAGCTTCACCAGGCCCGCGCGCATCTCCTGGCCGACGTTGCCCGCCGGCACGCGCACGCTGACGTGGTACTCCCGCGACTCGCCGCCCCAGGCGCCCGTGGGGTAGTCGCCGGTCAGCGCGTCCACCTCGGTGCGGCGGCCGGTGAGGTCCTCCAGCGCCGGGGACACCTGCTTGACGAAGTTCAGCGTCGCCGCCCGGGGGGTCCACACGCGCAGCGCGACGTCGGCGACGGTCTTGCCCATCGACGCCTCGGTCATCGCCCGGAAGTCGGCCTCCAGTTCCTCTGGCCTGCGGATGTCCATCACGCTGCCGAGGAGGGTGGAGCCGATCCTGCGCACCTCGGCGACCACCCAGTCGGTGCCCACGCCGCGGCAGTCGCAGACGAACTTGCCGGAGGAGTAGGCGAGGTTGGCGTCGAACTCGGGGGCGGGCTCGTGCTCGTTCTTGCCGTCGGTCAGCAGGATGGCGTGCCTGATCGCGCCGGGGTGGTTCACCTGGTGGGCGCTGAACAGGTCGGCGGCGCGGCGCAGCCACCGTCCCATGGCGGTGCCGCCCTCGGCCCGCAGGCGGGAGATCGCGTCCTTGGCGGCGTGCCGGCTCTGAGCGTCCGCCGGGACGAGCCGCCCGCCGCCCGGGAAGATCACCTCGGCCTGGTGGTTCCCGGAGATCACCGCGAAGTGGACCCCGTCGCGGAGCGTGTCGACGGCGGCCTGGGCGGCCTTGCGGGCTTCGGCGATCTTGCCGTACGACATGGAGCCCGAGGTGTCGACGATGATCACCTCGGCCGCCTCGGCGACCGGGGCGCGTTCCATCGGACCGCTCGCCTCGACCGTGATGATCCCGTGGACCTCCTGGCTCCCCGCGGGCAGGTACTTGTTCTGGTCCACGCGAATGGTGAAGTCAGTCACTTCTCTCCTTCGGGAATGCCACCGTGGTGTCGGCCCGCTCCCCCTGTCCGAACGGGATGACCGCGACGGTGATGTTGTCGTGCCCGCCCGCCTCGTTCGCCAGCCGTACGAGCCGCCGCGCCGCCGCGAGAGGGGTTTCGTTCAACGCCGTGGCGGCCAGCGCCTCCGGCTCCGGGTAGTAGTTCCACAGGCCGTCGCTGCACAGCAGCACCACTCCAGGCCCGTCGGTGGTGAAGGTCCGGATGTGCGGCACGACCTCGCCCGCGTCGGCGCCGAGCCACGCGGTCAGCATGTGCGTGCCGGGGGTGGCGTCGTCGGTGGTGAGCAGCGCCGACTGCGAGCCGAGCCAGTACGCCCGGCTGTCGCCGACCCAGCCCACCGTGACGTGCCGCCCGGCGACCACCGCCGAGACGTAGGTGCAGGCGGGCGAGTCCTCGCCGGGCCTGGCCGAGAGGGCGACCGCGTCGGCCGCCAGGCGTACGGCCTCACGGGTGGCCGTCTCGGCGTCGTCGCCGTCGGCGAGCCTCTTGGCGAGGGTCGCCGCCGCGAGGTCGGCCGCGGCCTGGGACGCCTCGTCCGGGCGGGGGGAGGTCGACACCCCGTCGCAGACCACCGCCACGACCGACGCCGGCCCGACGGCGAGCAGGGCCATGGCGTCCTCGTTGCGGCTGTGCCGCAGGCCACGGTCGCTGACGCCCGCCGAGACCGGAAGCTCGATCTCGACGTGGTCGCGGCCCGTCGGCTGGAGCATGCCGCAGTTCTCGCAGTAGCCGTCCGCGCCCACGCTCGCCGACCCGCAGGCCGTGCAGGCCGCGCCTGCCGCCGAGGACAGGTCGTGACCGCACCCCTCGCAGAACGCCTCACCCGCGAGGACGCGCGTCCCGCACCGGGGACAGGAGCCGCTCACAGCATCGTCCTCGGGCGCACGGCGTTGGCCCGCCCGATGAGGGCGTGCCGGTCCTCGGTGGAGCCCGCCGACCTGGCGAGCGCGCGGTAGACCCGTTCCAGCTCGCCTCGCACGCCCCGCTCGTTCAGCGGGGTGCCGAGCAGCGTGCCGCCGCCGGACGCCGACTGGCCGGTGACGAACCTGGCGAGCGCGCTCTCAAGCACCTCCGAGGCGAGCCCGTCGCGGTCGCGGGAGTCCAGCTTGAGGTTCCGCAGCCGCTCGCCGGCGGCGACCAGCTCGGGCTCGGCCGGGGCCTGCCCCCGTACGGTCACCGCCACGGCGGCCACCTGGGCGGCGGTGCGGTGGATGGAGGTCGGGGGCACCTCGTCCAGGGCGTGGGTGGCTCCGGCGCGGTCGTGGGCGGCGAGCCGGATGCGCGCGAGGCCGAAGCAGGCGCTGACGAAGGAACGGTCGGTCTGCCAGACGGCCGCGTAGTGGCGGGCGGCCTCGGCGCTCGACCCGGCGGCCTCCAGCGCGAACGCGAGGGCCAGCCGGGGCGCGCTCTCGCCGGGGAACCAGGAGTAGAGCCCGTCGAAGTACCGCACGGCCAGGCCGGCGTCGCCCGAGGCCAGCTCGGCGACCCCCCGGTACCACCAGAGCCGCCAGTCGCCCGGCAGGTCGTTCCCCGCCGCCGCGTACAGGGCCTCGGGGACGGGGCGGCCCAGCTCGCTCAGCACCCTGATCAGCGCGAGCGAGGTCTCCGGGGTGGGAGGCGCCGACTCCAGCACGGCGATCAGCTCGTCGGGGTTGCCCGAGGTGAGGCCCGCGAGGAACCCCGCCGCGGGGTCGAGCGGGTCTACCAGGGGGACGGGCAGCGCGGACGCGGCGTCCAGCCGGGCGAGCGCCCCGAACACCTGGCCGGTGGTGGCCGGGGCCAGGTCGGTGCCCACGGCCGTGCGCTCGGGGCCGAACACGCCCGACTGGGCGCCGTGCGGGATGCCCTCCTCGGCGGCCCTGGTCTCCCTGAGCACGCCGACGAGCTGGTCGGACATCTCCCCGGCGTTCTGGAAGCGCCTGCCGGGGTCGGGGTCGGTCGCCCGGTGCAGTAACCGCTGGTAGGACTCGCGGGTGGGGCCCAGGTCGGGCAGCGGTGTGGTCGTGCCGCCGCTGGTGGGGCTGAACGGGTGGCTCAGCACGGCGAGCGTGCGGCCCACGGTGTACAGGTCGGAGGCCACCGAGGGGCCCTGGGACGCGATCTCCGGCGCCTGGTAGCCGACGGTCCCGTAGATCGCGCTGTCGGCGTCGTCCACGCGCCGCACGGCGCCGAGGTCGATGAGCTTGAGCTGCTCCTCCACCTGGATGACGTTGGCCGGCTTGAGGTCGCAGTAGAGCATGCCCCGGTCGTGCAGGTAGCCGAAGGCCCGGAGGATCTCCAGCCCGTAGGCGATGACCTGCGACAGCGGGAGCGCCTCGCGGTTGTCGGTCTCCCTGAGCCGCTTGCGCAGCAGGTCCTGCAGGGGCTCGCCGCCGACGTACTCCATGACGATGTAGCCGACCATCGTCCCGGTGCCGGGGTCGGGGTGGTTCACGAAGTTGAAGATCTTGACGATGTTCGGGTGGTCCATCGCCGTGAGGTGGCGCCGCTCGGCCTCGGCGGCGGCGAGCGCCTCCAGGTCACCGGTGTCGAGCAGGCCCTTCATGACGACCCAGCGGCCGTCGAGGTTGCGGTCGGCGGCCAGGTAGATCCAGCCGAGGCCTCCGTGGGCCAGGCAGCCCTTGACCTCGTACTGCCCGGCCACGAGGTCGCCGTCGCGGAGTTTCGGCGTGAACGAGAAACGCTGGCCGCAGTGCGGGCAGAACCCCTCGGGCCTGCCCGGCTGGCCGTCCCTGCGGCGGCCCACCGGCTTGCCGCAGTCGGGGTTGCCGCAGAAGCGCCGGTCCTCGGGCACCACGGGGTTGGCGAGCACGACCGCCGAAGGGTCCCGGTAGGGCACCGGGGGCACCTCGACCAGTCCCATGCCGAGCATGCCCCTGCGGGCCCGGGTGCTCGTGCGCCGGGAGCCGCCGCCGAAGCCGGTCGACGCCGCGCCGGACGAGCTGGTGGCGGCCGTGCCGGGGACGCCGATGGACGGCCTGGTCATCGAGCCCGGCGGCGGCCCGCCTGAGGCCGGCCCTCCCCCCGAGGGCCACGCGGTCGCGGGGCGTCCCGCGGCCGTACCGGAGGGCGGCGCGCCCTGGGAAGGCGCGACCACGCCGGAGGACGTCGAGGGCCACGCGGTCCCCGGACGGCCCGACGCGCCGACGCCGGGAGGGCCCAGCGGCGCGCCCTGCACGGCGGACGCGGGCCCGTTCGGCAGACCGCCGTTCCCCGGCCCCATGGAGGCCGGGGCGGGCTCGGGCGCGGGGGCCATGCCGCAGGTGTCGCAGTACCCGTCCACCACGGTCCCGGCGCATCCGGGTTGCGTGCACTTGGTCATCCGGCCGCTCCGATCCGAGTGATGGCCCGCTGGTACTCCGCGACCGCGACGGTGGCCCGCCGCAGGTCGCACGGCGCCGACCAGAGAAGGTCGCGCGCCGCTCCGTACAGCCCGGCGAGCGTGACGTCCTCCGCGTGGCCGAGGCGCACGGCCTTCGCCTGGTAGGCGGAGAGCCGGCCGCGAAGCTCGTCACGGCGGCCGATCAGGCCGCCGATCGACTCGGCGACCCTGCCCGCCTGCGCGAGCGCCTCCTCGACCCCGCGTTCGAGACCGGTCAGCCGCTCGACCAGCTCCAGCCAGCGGCCCTCCACCGTGCCGAGCGCGCCGAGCCGGTCGCGCAGCGCGGGCGCCTGGTCGGGCAGCTCGGGAAGGACGGGCGAGGCGATCTTCTGGGTGACCAGGTCCCGGATCCGGCGCGCCTCGTCCTCCGCATCGGCGACGCGCGCGATGCGCTCGCCGAGCAGGCGTGCCCGTTCGGCGTACTCGTCGCGTACCCGCACGGCCTGCTCCAGCGCGGCGCGGCGGGCGGCCACGGCGGCGGCCGTCGCGTCCAGCTCGCCGCGGAGGGCGAGGGAGCCCAGGGGGTCGGTGGTGACCGCGGCGCGGAGGCGGACGGCCTCGGCGTCGAGGCGGTCGAGCGCGGGGTCGGGCGTGCCGAGCTCGCGCGCCAGGTCACCCGCCGCGCGGCGCCCGGCGTCGGTCTCGTCGAGCTTGGGGAGCAGCGTGCTCCAGGCGGCGTCCACGGCCCCGATCGTCTCGGCGACCTCGCGGTAGGCCTGGTCCATGCGGGCGAGGACGACGTCCAGGGTGATCCACTCGCCGACGGCCCGGAGCAGGGAGCGCTTCTCGACGGGCACGTCGTCGGGCTTGAGCTCCACCGAGGGGCCGGTGAGCAGTGTGGTCAGCGAGGCGGTGTCGGGCCTGCCGGCGGCCCTGAGCTCCTGGGCGCGGTCGAGCACCCGGCGATAGGTGTCGAAGAGCCACCACAGGGTGACCAGCCTGACCCGCGCCTGTTCCCAGCGCCGCCCGGTCTCGCCGGTGGGGGTCAGGCCCTTGAGCAGCTCGTGGCTCGGGTGGCCGTCGAGGTCGAGCAGGTCGCCGGCGATGCGGTCGCGCTCGTCCATGCGGCGGCGCAGGGCGTCGTCGATCGCCGCAAGGCTCATCGACGGGCCGGCTGCCCCACGCATGCCCAACGCTCCGCGCCTCCCCCGGTGTCGGACGGACTAGTCCATCTACATACACATTCTTTCCATAATTTGGAGGCGCGCGTGCGCCCGGGGGGTCCGCGTGGGCCGGTATTCGATCACATACCGGTCACATCGCCGTTACACAAGGGAGGCCGGCGGGGGGTGAGAGGCGTCTCCGCACGTCGCGCGGGCACCGAAGGAACGCGGGAAGCGCCACGGATCAGCGCGCGACGAGCCAGTTCCAGATGCTCCTGACGACGTCGAAGCCCACGTCGGCGACGACGCCGAGCCGCCGCGTGACGGCCGCCTTGATGAGGTGCTCGATCGCGGCCTCGTCTCGGTACTGGACCGCGTAGTCGAGCCGCGTGAGGTACTCGGCGTCCTCCCGGCGCCTCGCCTCCACCGTCCGGAGGATCTCGTCGTCGTCGATCACGGCCGGTCTCCCGCACCCGGTGGGACGGCGGTTCCCGCGGGCCCCCGGTGGGCGGTCACAGGGGGAACCGGGCCAGGTCGAACGCCCTGACGCCGCGGACGCCGTCCCAGACCACGAAGTTGCCGTACTCCCGCATCGCGGAGACCGGCACGCCCGCCAGTTCGGCGGCGTCGTCCAGCACCCGCTGGAACCGGAAGACCGCGGTGGGCCCCAGCTTGTTGACCACGCTCACCATCAGCCGCGCGAGGTTGAAGCGGAACAGCGCCGAGCAGGGCAGGACGCGATGGTTGTCGCGCAGGCGGGAGAACACCGCGGCGTGCTCGGGATGGGCGGCGGAGTACCGCTCGCGCACCTGCTCGGTGAAATGGCCCCGATAGCGAACGGCGTGCCTGTCGAAGCTCAGCCGGTCGTCCGACACCGTGAACTCCCCGGTGTTGTACGTGCCGGCGCGCAGCAGGTCGCACCACGGCGCGACGACCGTCTCCTCGACGTGGGCGGCCCTGCGCTCCAGCCGGGCGGCCAGGGCCGGGCTGGGCACGAAGGAGCCGTGGGGCCCGCGCATGTCGAAGATCCACGGCGGCGGGGTCAGCGTGTCCGCCTTGGTGAGGACGAACGTCAGCTTGCTGACGACCTGGCGCCGCAGCTCCGGGTCCGCGTCCCGCAGGATCCGGTTCAGGCGGCGCGTCTCCTCGGCGGCCGACCCGCTGTCGGCGTGGACGGCCCAGATGACGACGTCGGACTCGGACAGCCTGTCCAGGTACATCGACCTGTACGCGAGGTCGGCGCCCGCCGACTCCCCAATTCCAGGCATATCCCAGAATGTCAGCGTATGGCCGGAATTGCCGGGAATAGAGATGACTCGCGGCTCACAGGTGGCCGGTTTCAGGTCTCCCACCGGCAACCGGGTGCCGAACAGGACATTGAGCAATGACGACTTTCCAACACCCGTTTGACCCATTATCGCTACACTTAAAGCCTTATTAGCCTCGGCGTCACGTTCCTGGCGTACGCTCTGCCTGACCTCTTCGAGCTGGCGCTCGTCGAGCGCGTCAACCGAAATTCGGTCGATCCTTGCCACGCGCTCACCCCACGTCATAGCGTTAACAAGTCTTTACGGCTGTTTTCTGCCACCGGCCCCATCGTGGCCATTGATCCTTGCGATGACCTTGCGGGGAAGGCCGTCGATTGCGAATCGCGAACCGATCCCGGCGGTGAACGTGGCGATATTCGATATCAGACTGCTCGGCGAGGTCTCGATCCTGGTGGACGGAGCGCCGAGGAAGCTCCTCCCGCAGACGGCCAAGGCCCTCGCCATGCTCGTCTCGGCCAGGAACCCGATCCCGCAGAGCACCCTGGCCGCCGCGCTCGGGCAGGGCCCTGACTGGCCGGTCGCCGACGTGGCGCCCCCGCTGTCGCGGTTGCGGCAGGCCCTCGCGGGCAGCGGGCTCGACATCCCTCCCGCCAAGTGGTCGCACGCCTACGAGCTGGTGGAGCGGCAGGAGGGTCACCTGGCGGCGACGCTGGACGCCTCCCGGTTCGAAAGGCGGCTGCGCGAGGGGCGCGAGCTGTACGACGAGGGCGACCTCACCGCGGCCATGGCGGCCCTGCGCGCGGCGGCGGGCGAGTGGAGGGGCGCTCCCTTCGCATCGCTGGCGGCCGGCTGGAGCCTGCCGTGGGTCTGCGAGACCTACCGCGCCAAGCTGGAGGAGCAGCGCAGGGAGCTCGTGCGGCTCGTCGCCAGGATCGCGCTCCAGCGGGGCCGCTACGAGGACGCGGGCTTCCTCGCCGAGGGCGTCGTCGGCGAGGGGCAGGACGACACCACCGCGGTGTGGCTGCTCCGCTTCCTCACCACCCTGCGCGAGGACGGCGGGGCCGCGGCCCGGCGCGTCGTCGAGCGGCGCCGCCTCCACTCGCGGGGCGACGAGGCCGTACGCCGCGCCGACGACCTGCTGGCCCTGCACGAGCACGGCTTCGACGTAGGGGCGCCGCTCGGCACGGGCAGTGAGCCTGAGGAGCAGGGCGGGCCCCCCGTCCTCGTCGGCCGCCGGCGGGAGACGCTGGAGCTCTCGCGCCTGATCGACCGGCTGGGCGGCGGCGACCCCGCGGCCCTCGCGGTGTGCGGCGTGGGCGGCATCGGCAAGACCCGCCCGCTGAGGGAGACAGCCCGCGTGGCCGCACGCACGCGGGTGCGCATGGTGACCGTCATGTGCAGGGAACTCGACGGCCTGCAACCGTGGCGCGATCTCTCCGGGGCGCTCTGGGCGCACCTGCGACGCGACCTGTCGAGCCCCGCCGAGCCGATCAGCACCCAGGAGCGGGACACCCTGGAGAAGCTGATGTCCGCGGGCGCGCTCGGCGGCTCCCCCGTCCGGCCCGGCCACGAGCGCGACCCGAGGGAGCTGACCTTCCTGCTGACGACCCTGCTGCGCCGGGCCGCCGGTGACGGCCTCCTGGTCGCCTTCGACAACGCGCACCTGCTCAGCCCGTACGCCGAGGAACTGCTCCAGCACGTGAGAAGGGGGCTCGGCCCCGCCCCCGTGGGCTTCGTCCTCGCCACCAGAGCGGAGGCCGCGCACTGGAAGGAGGCCATGGACACGGTCACCGTGTCCCCGCTGACCCTGGACGAGGTGGGGCAGTGGCTCGGCCAGGTATGGGGCAGGGAGCCGACGCCCGGCGAGACCAAGGAGGCCGCGCGGGCCACCGACGGCCTGCCGCTGGAGCTGTGCGACCTTTCCGAGCACGGCGAGCCGCGCTCCGCCCGCGCCGGGGCCGGTCCCGCCTTCCGCTGGCTCGCGGCCGCCGCGATCACCGCGCTGGGCCTGGACATCGACACCTCCCTGGTGGCGCGCATGCTGGATCTCCCACCCGGCGAGGCCGACCGCGACCAGGCGCTGGCCGCGGCGGGCAACGCCATCAAGGGCCACGACCGGGTGTGCTTTCCGCACGACCGCTCGCGCGAGGGCGTGCTGGACGACCTGAAGCGCGATCCCGCCCTGGCCAGGGACCTGCACCGCCGCGCCTTCGAGGCCCTGTCCGAGCGCACGACCACCCTGGGCTGGGTCGATCCCGCCCTGCCGGTGCGCATCGCCCAGCACGCGCGCGCCGCCGGGGCGGGCGTCCCGCAGGAGCGCGCCGCCGCGGCCTGCCTGGACGCGGCACGGGCCGAGCAGCGCGGGTTCGGCGTCGAGAGCGCGGTCGCCTGGGCGCACATCGGGCTCGGGCTCCGGTGCGACCCCGTCACCCGCGCCGGCCTGCTGATCACGCTGGGCGACGCGCTCAGCGACGGCGGCGACATGGACGAGGCGGGACGCCGCTACCTGTCCGCCTACCAGACCGCCGAGGGGCTGCCGAGACTCGCGGCGGCGGCGGCCATCCGGCTGGCCCGCAGGTGGTCCGCGCCCGGCCAGGTCGACCAGCAGCTCACCCACCTGCTCCAGGCCGGCATCGCGGGGCTCGGCGACGACTCCGGCGAGGAGGCCGTGGCGCTGCGCCTGCAACTGCAGGCCCACCTCGCCAAGAAGCAGACGATGGCGGTCGGCCAGAGCGCCGGCCCGGGCGGGCCGCCCCCGGAGGTGGAGCTCGCCCGCGCCACGCTGCGGGAGCTTCCTGTGGACGGCGACCCCCTCGTGCGCTGCGAGGTCCTCAACGAGTGCCGGTGGGCCCTGTTCGACCACGCCCGCCCGGGCGAGCTGCTCGACATCGCGGCGCGGCTCCACGACGCGGGGATCAAGGCGGGGTCTGCCTACTTCCAGAGCGAGGCCATGGTCGCCCTGGCCATCGACCAGCTCAGGCTCGGGATGCTCGGCGAGGCGCTCGGCACCGTCGACAGCCACCGCAGGCACGTCGCCCGCAACCCCCGCGTGCTCGGCCCCTGGCTCCAGAACACCCTGGACACGGTGATGGACCTGTGGAACGGCGACTTCCAGCGCGCCGAGGAGCGCCTCATGGGCGAGTCCCGGCGCATGGTCGACGAGCTGGCCGCCGGTCAGGCCGTCCCCGCGGAGACGCTCCAGCAGACGTGGATGGGGCAGTACTACTGGCTGCTCCACGAGCGGGGACGCATGAGCGAGCTGTTCGGGTCGGGGCTGGCCCGGCAGATCGAGCAGCACGGGTACTTCCCGATCTGGCGGGCCGCGCACGTGCTCGCCCTGTGCGAGGCCGCCCAGTACGACGAGGCCGCCGACCGGCTCGCGGCCATCGTGCGCGAGACGTCCGGCCTGGAGGCGCTGCCGCCCCACGGATGGACGGTGCCGACGCTCGCGGTCCTGGCCGAGGCGTGCTCCCTGATCGCCGAGGCCGGCGTCGAGGGAGCCGGGCTGGACGCCCACGTGCCTCTGCTGCGCGACCGGCTGGCCGCCTATCCCGAGGAGATCGTGCTCGCCGGGTGGCCGACCGCGCTGCTCGGGCCGACCGCGCGGTTCCGCGGGCTGCTGGCGATGACCGCCGGGGACGCGGCCGGGGCGCTGCGCTGCTACGAGGAGGCGACGCGCATGGTGTCCGCCGCGCCTCCGCACATGGCGAGGATCCAGCTCGACCGCGCCAAGGCCCTGCGGCTGCTCGACCCGGCCGACCCGGCCGGGGAGGCGACCCGCCTGCTGCACCGCTCGCTCCGCCTGGCCGACCGCCTGGGCATGGCGCGGGTGTCCGCCGAGGCCCGCTCGCTCCTGGTGTGACGACGCCCCCCTGTACGGACCTCACGCGGCGGGCGCCCGAAGGCCGCGTGGCGAAGGGTTCATCCTCAGGTTGGGGGATGACGGACCCACGGGGACGGCGAAGGATGGGGGACGGCAGTCGTCAGGGCACGCGTGTCGGAAGGAGCCGCGATGATCGCCATCGACATCCCCCTTTGGGCCGCGCGGCTACGGGCCTGGCGGCGGGGCAGGCTGTGGAGCCGTGAGGAGCTCGGGCGGCGCCTCGCGGCCGAGGCGGACGAGGACACCCGCGACCGCCTGCCCGCCGGACGGGGGCTCACGGAGACCGTGCGCTCCTGGGAGACCGGCGAGCGGCGCCCGGGCGAGCGTCACGCCGAGCTGCTCTGCCGCCTTTACGGCGCGGGCGAGGCGGACCTGTTCGGCGAGAGCGGGGAGCCCGCCGGCACGGCGCTCTGGCACCACCTGACGGGCGTCCCGCTGGTGCCGGGCCGGTTCACACCCGAGGAGGAGGAGCGGACCGGCCGGGCGATCGAGAACCCGGCACGGGCCGACCTCCAGACCGTGGCCTACCTCGAAGCCCTCCTGGACGCCTGTGCCCGGTCCTCCCGCCGCCCGGCCGACCTGGCCGACGTCCTGTCCCCGGTCTTCACCCTGATCGAGGGCTTCCACGGCGACGCCAGGCCGTCCGTGCGCCGGGCCCTGATCATGCTCTCGTCGGAGGACGCCGAGACGATCAGCCGCATGCGGTACGAGGCGGGCGACCTCGGCGAGGCCCTGCGGTGGTCCGACCGGGCCCGGCGCGCCGCCGGCCAGTCGGAGGACGAGCGGTTGGTGGCGTACACGCTGGCCGGCCGGGCCGGGCTGACAGGCCCGCGCAGCGATCCCGGCGAGGTGGTGGAGATCGCCGTCGCCGCCCGCGAACGCCCGATCAGGGAGCACGCGGCCCCTTCCCCGCGCCTTGCGGCGCTGACCCGCCTGCGCGAGGCACGGGGCCACGCCATGGCCGGGGAGGAGGACATGTGCCACCGCCGCCTGGAGGAGTCCGCCGAGCCGCCCGAGGCCGAGCCGGAGGAGCGTACGAGGTACACCTTCGGCTACTCCCCCTCGCTGCACGAGGTGCTGGCTGCTGAGTGCTTCCTCGACCTCGGCCACCTGGACGACGCGATCGAGATCCTGGAACGGGAGCTCGCCTCCGCCCAGACGAGCGCGGCGACCGCCTACGACCTGGCCCGCCTGGCCCACGCGTACGCCGACGCGCACGAGAGCGAACGCTGCGCGCAGGTCGCGCGCCGCGCGCTCGATCTGGCGAGGCAGACCGGCGCGGCGCGCGCCCTGCGCGAGCTCCGCCTCACGCGAAGCGGTCTCCTCCCCGGCCCGAGGCGGCGTCGGCCATGGAGGCCGGGAACGCCGGGGGCTCCGGGGGGACCGCGCTGGGCGACATGAGCGCTCCCGCGGCGGAGGCGGTTCAGGCGGTTCTGGGGTGGTGCCGTCTCAGGCGGGCATCGAGGTGCCGAGCTCCAGGGTGGAGGGCAGCTCGGCCCTGCTGGTGATGTCCAGCTTGCGGTAGGTGCGGGTCAGGTGCTGCTCGACGGTGCTGACCGTGACGTACAGTTTGTCGGCGATCTCGCGGTTGGTGTAGCCGGCCGCGGCCAGCACCGCGACCCGCCGCTCGGCGTCGCTCAGGATGGCCGTCACGTCGGCGACCTCGGTGGCCGAGCCGGTGACCGCGGCGGCGCCGGCGTCGCCGTCCCGGGTGAGCGACCTGTTCAGCGGGTCGGCGTGGCACTCCTGCGCGACCGCGCGGGCACGGCCGCCGATCATCCCGGCCCGCCGGTACTCGCCGAGCGCGTGGAAGGCCTCGGTGAGGTCGACGAGCACGCGCGCCAGCTCGTACCGGTCTCCCCCCGACTGCAGGAGGTCGCCTGCCTGCCGGAGCAGCATGGGACGGTGACGGGGCTCGCTGGTGGCCGCCAGCAGGCGCATGGCGATGCCGTGCACCCTCGGCGCGCTGGTCCCGCAGCGCCTGATCTGCTCCTCCACCAGGCGGCGGGCCTGGTCGGGCCGTCCGAGCCGCAGGCACGCCTCGGCCGCCTCGGTCCGCCACGGGATCAGCCAGGGCACGTCGAGGTCCCACCTGCCCATCAGCTCCCCGCACCGCTGGAAGTCCCGCAGCGCGAGCTGGGCGTGGTCGGTGGCCAGGCTGTAGCGGCCCCGGGCGTGCAGGTAGTGCAGTCCCCACCGGGTCTGGAACATGGCGTCCGGCACGGGCTGGTCGAGCAGCTCGTTGACGGCGTCGTGGTTGCCCATGGCGGTGGAGGCGATCACGAGGCTGGACAGCGGGCCGCCGACGGCGACGCCCCAGCCGCTCAGCGGGATGATGTCCAGGGCGAGGCGGCCGTGGAACTCGGCGCCGAGCATGTCGCCCTGGCGGAGCGCGATCTCGGCCCTGATCGCCGACAGCCGTGCCCGCCTGCTCGGGGCGTGCCTGGAGGAGGCCTCGTCGATGAACAGGTCGCACCACGGCGCCGCCTTGTCGGGCCGTCCGCCGTAGGTGAGGGCGAGCAGGGCGCTCTCCACGGTGTCCATCGACATCTCGTCGAGGCGGGAGCTGCGCAGGATCCGCTCGACCACGGCCACGATCTCGTCGCGTGGCCCCCTGGTCAGCACGGCGGCGAGCGTGATCGCCGACTCAAGGCGCCGGTAGGCCGCCACCGACAGGATGGCGGCGCGGGACTGCTCGCCGGTCACCTGGGGAAGCTGGGAGAGGAACGGGGTGTAGGAGCAGCGCAGCCAGGGGCGGGTGACCACGAGCTCGGTCACGGTGTCGGCGTCCAGCTTCTCGCCCGACTCGCTGAGGTGCTTCAGCACGTCCTGCGCGTCGTCGAACCGGCCGTGCCACATCAGGGCCTTGGCCAGCACCACCGCGTCGCTGCCCCGCAGCTGCCCCCGGTGGAGCGCGTCGGTCAGCTCGGGGAAGTGGCCGGTGGGCGTGCTCGGGTTGATCCGCCACTCGGCGCGCATGAGCGCGGTGGTGATCCTCACCCGCTGGTGGTCGTCGGTGCTGATCCGGCAGGCCAGGCGGAGGTAGTCCACGGCGGCCTCGACGCGGCCGTCGCGCAGCGCGTGCCGGGCGGCGTCCTCCAGGACGTCGACCGCCCAGCGGTCGTCGACGCGCCCGGCGTGGAGAAGGTGCTCGGCGATCACCGTGGTCGAGCCGCCGCTGTCGTAGGCCAGCTCCGCGGCGCGGCGGTGCAGCGTGCCCCGCTCGCCGGGGTCGAGCTCGGCCAGTACGGCCGCGCGGGCCGCCTCGTGGCGGAAGCGGCCCATGGTGAGCAGCCCGGCGGTGGAGAGGGCCTGGAGCTCGCGGGACACGAAGTCGGGGCCGACGTCCAGGAGCTGGTCGAGGGATCCGGGCTCACCGAGGATCGCGAGCCCCCACGCGACCTGGAGCATCTTCGGGTCGGCGCGGTGCAGGCAGGCGAGGACGGCCTGCCCGTATCCGTCCCCGGGGACGAGCTCGGCGGGGGGCTCTCCCGCGGCCCGTGTGGCGGCCTGGTAGTCCTCCACCAGCCCGGCGGCGAGCAGCGGGTTGCCGCCGCTGAGCGCGTACCACTCGCCGGCGAACCGCTCGGCGCCCTGGGTCCCGAGCTGCTCGGCCACCAGGCTCATCACCCCGGCCTGGGACAGCGGGGCGAGCTGGACGCGGCGGCAGTGGGGCTGGCGGAGCAGCTCGGTCGGGAAGGAGGTCTCGGCGTAGCGCCCGTGGGTGGAGTGGCTGAACACCGCCACGATGGAGGCGAACCGCACCCGGCGCGACAGGTAGGCCAGGCAGAGCAGCGACGCCCGGTCGGCGTGGTGCACGTCGTCAACCACGATCATCAGGGGGTAGCGCTCTGACAGTTCGAGCAGCACGGTGCACAGGGCGTGCACGATCTGCGCGTCGACCTGCTTCAGGGTGTCGGTCTCGGGACCGGACGACGTGACGGTGCGGGCGCCCTCCCGCAGCAGGGCCATGGCGCGCTCACGCTCCTCAAGGACCAGCGGGGCGTCCTGGATGAGCTGGCCAAGGACGCCGAGCGGCAGGTCCCTCTCGGCGAGCGAGCCCGTCGCCGTGATGGGCAGCGCGCCCAGCTCGGCGGCCTGCTCGGCGAAGCTGTGCAGCAACTCGCTCTTACCGGTGGCGACGGTACCGCTTACCAGGGCGACCCGGCCCTTTCCCATGATGGCGCTGGCGAGTAGGCCCTCCAGGGAGGCAAGTGCCTCCTGTCGTTCGATCAGGCTCATGACGAGCCTCCCTTTTTCCCGACGAATTTCACATGTCGCCGCGGATCAGAAGCACAGCCTTGAGGACCAACGATGTGAGCGGATCCAATGAATCGCGCACAACACGTCGTTTCCCAGCCGAACTCGCCGCATGATCGTGGCGCCTTTCCGATTGTCCGTACTTGTCCGTTTTTTCTAACAATGGCCACGTTAGGCTTCGGCGCCTTCCAGCCCTTATCGCGCGGCTATCGCCGCGAGGCCATCGACGGACGGGACGGACGCGGCGCGGGCACGCCGTGGTCGGCGGGCTTGCCCGCCTGGGCCGGCACGGCCTCGGCCGCGACCTGCGAGGGCGCCACGGCCCCGGCCGGGGAGGTGCCGGGCACGGCGTCGAGCCGGGCCCGGGTGACGGCCGAGCGCACCGCCGACAGCGAGGCCGCCTCCACGTCGCGGTCGACGCCCGCGCCCCAGAACGTGCCTCCGCCGACCCGGCACTCGGCGTAGACGACCGCGCACCCTTCGGCCTCCCGGCTCACGGCGGGGGGACACGCGGTGCGGTGCACGGCACGTACGTCCACGCCCCACCGCGCGAGCGCGCCCCGCACCTCGCGGACCGAGTCCGACCGCGCGCCGCCGACGTCGAACCGCTCGCCGTCGATGTGGAGCTCGGCCGTCACGGGCTCGCCGGTGAAGACGAGCGGGATGGGGAGCAGGGGGTACTCCACGTACCGCCGGTCGAAGATCCGCTTGACCCGGTCGGGGGTGATCTCCCCGCCCTCGGCGTCGGCGATCTCCTGGACCGCGCCGACGAAGTCGACCTGCAGCGGGCGCGGCAGGTTCATCCCGTGCCGCGCGCTCATGACGTACGCCACGCCGCCCTTGCCCGACTGGCTGTTGATCCGGACCACCGCCTCGTACGTGCGGCCGACGTCCCGGGGGTCGAGCGGCAGGTACGGCATCTCCCAGGGGAGCTCTCCCACCCGGACCCCCGCCTCGCCCGCGGCCTTCTCCATGGCGTCGAAGCCCTTCTTGATCGCGTCCTGGTGCGAGCCCGAGAAGGAGGTGTAGACCAGGTCGCCGCCGTACGGGTGGCGGGGGTGGACCTGGATCTCGTTGCAGTACTCCACCGTGCGGCGGACCCCGTCGAGGTCGGAGAAGTCGATGCCCGGGTCGACGCCGTGGGTCAGCAGGTTGAGCCCGAGCGTGACCAGGCAGACGTTTCCGGCCCGCTCCCCGTTGCCGAACAGGCAGCCCTCGATGCGCTGTGCCCCGGCCAGCAGGGCCAGCTCCGACGACGCGACGCCCGTGCCGCGGTCGTTGTGGGGATGGATCGACAGGCAGACGTGCCGCCGCCGGGAGAGGCTGCGGTCCAGCCACTCGATCTGGTCGGCGAACACGTTGGGCAGCGAGCGCTCGACGGTCGTGGGGAAGTTGAGGATGATCTCGCGCCCGGGCCCCGGCCGCCAGACGTCCATCACGGCCTCGCAGACCTCCAGGGAGAAATCGAGCTCCGTGTCGTTGAAGAGCTCGGGTGAATACTCGAAACCCAGGTCACACCCGCTCAGCAACTTGTCCGCATATTTCATGACCAGCCGGGTTCCCTGTACCGCGAGGTCCTTGCATTCGTCGCGGTTCATCCCGAACACCACGCGCCGGAACAGCGGCGAGGTGGCGTTGTACAGGTGGATCGTGGCGCGCGGGGCGCCTTCGAGGCTCTCCACCGTGCGCCTGATCAGCTCGTCACGCGCCTGCACCAGGACCGAGACGCGCACGTCGTCGGGGATCAGGTCGCGCTCGATCAGCCTGCGCACGAACGCGAAGTCGTCCTGGCTCGCCACCGGGAACCCGACCTCGATCTCCCGATACCCCATGCGCACAAGAAGGTCGAACATCGCCATCTTGCGGTCGGGGGTCATGGGGTTGGCCAGCGACTGGTTGCCGTCGCGCAGGTCGGTGGAGACCCAGCGCGGAGCCGAGGCGATGGTCCTGTCCGGCCAGAGGCGGCCGGGGAGGTCCACGGGCGTGGACGGGTGGTAGCGGGCGGCCGGAGGCCTGCCCGCCTTCGGGGCGTGCGCGGTGTCCGCCGCGCTCGGAATGCCGGGGGTCGTCACTGTCGGATTCCCTTCTCCGCCTGGACCACCCCGGGCGCCGCGCCTCGCTCGGGACGACGGAGGCCGGGACGGGCCACAGCTCGAATACCGTCGATCACGCGATCCTGAAATGAGTGGAATACGAATACGGGGAAAGCATCACCTGAATCTGGTAGGCGTCGGTCTCATCCTGCATTCGGAAAGTCACGATTATCTCCGGATAGGCCGCACTCAGCCCCAGGCCGACGAAGTAGTAGTCGCTGTCGAACCTGATGCGATAAAGACCGCGGTCGAGTTTCTTGTCTCGCCATTCGCATATCCGGCCCTCGCTGTCGGTCTCCGCGTCGGCCAGATCCTGCCAGCCGCCGTGGGCGTCCCGCTCCAGGCGCGCACGCACGCCGGCGGCCGAGCGGCCGTAAACGCCGTCCAACGCTTGCGCAGTAATACTCATGTCAAGAACACCTATCTGCCGGCCCGCCAAGACGGACAGCTCCAAGCGCCATCGCGGCCGGCGCGCCGGTCGCCGGCGCCGTCCGCGCGACGCGCGCGCGAGCAGCCCGGCGAAGAGGTCGTCCACCCGGCCCGCCGTCCCCGGCCCGACGCGCATGCGTATCCGGGGGCAGGAAGATGCCGGTGGCACCGGCCAGTCCCGGCCTGCGCGTCAGAGTGCCGCAGGCCGCTATCGGTTCACTTTCGCCCGGCTATTCACGGCTATCACTCGACGCCGCCCCGGGACATCCCGCCGCAGGTCACACCGCTTTCGCACCCCTCCCGGCACCCCGGCGAAGACCCCCATCCGACAATCTGGGCGAAACATGAGAAATCGCCGATATGCGTCGTGACCTGGACAGATGCCAGGCGAGAAGAGATCCGATAAGAACCGAATGGTGGCGCTTTCTACGTTGACGGTGTTCCAGCCGATCGGCTGACAAACACTCCACTGCGACACCACGAAGAGGTCAGCGAAATGAGCGCTCACAACTGCCGCCGGGGCTCCCTATCCGCCTCCATCGCCGGCGCCGGAGCCTTTCCCGCAGCGGTCACGGCCCGCGCGGGGTTCCCCTCGCTCACGGCGTCCCCATCAGGCACAAAAGCGTCCCGGCCCACGCTGAGGGCCGCCGGCGGCAACACTCCCTGGGGCTGAGCCGTCCGGAGCCACGTCGCGGCTCCCGTGTCCGCATCCGGCCTCGCCGGACCACTTCTCCCACACGTCACCTGGTTTACCAGAGCCCCTGACAAGCTCCCCGAAAACTACCCTATACCGGGACATATCACAGTTCGGATCCCGACCCAGCACCCTCAGATGGTTGCACGCGCAAATAAGTATGCGGATTCAGAAATTATTCGCACACTCTCTATAGATCCGAACCTCGTATAGTAGTACGATCCAGACATAAGTGACATCGCCATATGTGACCAGCTCGCGCCCGACAGTATCTGCGCACAGTGTCACGGACGGCCAATGCCGATGTTTACTACGGGGTGGATCTCCTGGACCACGCACCTGGTACCTCTCGCATCGGAGGGTGAGCGAACTTCCGGAACGGGCCGCGAGCTTTTCATGCGAGGAGATGCAGGTGGAATTCGGGATTCTGGGAGCTCTCGAAGCGACCGAGGGCGATCGCCGGCTGGATCTCGGGGGAATCCGACAGCAGATCGTGCTCGCGGTCCTCCTGCTCGACGTGAACCGGGTCGTCACCATCGGCCGGCTCATGGAGGCCATCTACGGCGACGAGCCCCCCACCACGGCCCGCGCCCAGGTGCAGATCTGCATCTCGTCCCTCCGCCGCCTGTTCGCCGCCCACGGCAACCCGGACATCATCTCCACCCAGTCGCTCGGATACGCGATCCGGGTCGCCGCCGACCAGATCGACGCCCAGCGCTTCGAGAGCCTGACCCTGCGGGCCCGGCACGCCCGCGAGGCCCGCAACGTCAACGAGGCGATCAAGCACTACCGCGAGGCGCTGTCGCTGTGGCGCGGGCCCGCCCTCGACGGAATCGACAGCAGGCTCGTGCAGTCGGCGGCGAGCAGGCTCACCGAGAACCGCGTCACCGCCAACGAGGACTGCATCCAGCTGGAGCTGGACCTCGGCCGGCACCACGAGCTGGTCGGCGAGCTGACCGAGCTCACCGACGAGTACCCCCTGCGTGAACGGCTTCGCGGCCAGCTGATGACGGCGCTGTACCGATCGGGACGGCAGGCCGAGGCGTTGCAGGTCTACCGCAACGCCCGCCGCACGATGATCGAGGAACTGGGCATCGAGCCCAACGAGCGGCTGCAGCAGCTCGAACACGCGATCCTCACCTCCGACGAGAGCCTCGACCCGCCCGCGCCCCCGGTGCCGGAGAAGGTGGAGATCCAGCCGGCCCCGACGGTCCCCGGCATCCCGGGAATGCTGCCGACCGACATCGCCGACTTCACCGGCCGCGCCAAGCAGATCGAGGACATCCGGCAGCGGCTGATGCTCGCCACCGAGGACCGCTCGCGGTTCGCCGTGCCCATCATCGTGATCGTCGGCAAGCCCGGCGTCGGCAAGACCACCGTCGCGATCCACGCCTCCCACAGTGTGGGCGAGCGCTTTCCCTACGGCCAGCTCTTCGCCGACCTGCACGGCGCCGCGTCCCGCCCCACCAGCCCCATGCAGGTGCTGGAGCGGTTCCTGCGCGTGCTCGGCGTGTCCGGCACCGCGATACCCGACGGCCTTGAGGAACGAGCCGAGATGTACCGCGCGATGCTCGCCGACCGCAGGATGCTGATCGTCCTCGACGACGCGGGCAGCGAGAGCCAGGTGCTCCCCCTGCTCCCCGGAAACCCGTCCTCTGCGGTCATCATCACGAGCCGCAGCCGCCTCGCGGGGCTGGCGGGCGCCGTCCACGTGGACGTGGGGACCTTCGACTCCGACCAGTCGGTGAACCTGCTCTCCCGCATCGCCGGGATCGAGCGGGTGCAGTCGGAGATCGAGGCCGCCGAGGCCCTGTCCGAGCTGTGCGGCCACCTGCCGCTCGCGCTCCGCATCGCCGGGGCGCGCCTGTCGGCCCGTCCCCACTGGAGCATCGAGCAGCTCGTCAGCCGCCTGGAGGACGAGACCCGCAGGCTCGACGAGCTCAAGCACGGCGAGATGGGGATCCGCGCCAGCATCTCCCTGACCTACGACAGCGTCGGTGAGGACGCCCGGCGGCTGTTCCGCCGCCTGACGATCCTGGACGCCCAGATCTTCTCCGCCTGGGTCAGCGCGGCCCTGCTCGACCAGCCCCTGGTCACCGCGCAGGACCTGCTCGACGACCTGGCGGACGCGCAGCTCATCGAGACCACGGGCGTCGGGTACGGCGTGCACAGCCAGTACCGCTTCCACGACCTCATCCGCGTGTTCGCCCGGGAGCGCCTGGCGGCCGAGGAGACCGCCGGCGAGCGCAACGCGGCCCTGGCGCGCGTCCTCGGCGGGCTGCTGTTCCTCGCCGAGGCGGCGCACCGCCGGGAGTACGGCGGAGACTACGTCCAGATCCACAGCCAGGCCCCCAGGTGGCCGCTTCCGGCCAAGCTGGTCGACCAGTTGGTCGCCTCACCCCTCCAGTGGTACGAGCGCGAGCGCTCCATGCTCGTGTCCGGCATACGCCAGGCGGCGCAGGCCGGGTTCGTCGACCTGTGCTGGGACCTGGCGATCAGCTCGGTGACGCTCTTCGAGTCGCGCGTGTACCTCGACGACTGGCGCGAGACCCACCAGATCGCGCTGACGGCCACCCGGCAGGCGCAGGACAGGTGCGGTCAGGCGGCGATGCTCTACTCCCGGGGCTCGCTCTACATCACCGAGCAGCGGTTCGGCGACGCGCGCTGCGACTTCGAGGCGGCGGTCCAGCTGTTCGAGGAGGTCGGTGACAGCCAGGGGACGGCCCTGGTCATCCGCAACATCGGGTTCCTCGACCGGCTGAGCGGGAGGTTCGCCGACGCCGAGGCCCACTACAGGCGGGCTCTGGAGATCTTCCGCAGCAACGGGGACCAGGTCGCCTCGGCGTACGTGCTGCACAACCTGGCCCAGCTCCGCCTGGAGTTCGACGACCTGCCCGGCGCGCAGCGCCTGCTCTCAGAGGCACTGGAGCTGAGCCGCCGGAGCGGCAGCAGGAGGGTCGAGGCGCAGGTGCTGCACCGCATCGGCCACACCTACCTCCAGTCGGACCAGCCGGCGCTGGCGGTGGAGGTGTTCGAGGAGGCGCTCAACGTGGTGCGCAACATCGGCGACCCCACCGGAGAGGCGTACGCCCTGCACGGGCTCGGCGTCGCCCGGCTCCGGCGACGGGAGCTCCCCGAGGCCGAGAGCGCGCTGCAACGCTCGCTGATGCTGGCGAGCACCTCCAGCGAGCACCTCGTGGAGGCACGGGTCCAGCTCGGCCTCGGTGAGCTGGCCAAGACCCGGGACGACGCGCCCCAGGCGGTCATCCATCTGGAGCAGGCGCTCACCTTGTTCAGGCAGATGCACATGCCGCTCCAGGAGGCCAGGACGCTGATCAGGCTGGGCGACGCGCAACAGGCGGCGGGCGACGGCGAGGCGGCGCAGGACTCGCTGACCCAGGCGCTCGCGCTGACCGACAAGATGGACGCCCCGGTCGCGCAGCAGATGCGCGAGCACCTCACCCAGCGGCTCGCCGAGCAGAGCCTCAAGGACTGAGGGCCCCGCCACCGGCCCTCAGGCCGCCAGCGCCCGTACCTTGGCCGGCGCGGTGGAGCCGCGGACGACGAGCTCGGGCTCGAAGAGCAGCTCCTCGGCGGCCGGCGGAGCCCCCTCGATCTGGTTGACCAGCAGGGTCACCGCGGCGCGGCCGATCGCCTCGATGGGCTGGCGCACCGTGGTCAGCGGCGGGTTGGTGCAGTTCATGAAGGAGGAGTCGTCGAAGCCGACGACGGAGACGTCCTGCGGCACCGACAGGCCGAGGCGGCGCACCGCGCGGATCGCGCCGAGGGCCAGGGGGTCGCTCGCGCAGATGATGCCGGTGACGCCCTCGCGGACGAGCCGCGTGGCCACGGCCTGGCCGCCTTCGAGGGAGAACAGGCTGCGCTCGACGGCGCCAGGGCCGATCTCCAGCCCCGCGCGCCGCGCCGCCAGGGTGAACGCCTTGAGCTTGCGCCGCGAGGGGACGTGGTCCTCCGGGCCGAGCACCAGGCCGACGCGCTCGTGGCCGAGCGAGATCAGGTGGCTGAACGCCTGCTCCACCGCGACCGCGTCATCGGTCGACACGCGCGGGAAGTCGAGGCTGCCGGCCGCGGCGTTGACCAGGACGACGGGCAGCCCCAGCCCGAGGAGCCGGTGGTAGTGCTCGTGGGGCGCGTCGGCCTCGGCGTAGTGCCCGCCGGCGAAGACCACCCCGGAGACCTGCTGCTCCAGCAGCATCTCGACGTAGTCGGCCTCGGAGAGCCCTCCGGCCGTGCGCGTGCACAGCACGGGGGTGAAGCCGCGCTGCGCGAGGGCGCCTCCGACCACCTCCGCGAGGGCGGGGAAGATCGGGTTGCCGAGATCGGGCAGCACGAGGCCGACCAGCCGGGCGCGCTCGCCTCTCAGCTGCGTCGGCCGCTCGTATCCCAGCACGTCCAGCGCGGTCAGCACGGCCGCGCGGGTGGAGTCGGACACCCCGGGCTTGCCGTTCAGCACCCGGCTGACCGTGGCCTCGCTGACCCCGACCTTCTTAGCAACTTCCGCAAGTCGACGCGTCACGCCCGCAAGCATACGGCAAAAAGCGACGCAAGCCGCTGACACCATAGCCATCGGCTATGGGAAGGCCGGTCGCGCCCCGCTGGAGAGCCCCGGCCGGGAGATCTCCCGGCCTCCGCGCATCACCACAGCTAGAGACCGAACAAAGCTCCGCGGGAGCGGAACACCCGCCGCCATAAGGCATCCGCGCCATGCCGGACCCGTCCGGCCGGAGCAACCGGTGGATGGTTAACACTCCGGCAATATTGCGCAATCTCGTCGACTTATTGCGACAGCGATACGTGAGATGCGTCTCATTCGCTCGGGGGTTCGTGGCGGTTCAGCGGGCGCAGGCGGTTGAGGCGGAGGGCGAGGTGGATCTCCAGGGCCCGGTCCGGCGCCTGCCAGCCGTCGCCGAGGAGCCTTCCGACCCGGTCGAGGCGCTGGGTGACGGTGTTGACATGGATGTGCAGCCGCTCGGCCGTGCGCGACAGGCTGGATCCGGCGGCGAAGTAGGTGTCCAGGGTCTGGACGAGCGTGGTGCCGCGCCGCCGGTCGTAGGCGAGGACGGGCCCGAGCGCCGACTCCAGGAATCCGGCGACGTCCCGGTCCTGGCCGATGAGCAGGCCGACGAACCCCAGCTCGTCGCAGCCCGCCCCCTCCCCCGCGCGCCCGAGCGCGAGCATGGCCTCCGCGCAGCGCCGGGCCTCGCGGTAGGCGCCCGCCACGGCGGCCGGGCCCTGGACCGGGCCCGCGGCCCCCGCCGTGACCGGCGTCCCGAGGGACCCGCCGAGCTCCTTGGCGACCCGCTGGGCCGCCGCCCCCGGATTGACGCCGGGCAGCAGCAGGATGGTCTCCTCGCCCCGGGCGGCCACCAGCCCGTGCCGCGAGGCGGCGTCGGAGGAGGCCCAGAACGCCGTGCGCTGCCGGGGCCCCGGGTCCCCCGCGCGATGCCGGGCGACGACCAGGATGTGCGGGGCGTCGAGGTCGACCCCGAGCAGCCGCGCCCGGCCGTACAGGGCGTCGGAGTGGACGTCCCTGCCGGTGAGGAGGTCGTCCAGGAGCTCTCCGCGCACCCTGCCCTCGGCCGCGGCGGCGGTGCGGCGGAAGAGCAGGAGCAGTGCGGTGACCAGGGCGGCGCGCTCCAGGATCCGCTGGTCGGCGCCGGACACCTCGTCGGGGGTGCGCAGGACCAGCGTGCCGAGGATCTCGGCTCCCGAGGCCACCGAGGCCACCCACAGGTCGCCGCGCTGCACGGTGCGGCCGAGGCCCCCGGAGGCGGCGGCGGCGCCCGCCACCTCGGCCTCGTCCAGGTCGCCGACGGAGCCGACGGCCGCGAGCCTGCGCCCGTCCGCGTCGAGCACCATGAGCGCGCCGCCGAGGATGTCGGTGACGACGGCCGCGACGTCCTCCACCCCGCCGCCCCGGACGACCAGGCCGGTCATGCGGTCGTGGGCCTGCGCCGCCCGCTCCACGGCCGCGCTGCGCGCCTGGATGAGCCGGTTGGCCGCGCTGAGCTCGCCGAGCGCCGTACGCGTCTCCTCCAGCAGGCGGGCGTTGTCCAGGGCGACGGCGGCGTGCGCGGCGAGCGAGGCCAGCAGCGCCACCTCCTCCTGCGCGAAGGGACGGGCGCTGCGGTTGGCGGCGAACAGCACGCCGATGATCTGGGCGCCCAGCCGCATCGGCACCCCGAGGATGGCGACCAGCGCCTCCTCCTTGACGGCGACGTCGATGTGGGTGCGGTGGCGAAACCGCTCGTCGGCGAAGTAGTCCGGGCTGGTGTAGGGCGTGCCGGTCTGGGCGACCAGGCCGCCGAGCCCTGCGCCCATCGGCAGCCGCAGGGCGCGGAAGGCCGCCGACACCGAGCCGTCGGTGACCCTCATGTAGGTGTCGCCGCGGTCGGCGTCGTGCAGCGTCATGTAGGAGATGTCCGCGTGCAGCAGCCTGCGGGCCCGCCGGACGATGGCTTCCAGCACGGCGCCCACGTCACGGAGCCCGGCCAGGTCGCCGGCGGTCTCGAACAGCGCCGACAGCTCGGCCTCGCGGCGGGCGCGGTGCTCCAGCAGGGCGCGCACGCGCAGGGCGGCGAGCTTGGCACGGTCGAGCTCGGCGAGAACCTCGGGGGCGGCTCCGGCGGCGCGGGCTTCGACCAGTGGGGCCTCGAACTCGACCGGCGGAGCCTCCCGGGCGAGCAGTTCGAGAAAGACGGTGCAGCTCATGGGGTTCATTGTCCCCTTGATCACGGTTTATCCCCCGATGCGCTATGGGCGGCGCTAGCGCGCGGTCCATCCGCCGTCGATGGTGAGCGACGCTCCGGTGATCATGGATGCCTGCGGCGAGCAGAGGTAGGCGACGCTCTCGGCGACCTCCTCCGGCTCGATCAGCCGGCGGATCGCGGCAGGGGCCAGCATGATCTGCTCCACGACCTGGTCGGGGTCGAGGTCGTGGACACGGGCCTGGTCGGCGATCTGCTCCTCGACCAGCGGCGTGCGCACGTAGGCGGGGTTCACGCAGTTGGAGGTGACCCCGTGCGGAGCCCCCTCCAGGGCTATCACCTTGGACAGCCCTTCCAGGGCGTGCTTGGCCGTGACGTAGGCGACCTTGTACGGCGAGGCGCGCAGCCCGTGCACCGAAGAGATGTTGATCACCCGGCCCCAGCCGCGCTCGTACATCCCCGGCAGGGTCCGCCTGGCCAGCCGGAACGGCGTCTCGACCATGATCTTGAGGATCGCGGAGAAGATCTCCGGCGGGAACTCGGTGATCGGGGCGACGTGCTGGAAGCCGGCGTTGTTGACCAGGATGTCCACGCCCCCGCAGTCGAGCGCGTCGACGGCCGCCAGGTCCGTCAGGTCGGCGGCCAGCGCCAGCCCGCCGATCTCTTCGGCGGCCTCGCGCGCCACCTCCTCGCGGACGTCGAGGATCACCACCTCCGCGCCCGCGCCGGCCAGCCGCCGGGCGCAGGCCCGGCCGATGCCGCTCGCTCCGCCCGTCACCAATGCACGCCGGCCGGTCAGATCCACCTCGGCCACCTTCCCGGCGGTCACGCTCGTTGAAACCACAGCAGTTGCTCCTAGAAGTACGGTAATGCGACGAGCTATTCGAACAGCGATAGGGGGTCAGGGCTTACACCGGCGAGCCGACGCCCTGACTGGGGGCGGGCGCCCCGTTCGGAGCGCCCGCGGAGCCGGGCTCCCCGGGCCGGCGGCCACCGGAGCGCGCCTCCAGCAGGTGGCGTGCCGTTCCCCAGATGCCCCGCCGGAACACCAGCACCACGACCACGAAGATCGTGCCCGTGACGATGCCGATGCCCTCGAACCCGGCGGTCACCAGGTAGTCGTTCAGCTCGACGACCAGGGCCGCGCCGATGACGCCGCCCCACAGCGTGCCGATGCCGCCGAGGACGACCATCATCACGGCCTGCCCGGACGTGGTCCAGTACACGCTCTCCAGCGAGGCGAAGCCGTGGCCGATGGCGAAGAGCCCCCCGGCCAGCCCGGACAGCCCGGCCGACAGGACGAAGGCCAGGAGCTTGTAGCGCTGGACCGGGTAGCCGAGGGCCCGCGCGCGGGCCGGGTTGTCCCTGATCGAGACCAGGACCCTGCCGAACGGCGATCGGACGACGCGCCACACCGAGACGAACCCGATGAGGACCAGGGGCAGCCCGGCGTAGTAGAAGACGAACGAGTCCGACAGGTCCAGGCCGAGCAGTTCGCGCGGGACGCCCTGCAGGCCGTTCTCGCCGCCCGTCAGGTCGCGCCACTGGTTGACCACGAAGTAGACCATCTGCGCGAAGGCCAGGGTGACCATCGCGAAGTAGATGCCGCGCAGACGTACGGACAGGTAGCCGATGGGCACCGCGAGCACGGCCGCGAACGCCGCGCCGCCGAGCACGGCGACCGGGAAGGGCAGCCCGCTGTGCAGCGCGATGAGGCCGGAGACGTACGCGGCGCCGCCCCAGAACGCTGCGTGCCCGAAGGACAGCAGCCCGGTGAAGCCGAGCAGCAGGTCGAGCGCGGCGGCGAACAGCGCCCAGCAGGCGATGTCCAGCGCCACCGGAGGATAGACCATCCAAGGCAGGACCAGGGCGAGGAACAGCCCGGCGACGAGCAGGATCGGCCTCGCGGCCAGCCGGGAAAGGATCACGACAGCGCCTCCTCGCGCCCGAACAGGCCGGCGGGCCGCCAGAGCAGCACGACGGCCATCAGGATGAACACCAGCGTCTGGGACAGGGCGGGTATGTAAAGGTTGCCGAGCGCGGAGATCAGCCCGATCGCGAAACCGGCCGCCACCGAGCCGAAGATCGACCCGAGCCCGCCGATGACCACGACCGCGAAGACCGTGATGATCAGGTCGCCTCCCATGAGCGGGTTGACCGCGCGCATCGGGGCGGCGAGCACTCCGGCGAGCCCGGCCAGCGCGATGCCGAACCCGAAGACCGGGGTGACCCAGCGTCCGACGTCGATGCCGAGGGCCCGCGTCAGCTCGGGCCGCTCGGTCGCGGCGCGCACGATCATGCCCACGCGGGTGCGGGTCAGGACCACCCAGACCGCGGCGCAGACGACGACCGAGACGGCCAGCACGAACACCTGGTAGGCCGGGTAGCCGAACAACCCCAGGTCGACGGTGCCCGACAGCAGCTCGGGGCGGGGGTAGGGCTGCGACTGCACGCCGTACTCCCGCTTGACGAGGTCCTGCAGGACCAGCGCCAGGCCGAAGGTGAACAGGAAGTTGTACAGCGGGTCCAGCGGCGCCAGCCGCCGGATGAACAGCCGCTCCAGCACGATGCCCGCCAGGCCGAGCACGATGGGGACCGCTACCAGCGCGACCCAGAAGTTCACGCCGAACGAGTCCAGCAGCACGTAGGAGCCGAACGCGCCGAGCATGTAGAAGGCACCGTGGGCGAAGTTGACGACGCCCAGCATGCCGAAGATGACGGCGAGGCCGAGGGCGAGCAGGGCGTAGAAGGCGCCACCCACCAGGCCGTTGAACGCCTGTTGAAGCACGGTGACCTCCAAGGGGACGGGCGGGGGCGGGCGGCCCCGCCGTGGGGCGTGCGGCCGGAGTACCCCGGCCGGGGCTCGGAACCCGGGCGCGGGGTGGCCGCGCCCGGACGGGCTCAGAGCTTGCAGGCGGGGTCGGCGGGCTGGAAGGCCTGGTCGGCGGGGATGGTGCTGAGGATCTTCTCGTAGTCCCAGGGCTCCTTGACCTCGCTCGACGGCTTCACCTGGGCGAGCGAGACGTCGTGCAGGAGCAGGTGGTCCTGGGCCCTGATCGTGGCGTTCCGGGCGAAGACGTCCTGGAACTTGAAGCCTTCCAGCTCCTTGACCACCGCGTCCGAACCGTCGGTCCCGGCGCGCTGCACGGCCTCCAGGTACTGCGTGGCGGCGGAGTAGTTCGCGGCGTTGGGGAAGCTCGGCCGCTTGTTGACCTTGGCCTGGAACTTGTCGGCCCAGGCACGGTTCTCGGGGGTGGTGTTCCAGTACCACGCGTCGGTGAACTTGGTGCCGGCGAGCGCGTCAGGGCCGAGCGAGTGGATGTCGGTGATGAACATGAGCCCGACCGCCAGGCCGATGCCCTTGTCGCGCAGCTTGTACTCGTTGTACTGCTTCACCAGGTTGACCAGGTCACCGCCGGCCTGCATGGTGCCGAGCACCTCGGGCTTCGGGCTGAGACCCGGCGCCTTCAGCAGGAACGTGGAGAAGTTGTCGTTCGGGAACGGCGCGGGGTCGCTCTGGATGACCGTGCCCCCGGCGCCCTTCACGGCCGCGGTGAAGTTCTTCTGCATGTCCTGCCCGAAGGCGTAGTCCGGGTAGACGATGTACCAGTTCTTCGACCCGTCCTTGGTGACCGTTTCGCCGGTGCCGTGGGCCAGCATGTAGGTGTTGTACCCGTAGTGGAACGTGTACTTGTTGCACTGGGCGCCTTCGAGCTCGGTGGTGGCGGCGCCGATGTCCATGAAGATCTTCTTCTTGCCCTTGGCGACCCCCGCCACCGCGAGCGCCGCCGCCGACGAGGGCACGTCGAGGATGACGTCGGCGTGCTGGCGGTCGTAGAGCTCCTGCGCCTTGGAGTTGGCGACCTCCGGCTTGTTCTGGTGGTCGGCGGACAGGACCTCGATGTCCTTCGCGACCGCCTTGTCGCCGTACTTCGCCCTGTAGTCGGCGACGGCCATGTTGACGGCCTCGACGCTGCTCTTGCCCGACAGGTCGGCGTAGATCGCCGACTGGTCGTTGAGCACGGCGAGCACCACCTTGCCGTCGCTGATCTTGTCCCCGCTCCCCCCGCTGCCGGGTCCGCCGGCGCAACCGGCGATCGTGGCTCCCGCCGCCACCACGGCGGCCGCTCGGCCCAGAGCTCTCATGTAGGTCTCCTGTCGGTTCTTCGGGTGGGTTCCGGGACGGCCGATCCGGGATGTTCCGGATCAGGTCCGGGGCCGCCGATCCAGTGGGTGCGGATCAGATGCCGAGGTAGTCGAGGAGCTCGTGCTCCCGGGCCCGCATCTCGTCGTTGTCCAGGGACTCGACGATCCGGCCCTCGGCGAGCAGGTAGTGCCGGTCGGCGACCGTCGCGGCGAAGTGCACGTTCTGCTCGATCAGCAGGACGGTCGTGCCCTGCCGCTTCACTTCGCGCAGGATCTCGCCGATCTGCTGGACGATCAGCGGGGACAGTCCCTCGGTCGGCTCGTCGCAGAGCAGCAGCCGCGCGCCCATCCGCAGCACGCGGGCGAGGGCCAGCATCTGCTGCTCGCCGCCGGAGAGCTTGGTGCCGGGGAAGGAACGCCGCTCCCGCAGCCGGGGGAAGGTCTCGTACACCCGCGCCAGCGGCCAGGGGTCCGGGCCGACGGCGGGCGGCAGCGTCAGGTTCTCCTCCACCGTGAGCGTGGAGTAGACCCCGCGGTCGTCGGGCACGTACCCGAGGCCCCGCCGCGCCCGCCGGTCCGCGGGGAGCCGGGTGATGTCCGTCCCGAGGAAGGCGATGTCCCCCGCGTAACGGCCCTGCAGGCCCATCAGGCAGCGCAGCAGTGTCGTCTTGCCGGCGCCGTTGCGGCCGACCAGCGTGACGATCTCGCCCTTCCCCACCTCGATCGACACCTCCCGCAGCACCTGCGCCTCGCCGTACCAGGCGGACAGGCCGCCGACGCGGAGGATCGGGCCGGCGTGGGTCCCGCTCTCGGGGCCGGTTTCGGGGCTGATTTCGGGGCCGGTGTCAGTGCTCGGCATTGGCGTCTCCCAGGTAGGCGCTGATGACGCGGGGGTCATGCCGGATCTCGGCGTACGGGCCCTCGACCAGCACGCGGCCGCTCTGCAGGACCGTCACCCGGTCGGCCAGGCTGGACACGACGCTCATGTTGTGCTCGACCATCACGACCGTGCGCCCGTCGCGGACCTTCCTGACCAGCTCCACCGTGCGGTCGACGTCCTCGACGCCCATGCCGGCCGTCGGCTCGTCCAGCAGGAGCACCTTCGGGTCCAGCGCGAGCGCGAGGGCCAGCTCCAGGGCGCGCTTGTGGCCGTAGGCGAGCGTGCCCGCCGGGATCTCGGCGTGCCCGGCCAGCCCGACCTGGTCCAGCAGCTCCAGCGCCCGGCCGCGGAACCGGTCGAGCAGCCGGTGCGACCGCCAGAACCGCCAGGTGATCCCGGTGGCGCCCGCCAGCGCCAGCTCGACGTGCTCGCGCGGGGTCATCTGCGGGAACAGGCTGGTGATCTGGAAGGACCTCGCGACCCCGAGTCGGGCGACCTGCTCCGGGCGCCTGCCGGTCAGGTCGCGCTCGCCGAGCAGGATGCGGCCCGCGCTCGGCTTCAGGAAGCCGGTCAGCAGGTTGAACAGCGTGGTCTTGCCGGCGCCGTTGGGCCCGACCAGCGCGTGCACGCTGCCCTCCGCGATGTCCAGGTCCACCCCGTCGACGGCGCGGAAGCCCCGGAACTCCTTCGCCAGGCCCTTCGCCCGCAGGACGGGACCGTCCATATGGCCTCCTCGTGGCTCATCCCGGCGTCGTCCGATGGTTTCGTCCAGGTCACCTTGGCGTTAACGGACGAAGTCGCTGTGACGCGGACACTAAGCGAGCCCGGGAAGGGGTTCCATGTGGCAGGGGCACATATTGCGCGGCCGGAAGGCGGCGGCGGCCCACACTCTCCGTGGGTCCCCGGGCCGCGACGCTGGTGGGACCGTCTTTTCGTCGCCCGGCCATATGGCGCAGGCCCACCGGCGCGCGCCTCCGGGATGGTCGCCGCGCCCCCTGTGGAGCTTCGTCGGCCGGGCACATGGGCGCGCCCGACATATCGGAGGGGTGAATTGTGGAGGTCGCGTACGTGGCCTGGCTCACAGTGGATGACCACCATTGCGGTCACTCGATCAACAGCATGTCGCACGCCATCTGAGGAGTCCCCATGCGATCCACCCGACGCCGGCGTGGCCGGCTACTGGGCCTGGCAACGGCCGCCGTGATCGGCGCCTCCCTGATCGGGCCGGTGTCCGCCGCAGACGCCGCCGCTCGCTGCGCGGGCGTCGAGCGCGTCAGGGTGCCGGGAGCGGAGAAGCAGATCTCCGCGTGCCTGGACGACCTGACCACCGCGGGCACGGTCGCGTCCGGGCACTCGATCGCCGCCGAGTGGGCCGGGCTCGCCCCCGCGGGCGCCACCAACCCGACCGGCGTGCCGGGCGCCCAGATCGACGGCTACTTCCCCGACACCTCGACGTTCAACACCGACCACGGCTGGAACCACGACAGCCAGTTCGTGATCCGGCTGCCCGAGCGCTGGAACGGCGGCCTGGTGGTCGCGGGCACGCCCGGCAACCGGCGGCAGTACGCCAACGACTTCGCGATCTCCGACTGGGTGCTCGCCCAGGGGTACGCGTACGCCGCGACCGACAAGGGCAACAGCGGCGTGACGTTCTACCAGGACGGCGTGAAGCCCGGGGACGCCCTGGTGGAGTGGAACGACCGCGTCACCCAGCTCACCCGCGCCGCCAAGGCGGTCGTGGCGCAGCGATACGGCCGGGCGCCCCGCCGGACGTACGCGGCCGGGATCTCCAACGGCGGCTACCTCGTGCGCTGGCAACTGGAGAACCACCCCGAGCTGTACAGCGGCGGAGTCGACTGGGAGGGCGCCCTCTGGCGGGAGAACGGGCCGAACCTGATGACCTCCCTGCCCGCCGCGCTCCGGGCCTACCCCGCGTACGCCGCGACCGGCGACCCCGCCGCCCACGACGCGATGATCGCCGCGGGCTTCGCCCCCGGCTCGGAGCCGCTCTGGGACTACCACTACAAGGTCTACTGGGACCTCACGCAGCGGCTCTACCGTGAGGAACTGGACCCCACCTACGACGGCGCCACCGAGGCGGGCACGCCGTACTGCGCCTCGGGGACGCCGGGGTGCGACACCGACTACGACTACGCCGCCCGGCCCCGTGCCGTGAAGAAGGCCGTCGGGCGCATCGCCCTCACCGGGCGCATCGGGCGGCCCCTCATCACCCTGCACGGCACGCTGGACACGCTGCTGCCCATCGGCGAGGACTCCGACGTCTACGAGAAGCTGATCAGGTCGAAGGGACGCGACCCGCTTCACCGCTACTACCGGGTCGAGGGCGGCAACCACGTCGACGGACTCTACGACGCCTTCCCCGGCCTGCTGCGCCCGATCCTGCCGTGCTTCCGCAGCGCCTTCACCGCCCTTGAGGGCTGGACCACGCGCGGCGACGCGCCACCCGCCGACGCGACCCTCCCCCGCCCCGCCTCCGGTGACCTGGCCAACACCTGCTCGCTCCCCGCGAGGTGAGCGTCGTCCCTGGTGAAGCACCGAGCGGATAGGCTCACCGCTGTGATGGGCAGGCCGAGCCGAGACGCCCGATCGGGAGAGCGACCGGATCCTCCCGGCGGACCTGTCCGCCGGTGGGACGGGCCCACGCGTTCACGAATGGAAGTGATCCCCATGAACAAGGTGCGTTCGAGCGACGGCACCCCTATCGCGTACGACCGGGTGGGCGAGGGGCCGCCGCTCATCATGGTGGTCGGCGCGTTCAACGAGCGGTCGGCGGGCACGCCGCTGGCCGAGGCCCTCGCACCCGGCTTCACCGTCTTCACCTACGACCGCCGTGGCCGGGGCGACAGCGGGGACACCTCGCCGTACGCGGTCGACCGCGAGATCGACGACCTGGACGCCCTCATCGCCGAAGCGGGCGGATCGGCGGCGGTGTTCGGGTACTCCTCCGGCGCCGTCCTGGCCATGAGAGCGGCGGCCCGTGGGCTCGCGATCACAAGGCTGGCGCTGTACGAGCCGCCGTTCACCGCCGGGAGCGCGCCCGCGCCCACCGAGGACGCCGCGGCGCGCCTGTCCGAGCTGGTGTCGGCCGGGCGCCGCGGCGACGCGGTCGAGTACTTCCAGGCGAAGGTGGTCGGGATTCCCGCCGAGGTCGTGGTCCAGTTGCGCGACGCGCCCTTCCGCGCCGCGCTGGAGAAGATGGCGCACACCCTCGTCTACGAGGTGACCATCACCGGTGACGGGTCGATCCCGGCCGAACTGGCCGCCGCGGTCACCGTGCCCACGCTCGTCATCGCCGGCGAGGAGAGCCCCGAGGGGATGCGCGAGGCCGCGCGGACGGTCGCGAAGGCCCTCCCCCACGCCCGGCTCGTCTCCCTGCCGGGCCAGACCCACCACATAGTCCCCGCCGTCGTCGCCCCCGTCGTCAAGGACTTCCTCACCACCTGACTCGCCCTGGCCGCCTCGAACACCACCACCCACGCCTCGCCGATCGACCACGCCATGCCGACCGGCGATCATCTGGGCGGCCGGCTCGGGCGCCGGCGGGCGCCCGGGCGAGATCAGTTGCCCTTGCCGTTCCCGGCGGACGTGACCTTCTTCGGCTTCTTCTTCTTGTTCTTGGTCCAGCCGTAGTGGTTCCCGTTCGAGCCGTTGCCGTTGCCGTTGCCGTTGCCGTTGCTCTGGCCGGAGCCTGTGGGTGACGTGACCGGTGCCTTGGAAGGCGGAGCCCCTGTGGACGGCTCGCGCGTCTCCCTGCCGGCGACCGGCACCGTCGTGGGCTGAGTCGTGGGTTGATCGGTCACAACCGGACGCGCGCTGGGCCCGGGGGTGACGGTGCGGATCGCCGACACCGTCACGGTGGGGGTGCCGACGCCGGGAGCGGCCAGCCCGGGAGCCAGCCCGGGAGCCGGCCCGGACGCCGTCGCATACGCCACCCCGCCCACCGCCAGGCCCACGAACACGGCCAGGGCCGCGCTCCTGACCACGAGGTCCCGCCGCCCGCCACCCGCCACAGCCGGTGGTACGGAACGCCCCCACGCCGTCCATACCGGTGGCGTGGAAGAGCCCCCTGCCGCAGGTCCTACCGGTGGTGTGGACGGGCCCCTGGCCGCCGTCCGTACAGGCTCGGGTGCCTGCCCGCTCGCGACCGCCCGCAGCCCCCGCTCCGCCTCGGCGGCGGTCATCCGCTCGGCCGGGTCCTTGACCAGCAGCCCCTCGATCACCGGGGCCAGCGCGCCGGCCAGGGAGAACGGCGCCGGATCGCGACACATGATGGCGGCGAGCGTGGCCAGGGCGTGACCCCGGTGGAACGGCGACCTGCCCTCCACCACCAGGAACAACGTCACGCCGAGCGACCACAGATCCGAGGCCGGCTCCGCCTGGCCGCCCGCCGCCCGCTCGGGGGCGATGAACGCGGGCGTGCCCATGAGCACGCCCGTCCGGGTCATCGGGGAGTCGTCCTCCAGCGTCGCGATGCCGAAATCGGTGAGCACGGCGTCACCGTCGCTGGTCACGAGCACGTTGTCCGGCTTGACGTCCCGATGGAGCACGCCCGCCGCGTGAGCGGCGCCCAGTGCCGCCAGCACCTGCACGCCGATCCCGGCGACCCGCCGGGGCGGCAGCGGACCCTCCTCGGCGACGATGGACGCGAGCGTCCGGGAGGGCACCAGTTGCATGACGATCCAGGGGTGCCCGGCCTCCTCGAACACGTCGTACACCGCCGCCACACCGGGATGGCTCAGCCGCCCCGCGGCCCTGGCCTCACGGAACGTGCGCGTGGTGAAGATCTCGCGCTCCTCGGCGGTGAGCCCGCTGATGCAGTGCAGCTCCTTGACGGCGACCCCCCGCCCGAGGAGCTCGTCGAAGGCCCGCCAGACGATCCCCATGCCGCCGCGCCCCAGCGGCTCCTCAAGCCGGTAGCGCCCTGCCACCAATCGTCCCGGCTTCTCCGAATCGGCCATGATCGGGACCGTACCCTGGCTTTACCTTCGTATTCCACCGGATGGAACGCATCACCGGCCGTCCATGTCATCACCGGCGGCGAGGCCCCTGCGGGACGCTCCCGGAGGGCGGCTCCACCGCTCGTCTACAGCTTGGCGGCGACGCCGCAGAAGGCGGTGACCTCGTCGGGCAGTCCCCAGGGCGTGGCCTCGGGCCGCCAGCGTGACACCGACACCACGCCCGGCTCCAGCAGTTCCAGGCCGTCGAAGTAGGCGGCGATCTGCTGCGGGGTGCGCAGCTTGTAGGGGTCGCCCGCTTCGGCGCGGGTCTTCTCCGCCTGGGCGGCGGCCTCGGGGTCGACGGCGTTGGTGCCGTCCTCCAGGACCAGGTAGCTGCCCGGCGGCAGCGCCGCCACCAGGTGGTCGCGGATCGCGGTCGCCTCCTCGTCGTCCCACACGTTGCCCAGGATGCCCAGCATCATCAGCGCGATCGGCCGGGTGAAGTCCAAGGTGTGGGCCGCCTGCTGGAGGACGTACGCGGGATCGCGGACATCGGCGTCGACGTAGTCGCACACGCCCTCCCGCGTGCTGGTCAGCAGGGCGCGGGCGTGTACCAGCACCAGCGGGTCGTTGTCCATGTAGACGATCTTGGAGGCGGGGTTGACGCGCTGGGCGACCTCGTGGGTGTTGTCGACCGTCGGCAGCCCGGTGCCGAGGTCCAGGAACTGGGTGATCCCTGCCTCGCCGGCCAGGTGCCGCACCGCCCGGCCCAGGAAGGCCCGCGAGTGCCGGGCGACGTCCACGATCCCCGGGTACACCTGGAGGACCTGGTCGCCGACCTGCCGGTCGATGGAGTAGTTGTCCTTACCGCCCAGCCAGTAGTTCCACACCCTGGCCGAATGCGGGGTCGTGGTGTCGATCTGCGCGGAGGGCTTTTCATCTGCCATGAGAGCACTCTTCGTCGTGGAGGTCGGGACGCCACCGGTGAGCGGGGTTCTGGTGGCATGCGGTCGGGTCTGATCATTTCAGGCTTCGCCGCGGTTGTCCGCCGCACCCGTAGGCCAGGTGGCACAGCTCATTTCCATAACGGACACTTCGCCCACACTGGCACAACCTAGAACACCTGTGTAATGTCACCCGAACATCACTGACATTTTAGATAAATATCAACTTGAGTGAAGCGCAGAGCCGGGGGTCCACGGCGCTGCGGTCAGACCAACCAGGGAAAGGTGCAGCGTGAACAAGCCGTTCAAGATCAGCGGCGCGGCGGCCGTGGCGGCCGCGCTCTTCGTGCTCGCCGGCTGCGGCGGCGGCCAGGACACCTCCGCGAAGAGCGGGTCGTCCTTCGGAGAGTGCGAGGTCACCGAGAACCCGCCCATCCACAAGCTGACCACCATGCGGGAGGGCGCCCTCACCGTCGCCGCGTCGCTCCCCTATCCGGCGGGCTATCGGGGCAACACGCTGGAGAGCGTGGACGGCGGGTACATGTACTGTCTCGACGCGGAGATCGCCAACCGCGCGGGCCTGAAGAAGATCAAGCTGGTCAACGCCTCGTTCGAGGCCCTGGTCACCGCCAAGTCATCCGATTTCGACTTCGCGGTGTGGGACATCTACGACACCCCGGCGCGTCGCAAGGTCGTGGACTTCTCCGCTCCCTACAACACCTACCACTCGGGGGTGCTGGTGAAGCCCGGCTCGGCCCTCACGTCCGCGACCATCAAGGACGCCACCGTCGGCGTGCTCGCCGGCTCGGTGCAGCTGAAATTCGTCCAGGACACCCTCAAGCCCAAGCAGGTGCGGGTGTTCAACTCCAACGACGACCTCTTCAACGCCGTGCTCGCCGGCCAGATCGACGCCGCCCTGAACGACACGGCCACCGTCATGCCGCGGGCCGCGAGCTCGGGCGGCAAGCTCAAGGTGATCGGGCAGTACCCGGTCGGCGGCGACGTCGCCCCGCTCTTCCCGAAGGGATCGCCGAACGTCCAGGTCGTCGACCAGATCATCGCCGACATGAAGAAGGACGGCACCCTGGACGCGATCATGAACAAGTGGCTCAACCCGATCCTCGGCGGCGACCCCAACGCGCTTCCCGATTGGGCGGCCTGAGCATGAGCGTCCGGGGCTCCCGCGCGCGGACCTCCGGCGGGGAAGCGCCCGGCGGCACGGCCGTGGCGTACGCCCGCCCGCTGAGCACGCGCGGGTACCTCAACGGCGCCGCCGTCCTGGCCCTGCTCGCCCTGGTGCTCTGCTACCAGCTGGCCGGCGCGACCATGACCATCGGCGGGCCGCCGCGCGTGGTCCTCGGGCTCGTGCTGCCGGCCGCGATCGTGGGCGGCCCGCTGCTGGCGGCGTACCGGCGCGGCAGGCTGTCGGAGCAGGAATGGGAGGCCAAGCGGTACGTCGCCGCGCGCGAGGCCGCCGCTCGGTCGAGGAACGCCTCGATCGCCTCGCTGGGGCTGACCGGCTTCGTCGTGCTGGTCTCGCTGGTGGGCCTGCTCGTCTTCACCAACGACGGCGCGGTGCAGAAGACGTTCTTCAACCCCGAGTTCATGGCGAAGAGCATGGCGGACATGAGCAGGGCGCTGCTCGTCAACGTCGAGATCGCCCTCGGCGCGCAGGTCCTGGCGATGCTGTTCGGGCTCGTGCTCGCCGTCGGCAGGCTGCTCCCCGGCAAGGGGTTCTGGCCCGTGCGCGCCCTGTGCGTCGCCTACATCGACGTCTTCCGCGGCATCCCGTCCGTGGTGCTCATCTACCTGGTGTGCTTCGGGCTCCCGATCACGGAGGTGCCGGTCCTCAGCGAGGGCGGCCCGATCCTGTACGCGGTCGTGGCGCTGGCCCTGACCTACAGCGCCTACAACGCCGAGCTCTACCGCTCGGGCATCGAGTCCATCAACAAGGGCCAGACCTCGGCGGCGCTGTCGATGGGACTCTCCCAGCCCGACGTGCTCAGGTTCGTCATCCTGCCGCAGATGGCGCGCAACATCGCGGCGCCGATGCTGAGCACGTTCATCGGGCTGCAGAAGGACACCTCGCTGGTGATCGTGGTCGGCATCATCGACGCGTTCAGCCAGGCGAAGATCTACTCGGCGAACGACTTCAACCTCTCCGCGGTGACGGCCGTGTGCGTCCTGTTCGTGCTCGTCACCATCCCGCAGACCCGTCTCGTCGACTACATGCTCGCCAGGTCGAGCACGAAGAAGAAGGGGGGCTGAGCCGGTGGGGAGCGCATTCGTCGAGCTCGACCAGGTGACCAAGAGGTACGGCGACACCACGGTGCTCGACCGGGTGGACCTGGCCGTCGACCGGCACGAGGTGGTCACCCTGATCGGTGCCTCCGGGTCGGGGAAGTCGACGCTGCTGCGATGCGTCAACGGGCTTGAGGCGATCCAGGGCGGGCGGATCTCGCTCGGCGGCGACGTCATCTCCGGGGAGGGCGTGGACCTCGTCAGGCTCCGCCGCCGTGTCGGCATCGTCTTCCAGAGCTTCAACCTCTTCCCGCACATGAGCGTGCTGCGCAACTGCACGCTCACGCCCGTGCGCGCCGGGGTGGCGACCAAGGAGCGGGCCGAGGCGGAGGCCAGGGTCATGCTCGAACGCGTGGGCCTGAAAGAGAAGGTCGGCGCCTATCCCGACCAGCTCTCGGGCGGCCAGCAGCAGCGCGTGGCCATCGCACGCGCGATGCTGATGCGGCCCGAGGTCCTGCTGCTCGACGAGATCACCTCGGCCCTGGACCCGGAGCTGGTGATCGAGGTGCTCAACCTGGTCCGCGAGCTGGCCGAGGACGGCATCACGATGATGATGACCACCCACGAGATGCCCTTCGCCCGCGAGATCTCCTCCAAGATCTGCTTCCTGCACAGGGGCAGGATCCTCGAACAGGGCCCCCCAGAGGAGATCTTCGACGCTCCTCGCGCGCCCGAACTGCGGACGTTCCTTCGCAAGATCCACGAGGCCGGCCGGAACTGACCGTCCCGGCGGGCCTGTCACCACATCACGACAACAGGAATCTCAATCATGAAGCAGAACTACGACGTCAAGAACTTCTTCGCCTACCTCGGCTACCCGAGCGGCGACCAGCCGTACTGGTCCAAGGATCTGCGGACGTTGTCGGTCTACTGCCGGGGCGACCGGGCGAACCTCGAAGCACTGCTGGAGCCGACCCCGTTCGAACTCGCCGACGACCGGTTCGTGGTGCAGATCGCGGACTTCGGTAACGCCACCCCGGGTCCCTTCTACGACTCCGGCGTGGTGATCCCCGTGCGGTACCGCGACCACGTGGGCGTCACCTACTTCTTCGAGTTCGAGGACCAGCCGTGGAGCGTGGCGTTCGGCCGTGAGGTGTGGGGCTATCCCAAGCAGTACGGCGAGATCGGGCTCGTCGAGGACGGGAACGCCGTTGCGGGCACGGTGAGCAGAGCCGGTAGCCTGATCTTCGGCATTTCGATGACCTCCGACGACGGCTACTCGAACGAGTCCTGGGCAGACATGACGATGTACCCCCACTTGCAGGTCCACGCTCTCCCCGAGGCGAACGGCCCCGGCTTCACGACCTTCGAGATCATCTCCCGCGACACCTCCAGGGACTTCGCGCTCCAGCGCAAGACCTTCGGGCCCGCCGAGGTCGAGCTGGGCCCCGCGCTCTCCGTCAACGGTGTCAGCCTCAAGATCGTGGAGGTCCTGGGCGGCGAGTACTCCGTGGGCGACTACGCCTGCACCGTGGAGAACGGCATCTCCACCGTCGTCGACGATGTGCTGGCGAGCACCGCGCACGACCCCGGCGAGGCCCGTTCCCTCTGACCAACAGCCGCTGAGAGTCGTGCACGCGGTGGCCCGTCCCTACGGGCGGCCTCGTGCGGAGAGGTCGCAAAGTGTGTTCTGCCTACGTCGGCGACAACGCCAAGACGGGCGCCGGCGAGCCATCGGCCAGCAGTCTGCTGAGCGAGTCCGCCACCGCCAGGCTGCGGTCGCGACTGGTGCGCGTGGAGATCATGCCCGGAGAGAGGCTCAGCGAGCCCGAGCTCCGTACCGCCCTCGGGGTCGGCACGTCTCCGGTGCGCGAGGCGATCCGGAGGCTTGAGTTCGAGAAGCTGGTCGTGATCTATCCGCGCAGCGGCACGTTCGCCACGGACATCGCGCTGAAGGACTCGCGGTCCGTCATGGAGCTGAGGCTCCAGCTCGAAGGGCTCTCGGCCGCGCTCGCGTGCGGCCGGGGCTCACGCACGGAGAAGGAGCGGCTCGCCGAGATCTCCGAGCGGCAGTACGAGACCGACGACCTGCAGCAGTGCATCGACCTCGACGCGGCGTTCCACCGCAGCATGTACCAGATGACGCGCAACGACTACCTCGCGACCACGGCTGAGATCCACTTCAACCTCGCGCTGCGGCAGTGGTACTTCTGCTCCAAGGTGGTCGAGACCCCCGACTGGACCGGCGTCGACCACCGCCCTCTGGCGGCCGCGATCGCCGAGGGGGATCCGGAGGCCGCCAGCGAGCACATCCGCAAGCACGTGCTGCACGACTCTCAGCAGATCGCCGACATCCTCACCAACTACGGCCTGTAAGCCACCCAGGCGGGCCTGGCTCGAAAGAGAGTTCCGCGAAATGCCGGCCACCACCACTTCCGCCCCGCACACCCTGCCCTCCCCGCACACCCTGTTCTCCCCGAACGGCCTCTTCTCACTGGACGGCCTGACGGCCCTGGTCACCGGCGCGGCCGGAGGGCTGGGGCGCGCGCAGTCCCTCGCGCTCGGCGCCGCCGGCGCGAGGGTCGTCGCGTCGGACGTCAGCCTCGACGCCGCCCGCCGGTGCTGCGCGTACCTTGAGGAGAACGGCGTCGACTGCCTGCCGCTGGAGATGGACGCCCGTTCACTGGAGAGCATCGACAGCGCGTTCGACGCGCTCGACGCCGCCGGTGAGTGCCCCGGCATCGTGGTGAACAACGCGGGCGTCTCCCTGCGCAACGACGCGCTGAACGCCACACCGGAGGAGTTCGACACCACGCTCTCCATCAACCTGCGCGGCACGTACTTCGTCGCCCAGCGCGCGGCGCGCCGGATGAGCGAGCGCGGCGGCGGGCGCATCGTCAACGTGTCGTCCATCGGCGGCCTCGTCGTGGACGGCGAGCGCTCCTCGGTGTACGACGCCTCGAAGGCCGCCGTCGTCCAGGTGACCAAGAACATGGCCTACGAGTGGGGCAAGTACGGGATCAGGGTCAACTCCATCGCCCCCGGATACATGCGCACCGCGATGACCTCGGACCTGCTGCCCACCAAGGACGTCGAGGAGTCACTGGTCAGGACGCACATCCCGCTCGGCCGAGTCGGAGAGCCGGGCGATCTGGCCGGGGCCGTGATCTTCCTCGCCTCCGACGCGTCCGCCTACGTCACCGGCCACACTCTGACCGTCGACGGGGGCTGGCTGGTCGCCGTGTAGAGGGCCTATCCAAGGTCGGTATGGGGGAGGTAGCGGTCCAGCCGCACCAGGCCCGGCTCGGTCGACATGAACGTGTCCATGTCGTCGATCTCCCAGCCGGCGTCCAGCAACCGGGGCAGGAGCGGGTGCACGCCCGGCACCGCGACCTGGACCTCGTCGACACCCGGATGCGCGGCGACCGCCGCGAACACCGCGTCGGCGCAGTCCTGCGGGGTCTCACCACCCACCGGCCCCACCTCCAGGTCCTCGACGGTCCGCCGGGCGAACGCGTACCCTCCGCCGGTGACGTGCACCGTCACCCCCGGAAGGCCCGCGTACCAGGCCAGGGCCCCGGCCCGGTCACCCCCGGAGATCCGGGCGTCCAGCTTCACGGCCTCCCGCACACCGGCCTCCCGCATACTGGCCTCCCGCATACTGGACGGTCCGCCGGCCTCCGCCCGGGGCCCGGCCAACGGTCCCCGCGCGGACGGCCCGTCCGGCGCCTTCTCATCCCGTACCCCGGACCCTCGCGGCCCGGAATCCTCCCCCGGATGGTGGATCAGGTAGATCAGGGGGCACACCGGACGCATCCCCTGCCTTATGTACAGCCCCAGCGCCCTCGGGTCGTCCGACGCGAACGTGACCCGCGGCGTGTCGGACGGCAGCAACCGGCTCAGGATCGTCCGGCCGATCCCGGACGACTGATGGTCGGGCAGGACGAACAGGTCACCCAGGTGGGAGACCTCGCCCCGGCGGATCACCCCGCCGAAACCCACGACGCGCCCGTCGACCTCGCCGACGAGCAGCGTCCCGAACTCCCGCTCGGCGTCGAGGAAGTCCGGCATGCCCTCCCAGTCGTCCAGAAGCTCGAAGTGCGAGGCCACCTCCCGCACGCCCGGCATGTCCGCGTCCCCCGCGACCCGCACGCTGTATTCCCCCACCGGCACTCCCCACCTGCGAACATCCGCGACGCTCCTTACCCTAGGACGCGTTCGCCCGTCCTCCTTGCCAGGAGGAACACCGCGTGTTGAGGGGCACCGGATCGCGCACCACGCGAGGGGACAGTGGACCTCATGGCCTTGCGTGCGAACCGGCTGTTCCGTTAAGTGCGGAACTCGATCAGGCCGGCGAGTTCTTAGCGAATCTCTCGATGCTCACGTTCCCAGTCAGCTCTGGCCAGCGCGTACTCGACCACGCCATGCTCGAAGCCCTCGATGGCGTCCAGCCCGTCGCGGTGGAAGGTGCGTACGAGTGTCAGGCCGACCTTCTCCAGCACGCGCCGGGAGCCGAGATTGACCGTCATCGTCTCTGCGAGCACCCGTTCCACTCCCAACTCGGTGAACCCTTTGTCGACCAATGCACGCGACCCCTCGGTGGCGTAGCCCTTGCCCCACGCCGACCTGCGTAACCGATAGCCGAGCTCGAGCTCGCCGTCACGTGGTTCGTCCTTGCGCGGTCGGAAGTGGAACCAGCCCAGAAACCGTTCGGTGGCCTTCTCCTCCGCCGCCCAGAACCCGAGACCTTTGAATCGCTCGTAGCAGCCGAGAAGTGCCGGCATGACCTGGCAGCGGATCTCCTCGCGGGGAGTCGGCCTGCCACCGTTGAGGAAGCGCATGACCTCAGGATCACTATCGAGTTCAACCAGGTTGTCCTCGTCAGCATCGGTGAAGCGACGCAGCGTCAGTCGGTTGGTCTCCAGGAAGATCGACATCCCTCGATTATCGCGTCTCCGGGAGCACGGGGTTGTACACAGAACGTTCGGTCAGGATCCTGTGGTGGCGTTGGCAGGGGCCGGGCCATGAGCCTTTGACGTACAAGCCGATGCGGGTCACCCCAGGCCCTCCCACCCGCTCCGGCGCCCGCCTGACCTGCCCGGCCCTCCTACACCTGGGCCGCCACCGATCCCACCTCCAGTCTTAGGCGGTGTCCACGAACGCTCACTGGGTCGGCCGCCGCACGGCGGCGCCGAGATCGCCGTACCACACCCCACCGCTTCGGCGCCGAACACAAAGCACACCTGTGACGGAGAAGGAGGGCGGCGGCCGAACACTGAACACTGTGGCGGCGCGACGAGGGAGGACGTTACCCATCCCCACAGCCGAGGCGTTGCGCGAGACGGCGGACGTCCCGCCGCTCACCGCCCGGCTGGCTTCGGCCCAACTCGTCGCGGTGCAATGGTCGCTGACGCTCGACAACGCCGAACCGCTGGCGTCGGGCGAGTCCGCCGAGGCGCGTCACCCGGGCGCGGTGAGCGACGCCGACCGAACCGCACCGGCGCCCCTTCAACGCCGTCATGGTGGCAGGGGCGGGCGCCGCCTACCTCAGCGGCGGTGGCCTGGGCGGCTGGGAGTTCGCCTTCGTCCCCGCCGCCACCTACTGCGCCTACCGGGGGCTGGAGTCGTGGACGTTCATCGGCGTCGGCTGGCTGCTGCACACCGCGTGGGATGTCCTGCACCATCTCAAGGGCAACCCGATCATCCCGTTCGCCCATGACTCTTCCCTGGGCTGCGCCATCTGCGACCCGGTCATCGCCCTGTGGTGCCTCCGCGGCGGCCCCTCGCTCGTGGAGTTCGTCCGTTCCCGGCGAGGAACGCTGGACCGGTCGCGAAGCGGCGCGACCTGAGGGCTGTTCAAGCATCTCCGCGTGCGCTCCGCGGCCACCGCCCCATGAGTGAACGGGCAGGCCCCAGGGAACAACCGCCGTCGACGCGGACACCGGTGGTGAGGCCGTACCGGTGAAGCACGTCGACGACGGGCGACTACTCCGAAGAGAGGTGCATCGCGGTATGAGCGTGTTCCCGGAGAGGGCCGATCAGGAACGGCGGGCGGGTGAGGGCAGGAGTCCCGACATCTCGTTCATCGCCGGACTTCCACGGGTGCGGTCGGCGTCGGGGGCGCTGATCCGGGACGAGGCGGAGCGGATCATGGTGGTGTGCCCCACCTACAAGGACCACTGGGACATCCCGGGCGGGATGCTGGAGGCGGACGAGTCGCCGTTCGCGGCATGTGCTCGCGAGCTCGAAGAAGAGCTCGGCCTCGAACTTCCGGTAGGACGCCTGCTCTGCGTCGACTGGGTTCCGCCCCGCCCGCCATGGGACAGCGGGTTGATGTTCGTCTTCGACGCGGGGATGCTCTCCACCGAGCAGGTCCCCGGCATCCGGCTGTGCCCGGACGAGCTGGAGCGGTTCGAGTTCGTCGCGGCCGACGAGATGGACGGTGTCCCGCTGGAGCCGCGGCCGGCCCGCCGGATCAGGGCCGCGACGTCCGCGCTCCGCGCCGGGCGGACGGCGTACCTGGAAGACGGACTCCCTCTGGACGCGTCGCCGCCATAATCGGGCATCCGGCCCCCGATACCGGGAAACCGGCCACGGACAGAATGGGAGCGGCGTCGTGTTGGCGGTAGTCGGTGAAGCGGTGATCGATCTCATCCAGGACGACGATGGACGGTACACCGCCCATACCGGCGGGAGCCCGCTCAACGTCGCGGTCGGGTTGGCGCGGCTCGGCGAGCAGGTGAGCCTGCTCGCGCGGTTGTCCCGGTCGGCGTTCGGCCGGCGGCTGCGGGAGCACGCCGAGGCCAGCGGCGTCGACCTGGCCCGCGCGGTGGAGGCCGGCGAACCGGCCAGCCTGGCGGTCGTCGGACTCACGCCCGATGGTTCGGCGGAGTACGACTTCTATGTCACAGGAACCGCCGACTGGCAGTGGGCCCAGGGCGAACTGGAGCCGCTTCCCGCCGCCGCCCAGGTCCTGCACACCGGTTCGCTGGCCTGCTTCCTGCCACCGGGCGCCGCGCGGGTCGAGGCCGCGATGCGGTCGGCCAGGACGGCGGGGCTGCTGGTCAGCTTCGACCCCAACGTCCGCCCGGCGCTGCTCGGCCCACCCGAGGCCGCACGCGAACACGTCGAGCGACTGATCACGCACTGCCACGTCGTCAAGGCCAGCGAACAGGACGTCGCGTGGCTGTACCCAGGGGAGAGCCCGGGCGCGGTCGCCCGCCGTTGGCTGGCCGCCGGCCCCTGCCTGGTCCTGCTGACCCTGGGCGCGGCGGGCGCGCTCGCCGTGACACGGCGGGTCGCGATCGAGCGGCCGGCCCCGAGGGTACGGGTGGCGGACACGGTCGGCGCGGGCGACGCGTTCACGGCCGGCCTGCTCTCCTCGTTGGTACGGAGGAACCTGGTCGAGCCGGATACGTTGCGCGCCGTCGCCCCGGAGGTGCTGTCGTCGGTGCTGGACGACGCGATCACGGTCGCCGCCCTGACGTGTACCCGCCCGGGTGCCGACCCTCCGGGTCGCGGCGACGTGGACCGGTTCCTCGGCACCTGACCGCCCTGGTACGACCAAGGCTCACGACCGGACGGCAAGCGGGATCGCCCAGCGGAGGGGGCCTCGGAAACCATGCCGGGCATGGCTTCCGAGGCGGTCGCTCCTTCGCGAGGGGTTACGTCGTGATCCCCGCCAGGCGCAGGCACAGGGACTTGACCTCGGTGGCGGCGTACGCGTCCTGGTCCAGCGGGTCGCTGCAGAGGAGGACGGGGGCGTCGCGGGGGTCGCTGGGGAGGCGGCCGTGGCTCCCGCGCACGGGGGCCGGGTTCAGGGGGACGACCGGCATCGTGTAGCGGAAGCCCAGGGTCTTGCGTGCGAGCGCCATCCCGGCCTTGGCCTTCACGAACGGGTCCTCGGGGTTGAGGAACAGCTCGGCGGGGTCGTAGCCGGGTTTGCGGTGGATGTCGACCAGCCGGGCGAAGTCCGGGGCGAGGTCGTCGTCGAGCCAGTAGTAGTAGGTGAACCACGACTCGGGAGTGGCGACGGCCACGAGCTCCCCGGCCCTCGCGTGGTCGAGTCCGTGCGCCGCCTTGCCCGCCTCGTCGAGCACCTCGTCGACGCCCGGCAGAGCCGACAGGATGGACCGCACCTTGGCCACGTCGGCGGGGTCCTTGACGTAGACATGGGCGAGCTGGTGGTCGGCGACGGCGAACGCGCGCGAGGTCCAGGGGTCGAGGTACTCCATCCCGGCCTGCCGGTAGACCGACAGCAGGCCCTCCTGGCGCAGGACCCGGTTGACGTCGACCGGGCGGGAGACGTCGGTGATGCCGTACTCCGACAGCACGACCGTCACCGCGCCCATGGCGTCCGCGTCGTCGAGCAGCGGCTTCAGCGCGGCGTCGATCTCACGGGCGGCGGCCACCGCCTCGGGCCCCGACGGGCCGAACCGCTGGAGGTCGTAGTCGAGGTGCGGGATGTAGACGAGCGTGAGGTCGGGCTTCTCCCGGGCGAGCATGATCCTGGACGCGTCCACGATCCACTGGCTGGACGCGATCCCCGCCTTGGGGCCCCAGTACGAGAACAGGGGGAAGCTGCCGAGCTCCCGGGTCAGGTCCACGCGCAGCGACGGCGGGGTGGTGTAGCAGTCGGGGCCCTTGCGGCCGTCCGCGTGGTAGATGGGCCGGGGCGTCACCGTGAAGTCGGTGGCGGCGCCCATGGCGTACCACCAGCAGATGTTGGCGACGCGGTAGCCCGGATGGACCCTGCGGGCGTCGTCCCAGATCTTGGGCCCCTCGACGAGGGCGTTGTGCTGGCGCCACAGCAGGACTTCACCGAGGTCGCGGAAATACCAGCCGTTGCCGACGATGCCGTGGTCACGCGGGAGGGCTCCGGTGAGCAGGGTCGACTGCACCGAGCAGGTCACGGCCGGGAGCACCGTCCCGAGCGGTGCCGGGCGGCCGAGCCTTCCCAGGTTGGGCATGGATTCGAGCAGCCGGGGGGTCAGGCCGACCACGTCGATGACCACCAGCGGCCTCACGGCGCCGTTCGTTCCGATCGTCACGGGGTCTCCTCTTTCAGTCCGAGGTCGATGAGGCGGTCGCGCATCCAGGCGAGTTCCAGCGCGATCCCCTCCACCAGTGCCTCGTCGGTCTCGGGTCGCCGGTCCTCTGGCAGCGCCTGCCAGGTGTAGGTCTCCACCTCGACGTGCCGGGTCAGCGCCGAGGGTCCCGCGAGCAGCGCGCGCAGGGTCTCGTCGAGCACTTCCTGGGTCGAGGCCAGTGGCGGGGCGGGCGTCGCGTGCAGCGGGACATGGAAGTGGACCCGCCACGGCGCCTCTCCCGGCAGTTCCCCGCCGAGCGCCTCCCCGAGGTCGTCCGTCCCGTGCGAGACGTCGCCGTGGCCTGGGCGGTCCGTCCCGTGCGAGACGTCGCCGTGGCCTGGGCGGTCCGCCGCCTCGCCGTCGTGACCCGTCTCCGGCCGGGGCGTGCCGTCGCCCCGTTCGCGGGTCTGGTGGATGAAGCGCGGCTCGGCGAAGGCCGCCAGCGCCTCGCGGGCGGCCGGGTCGGCGGGGTCGTCGACCTGCAGGGCGCAGGAGGCCTGGAGCTTCACCACCGGCAGCCCGGCCCCGGCGAGGCGGGCAAGCGCCTGGCCGGGGTCCTCGAACTGCACGGCGAGGTGGCAGGCGTCCAGGCAGACGCCCAGGTAGTCGTGGTCGGCCCCTCCGAGGTGGCGCGCCGCCTGCGTCGTGTTCTCCACGACGCAGCCGGGCTCGGGCTCGAACCCGACCCGGATCGTACGGCCCGTCGTGGCGGCCACCTCCGCCAGTCCCTCGGCGAGCCGGTCGAGCACGCGCATCGCGGCATCGGAGCGTTCGGGCGTCCAGGGGGTGCGCCAGGCGAGCGGCAGGGTCGAGACGCTGCCCGACCGGACATCGTCGGGCAGCAGGCCCGCGAGCACGCGTGCCAGCGCCAGCGTGTAGTCGAGCCTCGCCTCGGTGGTCCAGTCGGGATGGTAGACCCGCAGCTTGGGCGACCCCGGCACGGCCGACCCGGCGTCGCTCTCTCCCTCGTAGTCGTGGAATCCCTGGTAGGGGAACCCGTTGAGGGTGACGACCTCCAGGCCGTGCTCGGCGAGCGCCTCCCGCAGCCGTACGGCCTCACCGGGCTCGGCCGTCAGCGCGTCGCACACCGGCCGCGACAGCCACAGCCCGACCCCGAGCCGGGGCACGCCGAGCCTTTCACGCACCGGCCCGGCGTACCGCCGCAACTGTCCGAGCACCCCGGCCACGTCCTCGGCGGGGTGGACATTGGTGCAGTAGGCCACGTGGACCACCGACCCGTCCGGATGCAGGAACCTCATGACGACGCTCCGATCCGGCTAGTCACGGGGGGCTCCGCGGAGGATGCTGTTGCCGGCGTAGTCCTGGCCGGAGGTCACGTCCGTGAGGTCCAGGCGGCCGCTCTGGCCGTAGAAGGCGGCCGGGTTGTCCCACAGGAGGGTCTCCGCCTCGGTCTCCGAGAACCCGGCGGCGAGCATGGCGTCGCCCACGGCCCTGGTCTTCAGCGGGTCGCTGCGCCCCCAGTCGGCGGCGGAGTTCACCAGCGTCCGCTCCGCCCCGTACTCCTTGAGGATGGCGACCATCCGGTCCTCGTCCATCTTGGTGTCGGGGTAGACCGAGAAGCCCATCCAGCAGCCGCTCTCCTTGACCATGCCGACCGTCATCTCGTTGAGGTGGTCGACCAGCACCCGCTCGGGCGGCAGGCCCGACTCGCGGACGACGTCGAGGGTGCGCCGGGTGCCGGCGGCCTTGTCGCGGTGGGGGGTGTGGACGAGCACCGGCAGGTCGTGCTCGATCGCCAGGGCGAGCTGGCGGGCCAGGGCCTCGTCCTCGGCGGGGGTGATGTCGTCGTAGCCGATCTCGCCGACCGCGACGACCCGGTCCTTGGCGAGGTAGCGCGGGAGCAGGTCGAGCACGGGACGCAGGCGCGGGTCGTTGGCCTCCTTGGGGTTCAGCGCGATCGTGCAGTGGTGGACGATCCCGAACTGCGCGGCCCGGTAGGGCTCCCAGCCGAGCAGTCCGTCGAAGTAGTCGGCGAAGGTGTCGGGGGACGTGCGCGGCTGGCCCAGCCAGAAGGCGGGCTCGACCACGGCGCGCACGCCGGCGGCGTACATGCGCTCGTAGTCGTCGGTCGTGCGCGAGGTCATATGGATGTGCGGGTCGAAAATACGCATGAGGGTTCCTCTTCGATCAGGCGGAGGCGTGCGGGTGACCTTCGGCGAGCAGGGCGCGGACCTTCGTCAGCACGGCCGGATGGGGTTCCACCAGGGGCCACACGTCCGAGGGCACCTCGCGCCCCGCCATCAGGCGCTCCTGCGCGTAGTCGGCCAGCATCCTGGCCAGTTCCGCGTCCGCCCGCCGGTCGAGGCCGGACACGGAGCCGAGCGGCACGCCGATGAACACGCACTTCAGCACGGCCTGCCTGTAGGAGTGGTCGGGCAGGTGCTCCGCCCCGTAGGGGCCGAGGGCGGCCCGCACCAGGCGGGCGTCGTTGGTGCGCAGCGCGTCGCGCACGATCGGCAGCCCGTGGTCGCCGAGCCGCCTGTCCGCGTCGAGCGCCGGCAGCCCCTTGAGCACGGCGAGCCGCTCGGCGGCGTCCCCGTGGGCGTACAGGTCGAACAGCGTCCGCCCGAGCGCCGCCCCCCTGCTGGACAGCGCCAGCAGCAGCTCGGCCCGGACCGCCTGGTCGACGGTCCAGTCCGGCTCACCGGGGATCGGCGCCCGGCCGCAGGCCCGCCCGGCCGCGGGGAACAGCGCGGCGAGCGCCCCGTCGTCGGCGCGGATCCGTTCGGCGGACGTCCGCAGCCAGCGGGCGCCCTCCTCGCTCAGGGCGGTCCCGGGTACGTATGACGTGGTCATCGTCGTCTCCCACCTCTCAAGGCTCGGACGCCCCGCAGGGCGTGGCCTGTCTTCACGGCGTGGCTCCCTCGCGCCGGCCCCGGGCGTCGCCGGGTGGCTCCAGCTCGCGCAGGAAGCGGAGGGAGCGCGCGGCGACCAGGGGTGCGGCGTGGCTGTGCCGGGGCAGTTCCACGCTGACCAGGCCCCGGTACCCGGCCTCCTCCAGTGCGGCGAGGACCGGCGGGAAGTCGATCTCTCCCTCGCCGAACTCCAGGTGCTCGTGCACGCCCCGCCGCATGTCCTCGATCTGTACGTTGACCAGGTGAGGCCCGGCCCTGCGCACGCAGTCGGGCACCGGTTCGGGCTCCAGGCACCGGCAGTGGCCGATGTCCAGGGTCAGGCCGAGCCGTTCCGGCCTTCCGGCCAGCTCGCGCAGGCGCTCGAACGCCCCGATCGTGTCGACGAGCATGCCCGGCTCCGGTTCGAAGCCGAGGGTGACGTCACGGGAGCCGGCCTCCTCCAGTACGGCCGCGACCCCGGCGGCGAGGTTCCGCCAGGCCTCGTCCTCCCCGACCTCGGGAGGGCGGATCCCGCTCCAGAAGGAGACGGCCTCCGCGCCGAGGTCCGCGCCGATCCGTACGGCGCGCAGCAGCAGGTCGACGCGGGCCGCGGCCGCCTGCGGGGGGTGGAGCAGCGTCGGGTGGTGCTTGCGTAACGGGTCGATGACGTAGCGCCCGCCGGTCTCGATCACCACGGACAGGTCGAGGTCGCGCAGCCGCTTGGCGACGCGGTCGACCTCGTGGCCGAGGCCGGGGGCGTAGGGGTCGAGGTGCCCGGCGTCCAGGGTGAGCGCGACGCCGTCGTACCCCATGTCGGCCAGCACGACGAGCGCCTCGTCCAGGCGGTGGTTGCTGAAGCCGTTGGTGCCGTAGCCGAATCTCACGTCGGGGAGACCTTTCTCGACAGCTTCCTGGCCAGGGGGTGGGCCGCCGTGAGCGCCACGGCCGTGGCGAGCCGCCCGCGCCCTGCGGTGAGGGCGGCCTGCAGGGGCAGCAGCCCGAGGATGCTCTGTCCCACGGCCGCCCGGGTCCGTCCGGCGTCGGGGTGGCGGGCGGCGTCGAGCTGCGCCCGCCCCACCAGCCCCGCGTACGCCGCCGTGAGCCCGAACCCGGCCAGCCTGCGGATCGCGACCGGCGCGCCGCCCGCACGCCCCCGTGGGACGGCGGGTCCGCCATCGGCCGCAGGGCCGGAGGTGACCGACGAGACGTGCGCGGCCGCCAGCCCGGCGGCCACGGCCGTCGCGGTGAGTGCGGTGGCGGACCTGGCCTTCGATCCTCCCCCGACCTCCCCCCGGCTCAGCGCCGTGACACCGTAGGTGTGCGCGGCCACGGCTCCGGCCGCGAGCATGCGCGCCTTCCCCTGTCCGGGTGAGGCGCCCGACGTGCCTCCGAGCACCACGTCCAGCCCGCGCGCGGCGGCCATCGCCAGCGGGCCCGCCGCCGTGTCCTTCAGGCCCAGGTCGTACGCCCACACGACGGCGGCCAGCCCGGCGGCGACGCCGAGCGCTCCGCGCCCTCCGGTACGGGCGGCGGCGACCAGGCCGGCGGCGGTCAGCCCGGCGGCGAGGCCGAGCGCCTGGCCCGGCCGCACACGGCCGGAGGGGATGGGACGTTCGGGCCGCTCGACGGCGTCCAGGTCGCGGTCTGCGTAGTCGTTCAGCGCCATGCCGGCCCAGTACAGGCAGACCGACGACAGCGCGAGGCCCGGCCTGACCGCTCCCCCGGCGGAGACGTCACCGGGCACGGTGAGCGCGGCGGGGGCCCGGACCAGTTCGGCCAGCGTCGCGAGGTCCAGGCTCACGCGAGCGTCCCCGCGAAGGCGCGGAGCAGGTCGTACTGGCTCTGGAGGCGATGCTCGTCCAGGGCGAGGGGGTCCTTGAAGAAGAAGCCGAGCTCCTTCACCGCCCCCGAACGGCCGCGTTCGTGCGCGCGCGCGATCAGCCTGGCGAGGTCCAGCACCAGGGGCGCGGCGAGCGCCGAGTCGCAGCCCTGCCAGGTGAACTGCAGCGTCATCCGCACGCCGAGGAAGCCCTCGAAGGTGATGTGGTCCCAGGCCGTCTTCCAGTCGCCGAGGTGCGGCACGTGGTCGATGTGGGTCTGGCCCTCGACCTGATGACCGAGTATGCCGGGCAGCGCCCGGTCCTTGGAGATCTTCTTGCTCTCCCCCGCCGCGGGGTCGGCCAGCGTGGCGCCGTCTCCCCCGCCGAGCAGGTTCGTCCCCGACCAGGACCGCACGGCGAGGGCGCGGTCGGCGAACATCGGGGCCAGCGCCGTCTTGACCAGGGTCTCCCCGGTCTTGGCGTCACGGCCCGCGTACGGAACCCCCTGCGCGCGGGCCAGCTCGTCCAGCGCGGGGAGGGACACGCCGGTGGAGGGGGTGAAGTCGATGTACGGGCAGCCGGCGCTGAGCGCGGCGAAGGCGTACAGCGAGCTGGGCGGCAGCACGTTCCCCGGGAGCTCCAGGGCGCCGGTCAGCGCTTCCAGGCTCTGGTGTGCCGGGTGCGGCACGGCGGGCGGCTCGGTGGAGGCGACGTGGATCACGACCACGCGGGCGAGGCCCCGGCGCTCGCGGAAGTCGGTGATGTCGCGGATCAGCCTGCGCGCGACGGCGGCCTGGGTCTCCTCCCCGGCCGTGTCGCCGATCTCGGTGCCCTCCACGGAACCGGCCCGCTCTCCGGCGGACGGGCCGGGCCGGGTCTCGGCGGCGGCGGCGATGCCGGGCCGGATCTCGGCGTCGGCCGCCTCCAGGTCGTGGCGTACGAGCTCGGCGAGCGGCGGGGGGATGACCCCGGCCCGGCTGAGCTCCTCGGCCCTCTTGGGCAGGGGCGTGCTCGCGATGTCGTGGCCGCCGAAGACCAGTCTGTCCAGTGGCGGCAGTCCCGCACCCGCGAAATCGGGCCCCTCGGTCACGCATCCGATGGGCGCCGCGAGCCCGGACCGTAACGCCGCCGCCCCGGTGACGACCGTGGTGGCCACCGATCCCCGTGCCCCCACCAGCCAGATCCCGACGTCCATCAGCATCTCCTTCTTCTCACGAGCCGGCCGCCGACTGGCCGGCCTCTTGCTGTCGTGCACAGGGTCTCCGCCCCGGCTCCCATCGCCGGGACGCCCGCGGGACCGTACATCTGTACGTCCGGAACACCGCCGATGCCCGGAACACCCAAATGAGGGTGTTCCGGGCAGAGATGACCCCTACGAATTGCTATGGATCACTTGGTGAGCGTGAAGGTGTCCACGTCGAACAGGGAGCCCCCGTTACCGGTGAACACCAGGAACACCGGTCCGGACGCCGAACCGCTGAGCGTCGTGGACACGTTCTGGAAGGTGTCGAAGCTGCCGGTCGACGGAACCGTCACCGTGCCCAGCAGGGTGCCCGTCTGAGAACCCGAGCGGACCTGGATCGCCCCGCCCGCGCCGCCCGAGGAGATCCGGGCGGTGAACCCGGTCGCCCCGGCGGTGCTCACCGACGCGTACCCGGCCCAGTCACCGTTGTCGATGTAACCGACCGTCTTGCCGCCGCTGGCCGCCGCGTGGTTCGCGACCTGCACGCCCGACTGCGAGGTGTACGCCTCGCCCTCCACCGTCGCGGGGACGGCGGTCTTGGTCAGCGAGAAGGTGTCCACGTCGAACAGCGAACCGGCGCCACCGGTGAACGTCAGGAACAGCGGCCCCGACCCCGAACCGGTCAGCGTCGTGGACACGTTCTGGAAGTTCTCCCAGCCACCGGTCGAGGGCACGGCCACCGAGCCGAGCACGGTCCCGGTCTGCGAGCCCGAGCGGATCGTGATCGTCCCGCCCGGCCCGCCCGAGGAGATGCGGGCGGTGAACCCGGTCGCCCCGGCGGTGCTCACCGACGCGTACCCGGCCCAGTCACCGTTGTCGATGTATCCGAGCGTGTTGCCGCCGCTGGCCCCCGCGTGGCCCGCGGCCTGCACGCCCGACTGCGACGTGAACGACTCCGCCTCGATCGTGCCGCCCGGAGGGGGTCCGGTGGGAGGGGCGCAGTTGGCCGTGACCATGCCCGCCGTGTACCTGATGCCGCCGAGCAGCAGCGCCCGGTAGGCCGGGTCCGCGTAGGACTCGATCGTGTGGCCGAGGCCGGTGTAGAACGACCGGCCGCTCACCTGCGGGTGGCACCAGGTGATCGGGTGGTCCCCGCTCATCTCGCCACCGGAGTAGCTGCTCTCGTCCAGGCTCTGCAGCACGTGGACGGTCGAGCGGGGGTTGGTGCGGTAGTTGTACCACTCGTCGGTGCGCGACCACGTGGCCGCGAGGCCGGAGGTGGCGGGGTGCGTGCGGTCCTCGTTCTTGACCGTCGCCTGCTGGATCGCCGGGTGGCTCTTGAACCACGCGCCGACCAGCTGGCCGTAGTACGGCCAGTCGTACTCGGTGTCGGCCGCGGCGTGGACGCCGACGTAGCCGCCGCCACCGTTGACGTAGGAGGTGAAGGCGGTCTGCTGGGCGTCGTTGAGGACGTCGCCCGTGGTGCTGAGGAAGACCACCGTCTTGAACTGGGCGAGGTTGGCCGTCGTGAAGGCCGTGGCGTCCTCGGTGGCGGTGACGGTGAAGTTGTTGGCGGTGCCGAGGTCACGGATCATCTGGATGCCGGTGGGGATGGAGTCGTGCCGGAATCCGGCGGTCTTGGAGAAGACCAGCACCTTGTAGGCGGGGTCCGCGGCGTGAGCGGCCGTGGGAGCGAACTGGGTGACGATCAGGGTGGCGGCGATCACTGCCAGACCACCTCGTAGGGCGCGGAACATGGCTGTCCTTTCGTCTACGGCGCGACCGGCGCGGGCTGACCCCGCGCCGGGTTCGCCGATCCCGGCCCGGCGCGGGCCCCTACCGGGTGCCTCGCGCCGCGCCGGCCGTGCCGCTAGCGGGTGATGGTGAAGGTGTCGACGTCGAGCAGCGAGCCCGAGCCGCCGGTGAAGGACAGGAACAGCGGCCCCGAGGCCGAACCGGTCAGCGTCGTGGACACCGTCGTGAAGTTGTCGAAGCTGCCGGTGTTGGCGACGTTGACCGAGCCCAGCAGGGTGCCGGTCTGCGAGCCTGAGCGGACCTGGATGGTGCCGCCGGGGCCGCCGGAGGACACCCGGGCCGAGAAGGTCTTCGCGCCCGAGGTGTTCACCTGCGAGTACCCGGCCCAGTCGCCGTTGTCGATGTACCCGAGCGTGGTGCCGCCGCTGGCACCCGCGTGGCCGGCAGGCTGCACGCCGGACTGCGAGGTGTAGGCCTCACCCTCGGTCGTGGTGGAGGTGCCGGCGCCGGTGTTGAGGGTGTAGGCGTCGAGGTCGAAAAGGTTGCCCTGACCGGTCACACCCTTGAACACCAGGTACAGCGTCGTGGTGCCGGCCGGGACGTTGCTCAGGTTCCCTGTGACGTTCACGAAGGTGTCCCAGCCACCGGTGGGAGTGACGGCCACGGACCCGAGCAGGGTGCCGGTCGCCGATCCCGCGCGCACCTCCAGCGTGCCGCCGGCGCCGCCGGAGGAGACCCTAGCGGTGATGCTCTGGGCGTTGGAGACGTTGTAGGGCGTGAAGGAGATCCAGTCGCCGTTGTCGGTGAAGCCGACGGTCTTGGCGCCCTCGGCCCCGGCGTGGTCGGCGGTCTGGATGCCCGACTGCGCTCCGAAGTGCTCGGCCTGGCGGTGCCTCGGCTGCAGGGTCCGGGTGCTGGTCGAGGTCAGGCCGCCCTTGTCGGTGTAGGAGGCGGTGAAGACGCCGAAGATGTTCGCCGCCGCGTCGTGTTCACCGTCGACCGGGACCGCGATGGATCCGCTGCAGCCGGTCTTGGAGGTGATCTGGTGGGCGTGGCTGTCGTGACCCAGCGAGTAGGTGACCGTCACCTTGCCGCAGTCGATCGTGCCGTCCTCCGGGTCGCTGACCGTGACCTGGAAGGGCACGGTGTCGCCGAAGGAGAACAGCTGGCCGTCGACCGGCTGCGTGAGCGTCACGGTCGGGGCGGTGTTGCCGACGCTCACGATGACACTGGCCGTCCCGGTGAGCCCCTGCGGGTCGCGGACCGTCAGCGTCGCCGTGTAGGTGCCGTTGGTGGTGTAGGTGTACGAGGGGTTGGCCGCGGTGGAGGTGGCGCCGTTGCCGAAGTTCCACGAGTACGTCAGCGCGCCGCCCTCGGGGTCGGAGCTTCCGGCCGAGGAGAAGGTCACCGCGAGCGGGCTCGGACCCGAGGTCTTGTTGGCGGAGGCCTTGGCGATCGGGTTGCGGTTGGTCCCGCCGATGTACTCGATCCTCCACAGGGCCTGGTTGTTGCCGCCGGTGCCGTAGTCGAGCACGTACAGCGCGCCGTCCGGGCCGAAGGCCATGTCCATGACCTGCGTGCCGGTCCACGGGAAGTCGCCGATGTCACCGTAGGCGCCGTCGGCCTTGACCTCGATGGCCTTGATCCACCTGCGGCCGTACTCGCCGGCGAAGAACCTGCCGCTGAGGGACTGCGGGAACTTCACGCTGGAGTTCAGGTTCGCGTCGTACCGGTAGACCGGACCGCCCATCGGTGACTCGGAGCCGCCGCCGAACTCCGGCGGGGAGCCGGCCTCGCCGCCGTACCTGATCCAGCTCGGCTTGGCCGCGGGCAGCTTGGCCACGCCGGTGTTGCGGAAGGACGCGTTGGTCGGCCCGCCCGCGCAGTCGAACTTCGCCCCCGAGGGGCCGCTGGGGAAGGTGTACTTGTTGTAGGTCTCGGCGGTGGTGTTCGTACCGGTGCAGTACGGCCAGCCGAAGTTGCCCGCGCTGGTGATCCGGTCGAACTCGACCTGCCCGCCGGGGCCGCGGTTGGCGTCGGGGCCGCCCGCGTCCGGTCCGTAGTCGCCCAGGTAGACGATCCCGGTGGCCTTGTCGACCGACATGCGGAACGGGTTGCGGAAGCCCATGCCGTAGATCTCGGGCCGGGTCTTGGCCGTTCCCGGCGGGAACAGGTTGCCCGAGGGGATCGTGTAGGTGCCGTTGGGCTCCGGGTGGATGCGCAGGAGCTTGCCGCGCAGGTCGTTGGTGTTGCCGGAGGACCGCTGGGCGTCGAACTGCGGGTTGCGGTCGGTGCGCTCGTCCAGGGGCGAGTACGAGTTGGACTCGAACGGGTTGGTGTCGTCACCTGTGGTGAGGTACAGGTTGCCCGCCGCGTCGAAGTCGATGTCCCCGCCGACGTGGCAGCACTGGCCACGGTCGTTGGCGACCTGGAGCACGACCTTCTCGCTGGCCATGTTGAGCGTGTCGTCGGCGTTCAGGGTGAAGCGCGACAGGTTCAGGTTGCCCTTCCAGGCGTCGAACTGCGCCTGCGTGCCGCTGGTCGGCGCGTCGCCGTCCGGCGTGCTCAGCCTCGGCGAGTAGTACAGCCAGACGTAGCGGTTGGTCGCGAAGCCCGGATCCACCGCGACGCCCTGGAGGCCCTCTTCGTCGTGGGTGTAGACGTTGAGCTTGCCGGCCTGCTTGGTGCTGCCGGCCGCGGTGGTGACCCGGACTGTGCCGTCACGGGCGGTGTGGATCACCGAGCGGTTGGGGAGCACCGCGAGGGACATGGCCTCGCCGAGCGCCGCGCCTCCGGTGGCCAGGCTGACCTGCTGGTAGTCGGAGGCCGGGATCACGGAGGCGCCGGCCGCCTGACCGGTGGCCGAAACCGTCGCCAAGCCGCCGGAGATCACCAGCGTGACCGAGGCGAGTAGTCGTGTCCACGACCGAGGACGTGGTGACATGGGGGGTCCTTTCCTGACTTGGGGGGTCAGTCAGGCAAGGCGCGCGCCGCCGCGCTTGTTGCCGGGTACTGCGGTTTGGGGGGTGCTCTGTGCTGTGCCGCCGTGCCTCCGGAGGAGTGCCGCCTCCAGGTTGCGAAGCCGCCGGGCCCGCGTACGACCCGGCTCTGATTTGCTCTGCAAAAACCCTATCAAATCATGAAAGAAATCGTCAGCTCCTTGCCAAATTTGTTGGGGTCGCCGCGAGGCCGATCGCGGCGGGGTCATTGATCACCTGGTCGACCACCATGCTCGCGGCGCCGCGTGACGCGGCGCCGAAGCCGAGGCCGGAGGCCAGGAACCGGCAGCGGGCGGCGGGCCCGGCGATCACCAGGCGCTCCAGCTCCGCCTGGGCGGGCGGGATCAGCCGCTCGGCCAGCTTCGCGAAGTAGCCGCCGAGCACGATGACCCTCGGGTTGAAGAGGTTGACCAGGATCGAGCCGCCGAGCCCCAGCCATCGCCCGACCTCCGCCACCGCGGCCAGCATGCGCGGGTCGCCCTGGGCGAGGCCGCGGGCGATGTCGGCCACCCGCTCCTCGGGGTCGGGCATCGGCGCGGTCCCGAGCTCGTACGCCAGTTCGGGCGTGACCGCCCTCACCAGCGTGGCCAGGCCGACCTTGGTCTCCCAGCAGCCGGTGCGCCCGCAGCCGCAGCGGCTCCCCGTGGGGTCGACGGGCAGGTGCCCGACCTCCCCGGAGAACCCGTCCGCGCCGCGCAGCAGCCGGCCGCCGACGACGATGCCGCCGCCGACCCCCACCTCGCCGGTGAGGTAGACCATGTCGGCCGTGCCCGCGGCGACGCCGCCGGTGTACTCGGCCAGGGCCGCGAGGTTGGCGTCGTTGTCGACCATGACCGGCGCCCGGACGTCGCCGATCTCGGCGCGGAGCCGCTCGGCCAGGGGCAGGTCGCGCCAGCCGAGGTTGGGCGCGAAGGCCACGTGACCACGGGCGACGTCCACCAGGCCGGGAACCGCCACCCCGATGCCCGCCGGGGAGGCCCCGGCGCGGACGAGGTCGTCGATGGCGTCCTTGGCCACCCGGCCCAGCTCCTTGAGCGAGCGGTCGGGGCCCATGCCCATGGCGTCGAAGCCGACCCGCCGCTCGACCAGCACCCGGCCGCCGAGGTCGGTGCCGTAGACGGCGACGTAGTCGACGTTGATCTCCGTGCCGAGGACGCCCACGTGGGAGCCGTCCAGCGCCACGGCCCGCCGGGGGCGGCCGACCGCGCCCACGTGCTCGATGCCCACCTCGCGGACCAGGCCGCGGTCGAGCAGCTCCGCCATCAGGCTGGAGACGGTCGCCCGGTGCAGGCCGGTCGCGTCCGCGATGTCGGAGCGGGAACAGGATCCCTCGTCGCGCAGGTGACGCAGCACAAGGGCCAGGTTGGCGCGGCGGAGCGAGGCGTGACCCGCCGCCTGCGCGCGGACTCCTGCCGCGCGAGCCGGAGGCTGCCTCTGCGCCACGCCATCACCAGACCCAGTTTGTATGTATCCAAGAACAATTAACCGAGTTCTAACACGGCGAGATGCTGACGTAAACACCCGCAGGTGGTAACGACTTCGCATCCCCGGACTCGCCGAGGTCGGCCCAGCACGGCGGCTCGCGTTACGGAAGCGTTACGAAAGGCGAAGCGCTTCGACACTTGCACGTGACCGAAGGGCGCTCTTTAATTCGACAAGTCCTGCAAATAAGTTCCGTAAGCCCGCAAGTTGCTCGTTGATGCATGAAATTTCACGAGAAGACTTGCGGTGATCGTCCCCTGATGCCCCCGTCCGTCCGGCCGACAAGACCCGCGACGGAGCCGTTCCCGCCGACTTCGGCTCCGCCGCGGTGGTGCCGCTCGAATCGGCCGGATGGACGGGACCCCCCTCTCCGGCCGGCCATGGAAGGACCAGGACCTACCATGGCCGGCCGGCATCAACGCGGAGTAAGCGGACACGCGGGGCGCCCGCCGGCGCGGCACCGGCGGGCGCGGCCCCCATCGACGCGAGGAGTCAACACCATGCCCAACTGGCGCAGCGTGACAGCCGCTGCCGTCCTGCTCGTGGCGTCCGGTCTGATGTCGGTCCCGGCTCAACCGGCCCTCGCCTCCGGAGCCGCCCCCTACGTCGCCCCCGGAGCCCCGGCCGCCGCCGCGGCGCGCACCAACACCGACGTCCACCTGTTCTACTACCCGTGGTACGGCTCCCCCGCCGTGGCCGGGAGCTACCGGCACTGGCAACAGGGCGGCCACACCCCGCCGAACGACATCGGCGCGGACCTCTACCCGAAGTTCGGCGCGTACGACTCCGGCGACCTCGCCGGCGCGGTGAGCCAGCACATGCGGTGGATCCAGCAGTCGGGCGCGGGCGTCATCGTCTTCAGCTGGTGGGGACAGGGCTCGTACGAGGACCAGCTCGCGGCGGGCGTCCTCGACACGGCCGCGCGATTCGGGATCAAGGTGGCCTGGCACCTGGAGCCGTACCCCGGCCGCACGGCCGCGTCGACGGTCGCCGACGTCAACTACATCAACTCGCGGTACGGGGGCAGCCCCGCGTTCTACCGTGACGCCGCGCACGGCAACCGCGGCGCGTTCTACGTCTTCGAGAGCCTGCGGATCACCGACTGGACCGCGCTGGAGCAGGTGAAGTCCAGCAGCATCGTGCTGGCGCAGACCACCGACACCTCCAAGGTCGCGCACTTCGGCGGCATGTACACCTACGACGCCATCGCCGGCGCGACCGCGCCCGGCTGGAAGGGCGCCGCCGACTTCTGCAACGCGAACGGCCTGGTCTGGGCGCCGTCAGTCGGCCCCGGGTACATCGACGACCGCGCCGTGCCGGGCAACACCACCCCGACGCTCGCACGGAACAACGGCGCCACCTACGACACCGAGTGGCAGAACGCCCTGTCCGCCGCCAACGGCGGGCCGCCGAGCTGGGTGTCGGTCACCTCGTTCAACGAGTGGCACGAAGGATCGGTGCTGGAGCCGGCGTCCTCGGCCCCTCCCGCCGGGTTCGGCTACCAGACCTTCAACGGCGCCTACGGCAAGACGGGCGTGGCGGCCGAGACCGCCTACCTGGACCGGACCAAGTACTGGGTGGACCAGTTCACCGGCACCACCACGCCCCCCAACCCGAACCTCGCGTTGGGCAAGCCGATCACCGCGAGCAGCTCCACACCGGGCTTCTGGCAGTACTACGCCAACGACGGCAACGCCCTCTCCTACTGGGAGAGCGCCAACAACGCCTTCCCGCAGACGCTCACCCTCGACCTCGGGGCGCCCCTCACGAGCGTCAGCAAGATCGTGCTCACCCTGCCGCCGTCCTCGTCCTGGGGGACGAGGACCCAGACCCTGACGGTGAAGGCCAACCAGACCCCCGGCTGGCCGTACGCGACGATCGTGGGGTCGCGGGACTACACCTTCAACCCGGCGACCGGCAACACCGTGACGATCACCTTCCCCCCGACCTCGGTACGCGGGCTCCAGCTCTACTTCACCGGCAACACCGGCTGGCCCGCCGCGCAGATCTCCGAGTTCCAGGTCTACCGCACGTAGTGGCCCATCGAGGTTCCACGCCCTGAGGGCCGCCGCCGATCGCGGCCGGGCCGGAGGGGGAGGTCCTCGGAACCAGGCGCCAGGTGACCGTCCGGCTTCCAGCCGGGCGGTCTTCCGGCATACGGGCCGGGCCCCCCTTGGACCGTCCAGGCGAACATCGCCCGTGCTTGACCCCGGTGTGACCTGATCACGCTATAATTTTGCCCGATTTGCGCCATTTTGGGGCATATGCTAAGTTGCTGTTGCCTGGCGAGTCGCCCGTTGGCGCGCAGACCGCGAACGCATGGTCCGTGCCCGGGTGACGGGAGCACGTCCGGCGGCGCCCAGCGTGCCGTACGTCCTGCCGGCGCTTCCCGCAGAGCGCCCGCCGATGCGGCGCGGCCCCGGCATCACGCGCGACGAGGTGACGGGGCTCCAAATCCGGGGCAGTCGTGACCACCACATCCAGGGTCCCGGCGATGATCCGCCCGACTGCTCCACCACACGGCAGCCCTGGAACCCGACGTGCGGCGATCCCGCGCCCGGGGTCACATCGCCACCGTGGTCAGCTCCGATGACCACGCCATCAGGAGGACACCCGCGTGCGTGCCAGACTCCCATCCCCGTCACCCCCGCTGCGGCGGGCGCTGACGTCGTGGCGGCCTCGGTCCATCCGCGGACGGGTGACCGCCCTGGTCGCCATCCTCGCGATGCTCCTGCTCGTGCCCTCGGGGGTGCTCGCGGGCATGGTCGCGCGCCAGCAACTGGACAACGCCGGCTGGCTGGACGCCCGGCGCGCGGCCGGCCTGATGGCGGCGGCCGACCGGGCGGGCAAGCTGACGGACCCCGTCATCACCAGCAGCGTCCCCGGCGTCGACCTGGTCCAGCTCGTCGGGCCCGACCGCCGCGTCATCGCCTCCTCCCCCGCCGTGCGCGGGCTCGCGCCGCTGAGCACGGTGCGGCCCACGGCGGCGGACCCGCAGAAGGACGTGGAGACCTGCGCTTTCGCGCAGCTCGGCTGCGTCCGCGTCTCGGCCGTCCGCGTGAGCCTCGGCCCCGACTCCAACACCGTCTACGCGGGCGGCCCGATCCGCGGGGTCGTGTCCGCGGGCGTCTTCGACGCCCTGTTCGCGATCCAGGTCGCGGTGCTGGTCTCCCTCGCGACCTGGGCGACCTGGAAGATCACCGGCCGGACCCTCCGGCCGGTCGAGGCCATTCGCACCGAGCTGGCCGCCACCAACGTCAACGACCTGAGCAGCCGCGTTCCCGAGCCCGCGGGCGACGACGAGATCTCCCGCCTCGCCAGGACCGTCAACAGCACGCTGGAACGCCTGGAGAACGCCAAGGAGCGGATGGACCATGTCCTCGCCGCGCAGCGGCAGTTCACCTCCGACGCCTCGCACGAGCTCCGTACCCCCATCGCGGGCCTTCGTGCCCAGCTTGAGGAGGCGCGGATGCATCCGGAGGACACCGACCTCGACGATCTGCTCGACCGTACGCTCGGGGACGTCGACCGGCTCCAGGCCATCATCACCGACCTGCTGCTCCTGGCGAAGGTCGGCGCGGGCGCGCCCAGCGCCCTGGAGGACGTGGACCTGGCGGAGTCGGCCCGCATGGAGGTCTCCCGGCGCGCCGACCGGGTGCCCGTGCGGCTGCGGCTCACCCCCGGGGTGATGGTCAGGGCCGTCGACACCCAGATCGCGCGCGTGCTGACCAACCTGCTGGACAACGCCCAGCGGCACGCCAGGTGCGTCGTGCTGGTCGAGGTGCGCCGCGACGGGAAGTTCGCCGAGCTGGTCGTCGCCGACGACGGGGACGGCATCGCCGAGGCGGACCGGGAGCGGATCTTCGAGCGCTTCACCCGGCTGGACGCCTCGCGCTGCCGCGACCGGGGAGGCACGGGTCTCGGCCTCGCGATCGTCCGCGACATCGCCCGCGCCCACGGCGGAACCATCGAGGCCGGGGAATCGGAGGCCGGTGGTGCCCGCTTCGTCCTGCGGCTCCCGATCTCCGAGCACCTTCCGGCCCTGACGCGGGATGTCCCGGTGACGCTCGCGGCCTCCTCCTCCCGCTGAGGCCTCCAAGGCCCCGCGACAACGGATTCAGTGCCAGATCTCGTACCAACACCACGGAATCGGTAGCATCGGCTCGAAACGCCGACGCATCACGGCGGCGTGCGCGCGCTCGGCCGGCCCCCCGCCCGGGGCCGGGCGCCGACCGTACCCAGGGAGAGAGCCGGCATGACCACGTCCCCCCAGCGCCGGAGCCTGACCCAGACGGACCGGACCACGCACCGCCGCCTGCGGGAACAGGGCAGCCTCGACCGCGACGTCCTCGACGCCATCCTCGCGGCGGGCTTCGTGTGCCACCTGGGAGTGACCGTCGAGGGACAGGTCATGGTCGTCCCGACGGTGTACGGCGCCGACGGCGACACCCTGTACCTCCACGGCTCGGTCGCCGGCCGCAGCCTGATCTCCGCCCCGGAGACGTCCGTCTGCGTCACGGTGACCCACGTCGACGGGCTGGTGCTGGCCCGCTCGGTCTTCGAGCACGGGGTCAACTACCGCAGCGCGATGATCTACGGCGTCCCCCGTGTGGTGACCGGCCCGGAGGAGAAGCTCGCCGGTCTCCGCCTGCTCACCGAGCACGCCGCTCCGGGCCAGTGGGAGTACGCGCGCCGCCCCAGCCGCAAGGAGCTCGCGGCCACGACGCTTCTGGCTCTCTCGCTCGACGAGGCGTCGGTGAAGGTGCGCACGGGCCCGCCCGACGACGGGGACGGGCCCGACGCCGCGCTCGGCATCTGGGCGGGCGTCCTGCCCCTGCACGCCGTCTGGGGCGACGCCGAGCCCGATCCGCTGCTGCCCGAAGGCCTCACCCCGCCGCCCCACATCGCCGGCCGCGCGCACCGGCGGTTCGTTTAGGACCGCACGCGGCACCGCTCTGGAAATGAGTTTGCGAGCGCATGAGATTTGACCCGGGATGTCTAGGAAATTGTGAAAGACAGGCGGATCTCGGGCGCGCGTCAAGCGCGAGTGGCGATGCTGTCCTGCTCATCACGGAGACCGCGTATCAATCGAGAGCACCGTCGATGACGGAAGGTGTATGGCGTGGCAAGCGTGGATACCACCAGGAACAGTCGCCAGTCGGATAAGCCAGTCGGGGCCGCGGTCGGCCAGCCCAGCGCCGGAAAGGTGGTGAGCGGGGCCAGGAAACCGGACGTCGCGGGAGACCTCTCACGGGAGTCGGACCAGAGGATGCGGGACATCCTCGAAATGACCGGCCTGTGGAACCGGGACGCCAAGGCGCCTACCTACGACGAACTCCGGCCGTACGGACATCGCGAGACATCCGGATTCCCGGTCTACAAGAACCTGGAGACGCGGCTGCTGAACGCCGTCGACCATCCGGATCCCGAAATCGCGCATCTCATGGCCACCTGCGCGGCCTATTCCTATTCGGACCCCAGAACCCTCTCCATGATCATGGCGAGAATGGGCCTGGAGGACAACCAGGTCCGCATGATCCAGACGTCCGTGGACGCCATGCTGATCAGTTCCACCGCCTACCTGATCCAGAGCAGGAACGGCAAAGTCGGGATCCTGTGTTACCGCGGAACCGACCCGCTGAATTTCATCGACTGGCTCAGCAACATCGACGTCGAACCGGAGCGCATCGGCTACCAGATCAGCGACCCGTGCTCGACGGTCCACGCCGGCGTCTACCGCAACGTACGCGCGACCCGGTACGAGGTCATGGACGCCCTACGGCACGCGTGCGACCGCCGGCCGATACGCGGCATGCGCGGCGACGGCGCCTCTTCGGCCAACGGCTCCTCGCAGGGCGAGGGCGGCTACGGCGTCGACCCCTCCCGGCTCGACGGGAACCTGGAGGCGCTGTACATCACCGGGCACAGCATGGGCGGGGCCATGGCCGCGCTCATGGGCGTCATGATCAGGCACGAGCGCAAGTACAGGGAGGCGTTCGCCGACCGGCTCAAGGCCGTCTACACCTACGGCCAGCCCATGATCGGCGACCCGAGCTTCGCCGAGGCGTGCGAGACCGACGAGTTCCTCCGCGACAACGTCATCCGCTACGTCTACGACAGCGACGTCGTCCCGCACCTGCCGTCCACCGCGTCGGGACCCTTCCGCCACTTCGGCCGCGAGCACCACTACCGGGTGCCGCACCTGCGCAACAGCATCGTGAACATGTTGACCTACCCGCGGTGCGCCTCGCAGTCGAGGAAGGGCCACTGGGAGACGCGGAAGCATCCGACGCCGCAGATGGCGGGCCTGCTCGGGATCCCGATGTCGGCGATGGCCTACATCGCCCGCAGGTTCGAGGCGACCCGCTCGCTGCCCGCCGTCTACTCGATCGACGACCATCTCCCGCAGCACTACATCTCCGCGCTGACCCCGCCCGGAGTGCAGAACGAGTTCGGGGACTAGGGACCGCGGGTCAGGCCCCAGGACAGAGCACCTCGCGACCGCCGGTCCGCCTTCGGGCGGGCCGGCGGTCGCGTTCCCGTTCCGACCCGGCGGCGCGACACTTCAGTGAGCTTGTGGTCACTCTCGGTTACGATGATCGTGCTGGAGTTCCACGGTTGAGGAGAGAGCCATGCGACGTGTCCTGACCACCCTCAGCGCCCTGCTCGCCACCGCGCCACTGATCCTCGCGGCCCCAGGTCCGGCCGTCGCGGCCACGGGGAAGCTGATCATCACGACCGAAGGGGTCACCCGCAACCAGTTCTTCGATCCGGCGCCCGGGTGCTACGGGCTTCCCTCGTTCCGCCTTCTGAGCCGGGTCCAGGTGATCAACGCGACCAACGCCGACGTCATCGTCTACTCCGGCGCGAACTGCAGGTCAGGCCTCCTGCACGCGGCGACGCGCGTGCCGGCGGGCACGGTCGGCGAGCGCACGCTCACCGGCACGCACAGCGTCCAGGTCCAGCCCGCCTGACCCCCAGACTCTTGCGAAGGAGCACAGCCATGCTCACCACCCCGCACGTCGACGGTGCCCCCAACTGGGTCGAGCTCGGTACCCCCGACCCCGAGGCCGCCGCCGCCTTCTACGGCGCCCTGTTCGGCTGGAGCTTCCAGCCGGCCGGCCCCGATTCGGGGGGCTACGGCTTCTTCCGGCTCGACGGCCTGACCGTCGCGGCCGCCGGCCCGAACCCCGGCGCCTCGGCGTGGACGCTCTACTTCCAGACCCCTGACGCGGACGCCACCGCCAAGGCGGTCGAGGAGTGCGGGGGCGCCGTGCGCGTCTCGCCGTTCGACGTCTTCACCAGCGGCCGCATGGCCGGGTGCACCGACCCCGGAGGCGCCGAGTTCGCCCTGTGGGAGCCCCGCGAGGTCAGGGGGCTCGACCTCGTCGCCGAGCCCGGGTCCCTCGCCTGGACCGAGTTGTACGTCCCGGTGCCCGACGCGATCCGCGCCTTCTACGCGCAGGTCTTCGACTGGACCAGCGAGAACATGCCGTTCGGCGAGATGACCTACATCGTCGTCTCTACCGCCGAGGGGGACGACCCGGGCCTCGGCGGCGTCATGCCGTTGCAGGAGGGGGACACCCCGCACTGGCTTCCGTACTTCGAGGTCTCCGACTGCGACGAGGTGGTCGCCAGGGCGCGGGAGCTCGGCGGCCGGGTCGTCGCCCCCGCTGTGGGCGCCGAGGGCGTCGGCCGGTTCGCCGAGCTCGCCGACCCGTCGGGCGCGCGCTTCGCCGTCATCACCAGCGCCTGAACCTCAGAGCGGCGTCCCGGCCACGGCGGCCTTCTCGCGGAGGGGCGCCGGGCCCGCGCCGCCGGCCTCCTCGTGGACGCGGTGCCTGCGGTGGTCCTGCGGGCTGACGCCGTGTACGCGCTTGAAGGCGGTGCTGAGCGCGAAGGAGCTGCCGTACCCGACCTGCCGCGCCACCGCGCCCACGGTGGCGTCGGACTCGCGCAGCATGTCGGCGGCCAGGGCGAGCCGCCAGCCCGTGAGGTAGGCCATGGGAGACTCGCCGACCAGGTCGGTGAACCGGCGCGCCAGCGCGGCGCGGGACACGCCGGTGCCCTCGGCCAGCGTGGCGACCGTCCAGGGATGGCCGGGGTTGTTGTGCAGCATGCGCAGGGCCTTGCCCACCACGGGGTCGCTGTGCGCGCGGTACCACGCGGGCGCCCCGGCCTCGGGACGGGAGAACCAGGCGCGCAGGACGGCGATGAGCAGCAGGTCGAGCAGCCGGTCGAGAACGGCCTCCTGGCCCGGCTCGTCCTTCACGATCTCGTCGCCGAGCAGGGCGATGAACGGGCAGTCCCAGGCGTCGCCCGGCAGGACCAGCAGCGTGGGCAGCGCCGCGAGCAGCCGCCGGTTGATCTCTCCCCGCATCTGGTAGGTGCCGGTGAGCATCACCGCCGACCCCGACGGGCTGTTGCCCCAGGTGCGGACGCCCAGGTCCATCGCCTGGGCCAGGGGCTCCCCCTCGGGGGTCGCACAGTGCTGGCCCGGATGGATGACCACCTGGGGAGGCGTGGCCGGGTCGTCGGCCACCGTGTACGGCTCGGGGCCCCGGATGATCGCGACATCCCCCGGGCTCAGCCGGACCGCTTCGCCGCCGTCGGGCACCACCCACGCCTCGCCCCGCACCATGGCCACCAGGGTGAGCGGCGCCCCGTCCTGGACGCGCAGGGACCAGGGCGGGGTGAGGATCGAGCGCAGCAGGAAGGCGCCCCTGGCCCTCGGCCCGTCGAGCATGCTCGCGAGGGTGTCCATACGGCTCACTCTAGACGCCTGAACATGGAATCGCGCTTCTCGACCATGGCCCGTCTCATGGTGCGGGCGATTGACTGTCGGCATGAAGAGACCAAGGAGGACGCGATGACGGACCTGGCACGAGGAGCCACCCTGGTCACCGCCACGATCATCACCGGGCTCGTCGCGGGCCTGTTCTACGCCTACGCCATCTCGGTCATGCTCGGGCTGAACCGGACGGACGACCGCACCTTCGTCAGCGCCATGCGATCGATCAACGTGGCCATCCTCAACGGCTGGTTCCTGCTCGCGTTCCTCGGCGCGCCGGTGCTGACCGCGCTCGCCGCGGTGCTCGCCCTCCGCGCGGGCACGGGCGCCGCGCTGCTCTGGATCGTGGCCGCGCTCGCGCTGTACGCGGTGGTGCTCATCGTCACCTTCGCCGTCAACGTGCCGCTGAACGACCAGCTGGAGGCGGCGGGATCCGATCACGCCATGTCGCTCGCGGCCGTGCGCGAGCGGTTCGAGGCGCGGTGGGTCCGCTGGAACGTCGTCCGCGCGGTGGCCTCCACCGCGGCCTTCGGCTGCCTCACCTGGGCGCTCGTCCTGTTCGGGCAGAACTCGACCTCGGTGTGACGGGAGTCGTTCCCCTACGGGAGTCGTTCCCCTACGGGTGCCGTACGCCGCCGGCGCACGGCACCCGTCCAGCGTCTCAGACGTTGAAGTAGCTGGCCTCGGGGTGGTGCACGATCAGGGCCGAGGTCGCCTGCTCGGGATGCAACTGGAACTCCTCCGACAACGACACCCCGATCCGCGCCGGGTCCAGCAGCTCGAACAACTGCACCTGATCCTCCAGATTCGGGCACGCCGGATACCCGAACGAGTACCGGCACCCGGTCACGTTCACCTTCAGCATGTCCTGCAGCGACTCCCGGCCACCGATCCCCAGCTCCGAACGCACCCGCGCGTGCCAGTACTCGGCCAACGCCTCGGTCAGCTGCACCGACAACCCGTGCAACTCCAGATAGTCGCGGTAGGCGTCCTTGGCGAACAACTCCGCCGTCGCCTCCGACACCCTGCTCCCCATCGTGGCCACCTGGAACGCCACCACATCCACCTCCCCCGACTCCCGGGAGCGGAAGAAGTCCGACAGGCACAGATGCCGGTCACGCCGCTGCCGCGGGAAGGTGAACCGCGTCCGCTCGCCCCCCGCCTCATCCAAGACGATCAGGCTGTCGCCGTCGCTGACACACGGGAAATACCCGTACACCACCGCCGCCTCCAAAAGCCCCTCGGTCTGCATCCGCTCCAGCCACATCCGCAACCGCGGACGCCCCTCAGACTCCACCAACTCCTCATACGAGGGCCCCTCACCCCCCCGGGCCGCCTTCAGCCCCCACTGCCCCATGAACGTCGCCCGCTCATCCAAAAACGCCGCGTACTCCCCCAGCGGAATGCCCTTCACCACCCGCTCCCCCAAAAACGGCGCCACCGGAACCCGATTACCCGCCGCCACATCCGAACGAGCCGGCAACTCCGCCTCCGGGGTACGCACCAACCTCGCACCCGCCTTGACCCGCCGCTCCCGCAACGGCGGCAACGCCGCCCCCTCCACCCCCCGCTTGACCGCCATGAACGCGTCCATCAACCGCAACCCCTCGAACGCGTCCCGCGCGTACCGCACCTGACCCTGAAACACATCGGCCAGATCCTGCTCCACATACGCCCGCGTCAACGCCGCCCCACCCAAAAGCACCGGGAACCGCCCCGAAATCCCCCGCGCGTTCATCTCCTCCAGGTTCTCCCGCATGATCACCGTCGACTTCACCAGCAACCCCGACATCCCGATCACATCGGCCTTACCATCCTCAGCCGCCTCCAAAATCGTCGACACCGGCTGCTTGATCCCGAGATTCACCACCTCATAACCATTATTGGACAAAATGATGTCCACCAGATTCTTCCCGATGTCATGCACATCACCCTTGACCGTGGCCAGCACGATCCGCCCCTTGGACTCCCCCTCCAC